>DATJVB010000067.1:0-2195 GCA_035502055.1 Thermoplasmata archaeon | reverse complement strand
CCGGCGCCGGCGTCGAAGAGCCGGACCCCCCGGGCCCGGCCCGCGCGGAGCACCTCGATCGCCGCCTCCCGTCGGAGTCGTGCGGCCGGGTCGTTCGCGAGTCCCACGAGCGAGAGCGACAACACCGGCATCGGGTCCGGTCCCAGCCGGCGCGCCTCCATGCGCGAGGCGAAGCGGCGGGGCCTGAAACCCCTGACGGGGGACCGCCCGCAGCTTAATCGGGGAACGCGGATGGCTCCCGTTGATGCCGGAGCCGGTGGGCGACCGGGACGCGCGCGCCCCGCTCGCCGACCGGCTACGACCCCGCTCGCTTTCGGACGTCGTCGGGAATCGCGCCGCCATCGCGCGCCTGCGGGAGTGGGCCGACGGGTGGTCTCGATCGGGCGGACCGCCACGTTGGCGCGCCGCCCTCCTCGAGGGACCCGCCGGCGTCGGGAAGACCTCGTCGGTCCTCGCGCTCGCCGCCGACCGGGGATGGAGCGTCGTCGAGATGAACGCGTCCGATGCGCGGAACCAGGCCGCGATCGAGGCGGTCGCCGGCCGGGCCGCGCTCACGCACACCCTCCAGGGCGGGACGGGGCCCCACGGACGGGTCGCCGGGGGCCGGGCGCTCATCCTCCTGGACGAGGCCGACTGCCTCACCGGACGCGCGGTCGAGGGGGCCCCGAGCCGTCGGGCGCCGCCGCCGTTGCGGGAGTTCCTCCGGACCCGGTACGGGGACCTCGAAGCGCTCGCCGGGGCGTGGGGGCTCGGGCGGCCGGGCGCGCCCCCCGCGTTCGAATCGTGGGACGAGCTCCCCCAGACGGCCGGCCGGGCCGCGTGGACCCGCCTCGCGGCGGCCCAGCGGGACATCGCCGATTGGCGGGAGGGCAACCGGCCGAAGGACCTCACGGACCGCGGCGGACTCGCGGCGATCGCGCGGCTCGTCCGCGAGACCCGGCAGCCGCTCGCCCTCACGGTCAACGACCCCGAGACGCTCACCCGGTACTCGCCCGTCTTCCGCCACGGCGTCGCGCACGTCGTCTTCGAACCGGTCTCGCCCTCGGAGGTCCGAACCGTCGTGCGTCGGGCCGCGCTCCGCGAGGGGATCGACCTTGCGGGGCCCGTTCTCGATCGGATCGTCGAGCGCTCCCAGGGCGACCTGCGGGCCGCCCTCAACGACCTCGACGCCGTCGCGCCCCTCCCTCACGGGACGGACGCGGGGCTCCTCCTGGGCCACCGCGACCAGTCGGGCGAGGTCGCGGCGATGCTCCAAGCCGTGCTCGCCTCGCCGCGATTCTACCGGTCGGTCGAGATCCGCGACCGGGTGGATGTCCCTCCGGACGAGATCCTGCCGTGGGCCGAGGAGGCCGTCGCCCGGTCGCGCGTCCCGGCCGCGCAGCGCGACGCGGCGTTCGGGCCGCTCTCGGCCGCCGACCGGTTCCTCGTCCGGGCGCGGCGGCAGCGGGTCTACTCGCTCTGGAGCTACGCGGGGGAGCTCCTGACGGGCGGCGTCGCCGTGCGCCTCCAGGCCCCGGCGGGGGCGATCGGCGTGGGGTTCCCGGCGTACCTCGGCGCGATGGGCCGGTCCCGCGCGGCCCGCGCCGTGCGGACCGCGGCCCTCGCGAAGATGGGTCCCATCCTCCACGTGTCCCGGCACAAGGCGCTCGAGTCGTTCTGGCCGCTCCTCGAACGGCTCGCCGCCACGTACCGCGCCGAGCCCGCGGGGCGCGCGGCGCGCTGGCTCGCCCGGATCGTGACAGCGCTCGACCTGTCGATGGAGGAGATCGCGCTCGTCCTCGACCGGGACCCCGACGATCCCGCGGTGGTGGCGCTCGCGGCGCTGGGACGGGAGCCCGAGCCGGCGCCGCCGACCGTCCCGGACGTGCCCGGGGACGCCGAAGGTTCCGAGCCCGCGAGCCGACGTCGCGTCCAGCGGCGCCTCGGCGAGTACTGAGTCGGCGCGGGGATTATTCGAAGCGGCCGACGCCGGCGCCGCTTCCCTCGCCGGAGAGTCCGGCATCGAACTTGGACCGGTAGCCGCCGAGGCCCGACTTCGCCGCGACCTGCATCGCGATGGGACGGTTCTTCATCCCGACGCGCATGAACCCGGCGCCCAGGAACCCGGCCGCCGCGGCCTGGAGCGACACCGTCCCGATCCCCTGCCCGACCGCCGTCGGCGTGAGGACCGGCACCGGCGTCGGCGCCGCCGTCGG
>DATJVB010000066.1:0-3538 GCA_035502055.1 Thermoplasmata archaeon | reverse complement strand
CGAACTGCTGCTGCGCGAGCTGCGTGAGCACCGTCTCGAGCTGCGGCCCGAGCCGCTCCGGCGGGATCCGGACGACGTCCCGTCGGTGGTCCAGGTAATACATTCCGCCGCGCGAGAAGGATGCTCTATAAGATTCTTGCCGTCGCCGTCCGGGTCGCGCGGCGGGGGGGCGCCCTAGCGGGACCCCGCCGCCGTCGGGCGGGGGATCCCGAGGCTCTCGTCGGTCCGGGCGATCGAGCTCCGGGCGTCCGGAGCGAGGTCGAACATCGCCCGGATCGCGTCGATGTTCTCGGGGACGACAATCGACTCCTGGTGGATCGCCTGGAAGAAGTACACCGTGGCGCCGTCGAGCCGGGTCCCGTTCTCCCAGACGACGTTCTCCATCATGTCCGGGCGGCCGCGGCTGCGGTCCCGGGCGTACTCCATCACCTGGGGGGTGCCGTCGACCCCCTCCCAGCCGGCGAACACGTGGAACCGGGGGGTCGCGCGGAACGCGGCGAGCACCTCCGCGGTCGAGGCGGGCGGCCGGGCGAGCCGGACCGTGTTGACGTGGACGTGCATGAGGGTCGTCGGGACGACGACGGCCGCCGTAGCGATGTCAAGCGTCGGGAAGATGGTGCGGAGGTCCGGCCCGTGGTGCGACGGGAGCTGGAACGTCGGCACGATGCCGTTGATCGGCCCCCGGCCGGTCTCCGCCGGGTCCGCGGCGCGGCGGACGAGCGTCGCCTCCCACCGGTCGACCCCGTAGCGGGCGGCGAGGACCGAGGCGGCGCGGGCGAGCCCGGTCGTGTTGCACGAGACGACGCGGACGGTCCGCCTCCCGCGGGCCGCGTCGAAGTTGGCGAGCGCGTTGAACGACACCTCGGCGACGTCGGCCTTCTCCCCGCCCTGGAAGATCGCGCGGACCCCGGCGCCCGCGTACATCGCGGCGTTCGTCTTCCCGATCCGCTCCGGCGCGGCGTCGACGACGACGTCCGCGGCGTGGACCATCTCCTCGACGGTGCCCGCCACCGGGAGGCCTGCGGCTCGGAAGGCGTCCGCGCCGGCGTCGCCCGCGACGTAGAGGGGGTACCCGCGGTCGACCGCCTCCCGGGCCTCGAAGCTCGGCCGGGTCTTCGCCACGCCGACGAGCGTGAGGTCCGGCTGGCGCGCGACGGCGTCGGCGACGCGCTTCCCGATCGTCCCGTAGCCGTTCACCGCGACGCGCACCGTCGTCATGCGTTCCCGCCCGTCGACCGGAGCGGGAGGAAAAACGGTTGCGCTGGGCCGCCCGAACGGGCTTAAAGGGAGGGACCGGTCGCC
Source organism: Thermoplasmata archaeon (assembly GCA_035502055.1). GTDB lineage: Archaea > Thermoplasmatota > Thermoplasmata > Lutacidiplasmatales > UBA184 > Lutacidiplasma. The sequence goes on along the minus strand of DATJVB010000066.1, from coordinate 2,236 downwards.
GCCCCGATGGATTTCGGTCTCACCGACGAGGAACGGGCGTTCCAGGAGGCGGTCCGGGCGTTCGGCGACCGGGTCCTCCGGCCGAACGAGCGGGCGATCGACGCCGAGGGCCGCATCCCCGCCCCGGTCCTCGCCGAGATGGCCCGGATCGGGCTCCTCGCGATGCCCGTGCCGACGGAGTTCGGCGGGCTCGGCGCCTCCGCGCAGTTGACCGAGCTCGCGGCCGAGGAGATCGGCCGGGGCGACTTCTCGATGGCGACGGCCGTCTTCTTCCTCCTCGAGGCCGGCTGGGGCTGGGTCCTCGCCCGGCACGGGTCCGAAGCGGTCCGCCGGGCCGTCCTCCCGAAGGTGACCGCGGGCGAGGCGTTCCTCGGCATCGCCACGACCGAGCCGTCCGGCGGGAGCGACCTCGCACGGATGCGGACCACCTCCCGCCGGGAGGGCGACGAGTTCGTGGTGCGCGGCGAGAAGGCGTTCCTCTCCGGCGTCGAGGAGGCGAAGCGGCTCGGCGGCGGGCACCTCACGCTCACGCGGGCGGAGGGGGGCGGGTTCAACTTCCTCTACGTCCCCACGAACAGTCCGGGCATCTCGACGCAGAAGTTCGAGAACATGGGGCGGATGGGGATCTCGACCGGCGCGATCGCCTACGACGACGTCCGCGTCCCCGCGGAGAACTTGGTCGGCGCCGAGGGGAAGGGGTTCGGCCGCGCGATGGAGGGGTTCAGCGTCGCCCGGACGTTCGTCTCGGCGGCGTGCGTCGGGGCGGCCGAGCGCGCGCTCGAGACCGGCACCGAGTACATCCGGACCCGCGAGGTGTTCGGCCAGCCCTTGGGCCGGTTCGAGGCGATCCAGTTCGAGCTCGTCGACCTGCACACCCAGGTCGAGGCGGTGAAGTGGCAGTGCCGGCGCGCCGCCTGGCTCGTCGACCGGTACGTCTTCGCCGGGGACCCGTCCCACCGGGCCGAGGTCGACCGGGCCGTCGCCGCGGTGAAGCTCACCGCGCCGCCGATCGCGTTCGAGTGCGTGAAGCGCGTGATGATGTGGTTCGGCGCCGCCGGCTACACGAAGGACGTGGGGCTCGAGCTCGGCCTCCGGGGGATCATGTCGTACCTCGTCGGCGCCGAGGGGGGGCTCAACGTGATGCGGATGATCCTCGGCCGCGAACTTCTCGGGAAGGAGTTCCTCCCGTACCCGTAGCCCGATGGCGACGGTGCGCAGGGCCCGCAGACCGTTCGTCGAGCGGGCGTTCCATGCGTGGCTCGCCCGCACGCTCCCCGCCGGGCGCACCGGGACCCTCCCGCTCGGCGACGACGTCGCCGCGGTTCCGCTCCCTCGGGCGGGCCACCTTCTCCTCACCTCCGACGCGCTCGTCGAGGCGACCCACTTCCTTGCGGCGTCGCCGCCGCGGGCCGTCGGCGCGGCGGCGATGGCGGTGAGCCTCTCGGACCTCGCGGCGAAGGGGGGACGACCCGCCGCGGCTCTCCTCGACCTCCTCCTCCCGCCGGCGACCCCGCCGGCCTGGGCGCGCGCCGTCGCGCTCGGGGCGGAGCGGATGGCCGCTCGGTACGGAGCGCACGTGGTGGGAGGCGACACGAAGGCCGCCCCGGTCCGCGCGGCGATCGGCGCCCTCCTGGGCACGGCGACCCCGGGCCGGCTGCCGTCCCGGGACGCCGCGCGGCCGGGGGACGTGGTCGTCGTCACCGGGACGGTCGGACGCGGCGGACTCGCCGCCGTCGCCCTCGCCGAGCATCCGGCATCGCCGCGCGCGCTCGCGCGCGCCCTCGCCGTCGAGCCCCGGCTCGAGGAAGGGGAAGCGCTTCGGCCGTACGCCCGGGCGATGACCGACACCTCCGACGGCGTCGCCGACTCCGCGTGGCTCGTCGCCCAGGCGAGCGGGGTGGGGATCGTGCTCGACGAGGCGGTCCTCCCGTGGGCGCCCGGTCTCGCGGACCGGGCCGACTCGGCGGCCGCGCGACGCGCGATCGCGTTCTACGGGGGCGACTACGAGCTCCTCGCCACGGTCCCGTCCGGCGCCCTCGCGGCCGCGAGGGCCGCCGTGCGCGATGTGGGAGGCCGGCTCACGGCCGTCGGCCGCGTCGTCCGGGGGGCCGGGGCGTTCCTGGGGAGGGGGCCCAGGCGCCGGTCCCCCCTGCCGCGGGCCGGGTGGGACCCGTTCAAACCCCGCGCCCCGGGACCCGGGGCGCGCCTCGGTCCGGCGGCCCGCCGCGGCCGCCGG
>DATJVB010000065.1:0-37482 GCA_035502055.1 Thermoplasmata archaeon | reverse complement strand
ACCAGTTCTTCGCGGATTACCTCAAGGCGATGGGTCGGTTCCCGGAGGCGCTCGAGCAGATGGCGCGGGCCCTCGAGCTCGATCCGCTGTCGATGGCGATCAACACGGGACTCGGCCACGTCCTGTACCTGGCCCGGCAGTACGAACGGGCGATCGACCAGTACCGGCGCTCCCTCGAGATCGATCCGGCGTTCGCGACAGCGCACCTCTGGTTCGGACGCCCCTTCCTCGAGACGGGCCGCTTCGAGGAGGCGATTCGGGAGGTCGAACGGGCCGTCGAGCTCACGAACGGGAGCACGATGGCGCTCGCCGTCCTCGCGCACACGCTCGCCTCCGCGGGGCGGGCGAGCGAGGCCCGGAAGATCCTAGGGCAGCTCCTTGCCCGCGCTGCGACCTCCTACCTTCCCTCGTACTGGATCGCGCTCGTGCACACCGGTCTCGGAGACAAGGACGAGGCGCTCCGGTGGCTCGACCGGGCGTGCGAGGAGCGTTCGAGCTGGCTCGCCTGGGTCAAGGTGGAGCCTCGGTTCGATTTGCTGCGGGACGATCCCCGATTTGAGGCGCTCCTCCGGCGGATGCGCCTCGACCAGACCCCCACCGGGCCCGATGACCCCGCCCGTCGGATCCAGGCGTACCTGGCCGCGGCGACCGAGCTGCGGGTGGCGGATTACCGGGTCGCGGGGGCCTACGCGCGGTTCGACGGCACGATTCGGCATCGCCTCAAGGACTTCCGGCAGCGCGTCGCGGCGGCGCTCGCGAATCCGTCGGAACGGCACGACAACTTCCTGCTCTGGGGCGCCCCGGGGAGTGGGAAGACCTTCCTCGTCCGGGAGACCTCCCGCACGGTCAGCACGGCCCACCGGTACGTCGAGCTCAACCTCGCCGAAGCGGGGGACGCCGTGTTCCGAGCCGCCCTCGACGGGATCGCCCGATCGACCGAGCCGATGGTCGTGCTCGTGGACGAGGCCGACGCGCACCCGGGCGAGGCCTGGCCCTACGAGGCGATGCTGCCGCTGATGGACGCCTCGCTCCCGGGGCGCGTCGGCCGGGTCGTCGTGCTCGCGGGGAGCTCCGGGTCGGACCTCGAGTCGATGGTCACGGGGATCCGCGCCCGACCCAAAGGGGCGGACCTCGTCTCGCGGATCCCGGAGGGGAACCTCTTCAGCATCCCACCCGTCGAGCCCGAGGACCGCCTCCTGGTGTCGGTCTCGACCCTCCTCCAGAGCGCGGCGGCGTCCGGCCGGACCGTCGAGGAGATCGAGAAGCTCGCGCTCTACTTCATCGCGAGCCACCCGGCGCTCGCCAACGCGCGAAAGCTGCGGGAGTTCGCCCTCCGGTGCGGAGAGCGCGTGCCGCCCGGGGAGAGCCGGGTGAAGTACGACCATCTCTTCGACCCCGGGGACCCGGAGAACAAGCGGTTCTGGACCGGCGCGGCCGAGCGCGCCCCCGAGCTCATCGGGAGCTACGTTCGGGTGCGCGCCTGACCGGTCCACGCCGAGACGCGCCCTTCGGCCGGCCGAAGCGCGCACGATGGGCCGGGGGGCCCGCCCAGGGCCACGGACTTCCACGGGGCAAGGCCAGCCGCGACCGCTGCCGGTCGGTTCGCCGACGCGCTATCGCCCCCGACCGTGATCGGCACGGCCGTCGACCAGATCGTCGCCGCGTCCCTGTTCGGCTTCATAGCGAGCCGGCGGGCTCGGCTCTCCGTCGCCCTCGCCGGCCCGACGGACTCGGCGCAGCCCGGGGATCGACGTGGTCCCGGCCCGCCCGCGAACCCCGCACCTCGATCCAATCGAGCTGCGCCGCGAGGCCACTGGAATCCGCGATCCGCAGGCTCTCCGGGGGCGGTCCTCGAGCCCTCCGCGCCTCCGATAGCTCCTGCCGCAGAGCGTGCCCGGCGAGTCGTGGCGGGCCTCTGTGGCGGGGTCTCTGGGTGAGATGGTCCCGCTCGAACGCCCTTCCTTCTTCGCGGCCGTGTCGCCGACGCCCACGCCGCCGCCCCCCCCACCCCGCGCCATCGCGGACCTGCTCCCGTCCGGGGCGGTCCCGTCGGGGCTCCGTACGACACGCACGACCCCACGACGCACGGCGTGGTCGACCATGTGATGGCAAGGTGGTAGGATTGGCCCACTGGGCCAGACGGCTAAGGCCTTCGGCCCGGCCTCTCACCCTCCATTCTTATCAGGTCACCGCCGCTCGCGGCTCTCACCTATCCGGACTTCCTGTAACCCATGGGCCCGCAATCGGCCGCCTAGGGCCCAGCTTGTCGGTAGCTTAGGGTTTCAGGGGTCCAGGCGGTCGGGCGCGACTCACATCGACATGGAGACGATGGTGAACCCCACTTCATCGTGGACATTCGACCACTCGTGGAAGACCGCCTCCACGGAGTCGGCCGCGGCCTGGATCTCGAAGCCTCCGACGACGACCACCTCGTACTCGTGCGACGCGTTGAGCACATACCCCTTCGGGACCCGGATCGATAGATCGGGGGTGGATGTGACGGCGATCTGCCCGTTGATCGCGCCCGTCCTCATGTACATCGCACGGACGGAGTTGTTGCTCACCACGTCGATCCACACGTTGCTCGCGTTCGGCGCGGTCCACCAGTAGGCGTGCGGGCTGGCGGCGCCCCCTGTCGCGACCACCGAGCCGGTGGTGTTGTCGAGGAGCTCCAGATAGGCGACGTCGGTGAAGTTCGCCGACTCGAAGCACTCCACGTAGGAGAGCCCGTAGCCCAAGCACCATGGAGCCTCGGTGATGTTCCACGTCGCGAGGGTGGTTACCTTGAGCCGGACCGACACGGTACCGCCGAACAGCGAGCCGTTCAGCGGAACAGCGACGGACGCCGTCGTGTTGACGTACGCGCCGTGCCCGTTGTAGTTGCCGTGGCAGCTCGTCTGGGTGGCCGTCCCATTGACGTCCCACTGCCCCGCCGCCGGCGTAGCCTGGGGAGTCGGGGCCCAGAAGTGCGAGCAGAGGCCCGCATAGGTGGTGACGCTCCAGGTGTCGGTCGCACCGGGGTACGGGGGAGGGACGGTGGCCCGGGTTCCGGTGCCGCTGGGAGATCTGAACATGGCGAGACCTCCCGGCGCTGCCAGAAGGGCGACCAGGGCGACGGCGACGGCGGTCGGAGCGATTAGCTTCAGGCGTCGGGCGACTGGCCTCCTTCCTCGGAAGGGCGTTCGAGAGGTTGGGATCGACGTTGACATCGGAACCCCGGGTCGCTCCCTCAAAGAGAAGCGCGGGGCCCCCACGGCTGGACCTCTTATAACGGAGTCGAAGGCTTGGCCGAGGACTCGGGGCCGACGCTGGAGAGTCGGAACGGCGTTAGGGAGTCGACGGGGGGCCGTCGCTCTAGGAGCGGGACCCCGGACCGCCGCCGGGGGCGGAGAAAGCCCGCTGGTGCGATTGACCCGGAGCCCGAGCTCACCGAGATCCAATCGCGATCGGTCCTTCCCCGTAATCGATGCGTGCCCATTGAGGACGAGACTCCAGGCCCTCCTCGTGCTCGTCAGGCTCCGTCGTGCGAGCTGCTCGCGCTCGATCGCCCGGAAGGATCCGGGAACGCACCCCCGAGCTCTAGCGAATAGGTCAACGACGGACCGGCATCTTAGGGCCGAGAAACGAACGATGGCCCCCGGGACCCCGCTATCGCCTACCCAGCACTCGTACCCGCGCCCGGAGATGGAGCGTCCCCGGGGTCCTCGCGATCGCATCGCTCGGACTCGGCGCGACTCATGTCGCCGTCCCCCGCGGGCCGAGGATCGCGAGCCGGTGGGGCGTCCCGGTCGGCGACTCCGCGACGACGGTCGGCGGCGGGGCGCTCCCGCAGAATCCACCAGCGACCCGGCTCGGCCAGCCCCTGGCGCGGTCCTCCTCGGCGCGGCGGCCGCAGCCCGGGCACCGCGACCGCTACATGTCGCGCGCCCTCGGGCTCACGCGGAGCCCCCCGGTCCGCGCGGGAGGGGCGCGATCGAGGCGACCCCGGACCAACCACGCCTCGCGATCGGGCCGCCCGTGGATTCACGGAGATGGCGACGCAGCCGCGTCCTGACCAGGTCGCGCCAATCGCAGAATAGGCATGGGAGCCGGCGGGCGGACGCAGGTCCACCGGTCGCGAGCAGGCCCCCCCTCGTTGTGAAGATACCCAAAGACCCGCGGTTCGCTCCCTGCGCGGGCCTCGGGGAAGGAATCGGACCCTGAGGCGGTTCCGAGAGGACGGCGGCCGGTCGTGGGAAAGTGCGGTCGGCGTGAGTGCCCGAGATCCGGCCCGACTCGGGCCGGAGGAGATCCGTGAGAATGTCCGGTTCTCTGACGGAGACTGGGCCCAGTCGGATTTGAACCGACGACCTCCCGGTTATCAGCCGGGTGCTCCAGCCAACCTAAGCTATGGGCCCCCGCCCACCCACGGCCGGCGCCCCTTGAACGTTTCGCTCGGCCGGGGGCGGCCGGCGGTTCAATACCGGGCGATGCTGCCCGTCGAGAGCGCCCGGCGCTCGAACGTCGACCAGAGGCCGATCGCGAGCGCGTAGCTCACGATGCCGCACAGCGCGACGGACCCCCAGAGCGGCGCGAGCCCCGCGACCGTCGCTCCCGACAGGCCCGCCCGGATCGCCGAGATCCCCCAGGTCAGGGGGAGGCCGTAGCCGATCCACTGGAGGACCGCCGGAAGTCGGTCCGGGGGGAAGTTCACGCCCGAGAGGAGGAGTCCGATGAACAGGAAGATGTTGCCGAGGATGATCGAGGTCCGCAGGTAGAGCGCGACGCCGGCGAGGAGGAGCCCGAAGGCGACCATCGAGAACGCCGTGAGCACGATCGAGACCGCGAGGAACGGCACGCTCGCGGGATCGAACGGGACGTGGTAGATCGTGACGGCGTAGAACAACCCCACGGTCACCGTGCCGAGCGAGACCAGGACGGGGATCATCCCGCGCCCGAAGTAGAGGGCGACCCGGTTCGCAGGAGAAACGAGGAGGTGCTCGATCGTTCCCGCCTGCTTCTCGCTGTCCGTCGTCTGGCAGACGGAGAAGATCGACGAGTAGGTCACCGTCGCGACCGCGTTGCCGACGACGATGTACGCGACCCCCGACGGCCCATCGCCCGCCAGGGCGGCGACGAAGGCGAAGAAGACCATCTGGGTCAACGGAATGACGAAGACGGTCCCGAGGATGAAGTCGAGGCGCATGAAGCCGAGGCTGGTCCGGGGGGCGAAGATCGCGTTCACCCAGAAGGTTCGCCAGAACGAGGGGTGCGCCGCCGACGACATGGATCCGGTATCCTCCCGTTCACCAGTCGCTCAGGTCCCCGACCTCGAGCACGTGGCGTTCGACCCGGCTGAACACCGTCCCGGCGATCGAGAGGTAGATTCCCGTCGTCGCGATCGCCCCCGCGAGGTCCCCCCAGAACCCCCAGCCGAAGCCGACGTAGCCGGGGATCGCGACGTACCGGAGAGCATCGAGCGCCCACGTCGGCGGGAAGAGGAGCGACACCGGGCTCGTCCAGAACGGGAGGAGGACGACGGGGAACATGCAGCCCGTGCCGACGTAGAAGGCGAACTCGCCGATGTTCTGGATGAACCCCGCGTACCGAGTGTAGACGTACGCCGCGGCGAAGACGATCCCGACCGAGGCGAGCGTCCCGATGGTGAAGGCGAACAGCACGAAGAACGCGACCGGGTCGCCGAGCGGGAGCGGCTGGCCGTAGGTGAACGCGATCACCACGAGCACGATGGCGCCTCCCAGGAGGCCCGCGATCGTGTTCCAGATGACGCGTCCCGCGACGACGTAGAGGTACGGCGTCGGGGCCGATAGCGTGGGTTCGAGCGTGCCGAGCTCCCGGTCCTGCCCGGTCGCCCACCCGCTCCCGTAGAGGGTCTGGCCCCACATGCTCATCATCCCCGCCCCGAGGATGGCGTACAGCACGAACGAGGGGCCGGAGCCCGCGAACAGCTCGTACGAGACGAGCGCGAAGATGACCGGGGCGATCATGCTCGGGATGAGCCACTGAGGGTCCGCGAGGAACGACAGGACCGACAGCCGGACCGCCGCCCCGAGCGCCCTCGGCCGGGACGCGCTCTCGAGCGCCATCTAGGCGGCCTCCTCCACGAGGTCCAGGTAGATGTCCTCGAGGACGGTCCGCCGCTCGCGGACGCTGAGCTCCGGATGGCCGGGGAGGACCGCGCGGATCCCGTCCAACGTGAGCTCGCCCGTCCCGACGCGCAGGGTGAGCCGGAGCCTCGGACCGAACTCCTCCGTCACGACGCGGGCGACGCCGACGAGGTGCCGGACCCGATCGATTTCGGCGTCGTCGAACCCGTACCCTTCGACCTCAATGGTCCGATCGCCTCCCACCAGCCGCCGCAGTCCCGCGACCGTGTCGCGCGCGACGATCCGCCCCCGGCTCAGGATGGCGATCCGGTGGCACAGCTCCTCCGCTTCGAACATGTAGTGCGTCGTGAGGAAGATCGAAACCCCGTCGGCGACGAGGCTGCGGACGAGCTTGCGGGTCTCGCGGGCGCTCTTGGGATCCAGCCCGATCGTCGGCTCGTCGAGGAACAGCATCTCTGGCTCGTGGAGGATCCCGCGCGCGATGTGGAGCTTCTGCTTCATACCGCGCGAGAACTCCTCCACGCGGCGATGGGCCGCGTCGGCCAACCCGACCCGCTCCAGCACGACCTCGATGCGCCGGTCCCGGGAGGCGAGGGGGACGCCGTACAGGTCGGCGAAGTACCGGAGGTTCTCCCACGCGCTCACGCGGTTGTAGAGTCCTCGCTCCCCTCCGAGGACGAGCCCGATCCGGGGGCGCAGCTTGATCGCCTCGCGGGCGACATCGAACCCGAGCACCCTCGCTTCGCCGGAGGTGGGCAGCAGGAGCGTCGAGAGGATCTTCGTAAGGGTCGTCTTTCCGGCGCCGTTCGGGCCGAGGAGCCCGAAGATCTCGCCCTGATCGACGGTGAGGTCCACCCCGCGGAGGGCCTCGGTCCGGATCTTCTCGTTGAAGAAGAACCCCTTGCGGGCCTCGAACCGGCGGGTGACCCCCCGGGTCTCCACGACCGGGGCGCTCCGGGGCAGCATCGAAGTCGGGCGGAGCCGGGCTGTCGTACATATAGGGGACCCTCGAGGGAAGCGCTTCGGGGAGAGGAGACGAAACACCCCCCCGGACGGGGGGTCCTCCGAGCCGGTTCCGGGCGGTGGCGGCCCTCGGCGCGACGGGGACCGCTCCCTCGGTCCCGAGCCGTTATATCAGAAGCCCGCTCGCGATGTCCCGGGGGCCGCGGTTGACGGGAACCGCCCGTGGACGGGGGGTCATTTCACCGGCGTCCGGCGGCACGTTCCCGGAGGAACGCCTCCCCGAGCTCTACCGCCTCATGCTCGACGTCCGCGTCATGGACGAGCGGTGCCTCACGCTCCAGCGCCAGGGCCGGATCGGGTTCTACGTGCCTCTCCAGGGCCAGGAGGCCGCCCAGATCGGATGTGCCGCCGCTCTGTCGCCCGACGACTGGCTGTTCCCGGCCTACCGGGAGCTCGGGGTGGCGCTGGCCCGAGGGATCCCGACCCAGCTCCTCCTGGACCAGTTCATCGGGAACGCCGGCGACACGCTCAAGGGTCGACAGATGCCGAACCACTACGGGTACCGCCGGTACAAGTTCGTGACCGCCTCGAGCCCTGTCGGGACCCAGATCTCCCACGCCGTCGGGACCGCGATGGCGGCCCAGCGTCGGGGGGAGCCGATCGTCACCGTCGCGTTCTTCGGGGACGGGACGACGAGCTCGAACGATTTCCACGCGGGGCTCAATTTCGGCGGGGTGTTCCGGACGCCGACGATCTTCTTCTGCCAGAACAACCAGTGGGCGATCTCGCTGCCCCGGGCGAAGCAGACCCGGAGCGAGACGCTCGCCGAGAAGGCGACCGCCTACGGGTTCCCGGGCGTCGTCGTTGACGGGACGGACGTCCGCGCCGTGTACCGGGCGGTAGCCGAGGCCCGGGCGAGGGCGCTCGGCGGCGAGGGGCCGACGCTGATCGAGGCCCAGGTCTACCGGCTCGGACCGCACTCCACCTCCGACGACCCGCGACGGTACCGCACCGACGCCGAGCTCGCCGAGTGGAAGGAGAAGGACCCCGTCGCGCGCCTCAAACACGAGCTATTGAGCTCGGGCCGGCTCACCGAGGCCGACGACCGGGCGCTCTGGGAGGCCGCTCGGGCCCGACTCGCAGCCGCGCTCGACGCCGCCGAGAAGACCCCCGCCGTCGACCCGCTCACGCTATTCGACGACGTCTTCGAGGCTCGGACCCCGCAGCTCGAGAACGAGCGCGCGGGATTCGAGGAGCTTCTGAAAGCCGGGGTGCTCCATCCGTGAGCGAGCTCACCCTCGTCCAGGCGGTCAACCACGCGCTCCTCGAGGCGATGCGGTCCGACCCGGACGTCCTCGTCCTCGGCGAGGACGTGGGCCTCAACGGCGGCGTCTTCCGGGCCACCGACGGCCTCATCAAGGAGTTCGGTCCGGATCGCGTGATCGACACCCCCCTCAGCGAGACCGGCATCGTCGGGACGGCGATCGGTATGGCGCTGTACGGCCTCAAGCCGGTCGCCGAGATCCAGTTCCTCGACTTCATCTACCCCGCCTTCGACCAGATTGTGAGCGAGGCAGCGAAGTTCCGGTACCGGTCCGGGGGCCAGTACCCCTGCCCCCTCGTCATCCGGTCGCCGTACGGCGGCGGGGTGAAGGGCGGCCTCTATCACTCCCAAAGTTCGGAAGCGTACTTCGCCCACACGGCGGGCCTCAAGGTCGTCATCCCGTCGACCCCGGCCGATGCGAAGGGCCTCCTCCTGTCGGCGATCCACGACCCCGATCCCGTCATCTTCCTCGAGCCGAAGCGGATCTACCGGTCGGTCACGGGCGAGGTGCCCGACGGGGACGTGCGGCTCCCCCTCGGCGCCGCGCGGACCGTCCGGGAGGGGTCCGCCGTCTCGGTGTTCGCCTACGGGGCGATGGTGCCGGTCGCCGAAGAGGCCGCGAAGGCGGTCGCCGCGGACGGGACCGGCGTCGACCTCATCGACCTCCGGTCGCTGGTCCCGCTCGACGAGGCGGCGGTGATCCGATCGGTCGAGAAGACGGGACGGGCGGTCATCGTCCACGAGGCACCCCGGTTCTGCGGCTTCGGCGCGGAGCTCGCCGCGTTGATCGCCGAACGCGCGCTCTACTCGCTCAAGGCGCCGATCGCCCGCGTCACCGGTTACGACACGCCGTTCCCGTACGCGCTCGAGCACCTGTACCTCCCGACGGCCGAGCGCGTCGCCCACGCGATCCGGTCGACCGTCCGCGCCGGCTGAGGAGCGAGGCGATGGCGTACGAGTTCCGGCTTCCCGATATCGGGGAAGGCGTCGCGGAGGGCGAGATCGTCGAGTGGTTCGTCCACGAGGGGGAGACGGTCCGCGAGGACGCGCCGCTCGTGAGCGTGCTGACGGACAAGGCGAACGTGGAGATCCCGTCCCCGAAGGCGGGCCGCGTCGCGAAGCTCCACGCCCGGGTGGGGGAGAAGGTGAAGGTGGGAGGGCTCCTCGTCACCATCGAGACCGGGGCGGCGGAAACCGCCGCCCCGGCTCCCGCTGCTGCCGTCTCCCGGGGCGCCGCGCCCGCAGCGTCCACGCCCGCCCCGACCCCGGTCCCGGCCCCCGCCTCGGCCCCTGCGACCCGAACGGAACCGGCGGGCGGGCCTTCGCGGTCCGTGCTCGCGAGCCCGAGCGTCCGGCGGCGGGCTTCGGAGCTCGGGATCGATCTTTCGTCCGTCGCCGGGAGCGGTCCCGGCGGTCGCGTGACGGACGCGGACCTGGATTCGGCCGCTCGGGGCCCCTCATCGGCAGCGCCGGGTACGGTACGTCCCGCCCCGCCCCCGACCGCGTCGGCGCCGACGTCGGCGCCCGGCAGCGGTCCGGCGCCTGCGACGGCCGATCGGATCCCGCTCCGCGGCGTCCGTCGGGTCATCGCCGAGCACATGACGGAGTCGGTGCACCGGGCGGCGCACTACACCTACGTGGAGGAGGTCGACGCGTCGGAGCTCGTCCGGCTGCGCGAGCGGATGGCGGTCTCCCTCGAGCGCAAGGGCGTGAAGCTGAGCTACCTCCCGTTCATCGTGAAGGCGGTCATCGCCGGGCTCCGCCAGTATCCGACGATGAACGCCCGGATGGACGACGAAAAGCAGGAGCTCGTGCTCCACCGAGAGTTCGGGATCGGCATCGCGACCGCCGCCCCGGAGGGGCTGATCGTCCCGGTCGTGAAGAACGCGGACGCGAAGAGCCTCGCCGGGATCGCCCGGGAGATCGCCGAGCTGGCGGAGAAGGCGCGGGCCGGGAAGCTCACCCTCGCGGAGCTCTCCGGAGGCACGTTCACGATCACGAGCCTCGGCGCGCTCGGGGGCGTCCTCGCGACGCCGATCCTCAACTACCCCGAGGTCGCGATCCTCGGCGTCCACCGGATCGTCCGGCGGCCGGTGTACCGGCCGGACGGCTCGATCGGCCCGGCCGACCTGCTCAACCTGTCGGTCTCCCTCGACCACCGGGTGCTCGACGGGATCGTGGGCGCCCAGTTCCTCGCGGTCGTGAAGTCGCACCTCGAGGACCCGCACCAGCTGCTCGCCGACCTCGCATGAGCGGCCCCGCGGCGATCCCGCTCCCCTACTCCACCGACGCCCTCGCGGAGACGCTCGGCCCCGAGTGGGCGAAGACGCTGCATCGCGCCTTCGAGTGGATGGTGTTCGCCCGGGCGCTCGATTCGCGCATGCTCGGCCTCCAGCGGCAGGGGCGGATCGGGTTCTACGGGCCCGCGACCGGCCAGGAGGCCGTGAGCGTCGCCGCCGGGCTCGAGACGACGCCCGCCGACTGGATCGTCCCCGGCCTCCGCGAGCAGCTCGTCGCGCTCGTCCGCGGCCATCCGCTCGACCGGTACGTCGACCACCTGTTCGCCAACGACCGCGACCCCGCCCGGGGCCGGCAGATGCCCTGCCACCCGACGGCCCGGGAGGTTCGGTACGTCTCCATGTCGTCCGTCGTCGGCACGCAGATCTCCCACGCCGTCGGGATCGCCTACGGGATCCGCCTGCGCCGGGAGCCCGCCGCGGCGCTCGCGTTCTTCGGGGACGGCGCGACGAGCGCGAACGACTTCCACGCCGGGCTCAACTTCGCGGGCGTCTTCGATCTCCCGGTGCTGTTCTGCCTCACCAACAACCAGTGGGCGATCTCGGTCCCCGTCGAGCGGCAGAGCCGCGTCGCCCGGCTCGCCGACAAGGCGAAGGCGTACGGCCTCCCCTCGTCGCAGGTCGACGGAACCGATGCGGTCGCCTGCCACGCCGCGTTCCGCCTCGCGCTCGCCCGGGTGCGGGACCGCAAGGGCCCCGAGCTCCTCGAGTTCGTCCTGTACCGCATGACGCCCCACTCCAGCTCCGACGATCCGAAGCGGTACCAGCCCGGCGACTGGATGTCCCGGGCGGCGGCGCACGACCCGCTCGCCCGGCTCGAGGGACTCCTCGCGACGCACAAGGTGGTCGCCCCGGACGAGGCCGCCGCGATCCGGACCGCCGCCGACCGGCGCGTGAAGGACGCGATCGAGTCGGCGGAGAAGGTCGCCCCGCCGGACCCCGCGTCGCTCCTCACCGACGTCTTCGCGGCGGCGGCGCCGACCGCGGGCCGGGGGGCCTGAGCGCCGCGATGGCCGGGACCTACGCGCGTACGTGCGACGCCCTCGTCGTCGGCGGGGGGCCGGCCGGCTACGTCGGCGCCATCCGGCTGGGTCAGCTCGGCCGGAAGGTGATCCTCGTCGAACGCCGCGAGCTGGGGGGCGAGTGCCTCAACCGGGGCTGCATCCCGTCGAAAGCCCTCCTCCACGCCGGGGGCCTCTACTACGCGGCCGGCCACGAGGGGCCCGACGTCGGCGTCGTCGCGAAGGAGCTCACGTTCGATCTCGCCGCGACCCAGCGGTGGAAGGCCGGGCTCGTCGCGAAGGAGCGGCAGGGGGTCACCCAGCTGCTCAAGTCCGCCGGCGTCGAGGTGCTCGTGGGGGAGGCCCGGTTCACCGGTCCCCGGTCGGTCTCCCTGGTCGCCCCCGACGGGGGCCAGGAGCGGATCGACTTCGGTTCGGCGTTGATCGCCACCGGGTCGGTCCCCGTCGTCCTCCCCGGCTTCGAGCCGGACGGCCGGACGGTGTTCACCGCGGAGCAGCTCCTCGACGTCCCCGCGGTGCCCCGATCGATCCTCGTCCTCGGCGGGGGCGTGAGCGGCTGCGAGCTCGGGGAGTTCCTCGCCATGGTCGGCACCCGCGTCACGATCGTCGAGCTCCTCCCGCAGCTCCTCCCGGGCCTCGAACCCGACCTCTCCCGGGAGATCACGGGCGCCCTCGTCCGGCTCGGCGTCGAGGTGCGCACCGCGACGAAGGCGCTCAAGCTTGCGCGCTCGGCGGACGGGGTGACCCTCGAGGTGGCGGGGCCGACGGGGACGACCGAGAAGCTCGCCGCCGACGGCCTCTTCCTCACCGTCGGCAAGCGGCCCGCCTCCCGCGACCTCGGGCTCGAGGAGGCCGGCGTCGCCGTCGATCCCAAGACGGGGTTCGTGCCGGTCGACCCCCAGCAGCGGACCAACGTGCCGACGATCTACGCCGCGGGCGACGTCTGCCGGCCCCCGATGCTCGCGCACAAGGCATACCGGGAGGGGACGGTCGCGGCCGAGGCGATCGCCGGCCGTCCGACGCGGTTCGACTTTCAGGCGATCCCGAGCGTGGTCTTCACGACCCCCGAGCTCGCGACCGTCGGGCTCACCGCCGAGATGGCCCGCTCGCAGGGACTCGCCGTCCGCGAGGCGCGGTTCCCGTTCGCGGCGCTCGGGCGGGCGCACGCGGCGCACGCGACGACCGGCTGGCTCAAGATCGTCGCGACGGAGCCCGACGCGCGGCTCGTCGGCGTGCACGCCGCCGGAGCGAGCGTGGGGGAGTTCGTCGCCGAGGCAGGCCTCGCGATCGAGATGGGGGCGACGGTCCGGGACGTGGCGCTCACGATCCATCCCCATCCCACGTTCTCCGAGACGCTCCAGGAGGCGGCGCTCCTCTGGCTCGGCGAACCGATGCACGTCGCGCGGCGGGGGGGCGGTGGCCGACCGGCGTGACTGGGGCCGGCGGGAGTACGGCGCCGCCCTCGCGGAGATGCGGTCGCTCAAGGACCGCCGACGACGCGGGGAGATCCCGGATACGCTCCTCCTCGTCGAGCATCCGCCCGTCTACACCGTCGGGGTGGAAGGCGACGGCGGCGCCGCGCCCCCCGACGACGTGCCGACGTTCCACGTCGAGCGCGGCGGCCGGACCACGTACCACGGCCCGGGGCAGCTCGTCGGGTACCCGATCGTCGATCTCGCCGCCCGCGGCCGGGACGTGCGCCGGTTCGTGGGGGAGCTCGAGGAGATCCTGGTGGAGGCCCTGGCGCCGTTCGGCGTGTCGGCCGGCCGGGTCCCGGGCCGCCGGGGCGTCTGGGTCGACGGCGCCCGCAAGATCGCGAGCGTCGGGATCGCCGTCGAGGGGTGGGTCACGTTCCACGGGTTCGCGCTGAACGTCGACCCGGATCTCGCCGCCTTCGGGCGGATCCGGCCGTGCGGGTTCGACGGCTCCGTCATGACGAGCCTCGCGCGCGAGGTCGGGCGGCCCGTCCCGCTCGGCGAGGTCGTCCCGGGGATCGTGGCCGGCTGGGACCGGCGGTTCTCCGCGGAGCCGGCCGAGCCGTCGCCCGTCCCGGCATGAGCGCCGTCGACGCGCGCCGGACGGTCCTCGTCGTCGGCGGCTTGGGCGGGCTCTTGGGACGCGCCGTGGGCGCCGAGCTCGCCGGCAACTTCGAGGTCCGCTCCCTCCACCGGCGACCCGGTCCGGGCGACGCGGGGGATGGGATCTCCTTCGTGGCCGGCGACGCGGGGACCATCCCGGACTGGGCTCCCCTCCTCGAAGGGGTCGACGCGGTCGTCCTGCTCGCGTGGTACCGTTCCGCCTCCCCCCGCGCGTTCCAGCGGCTCGCGGACGGTATCGAGCGGCTCCTCTCGGCGGCCGGGCGCGCGGGGGTCCGTCGGGTCGTCCACGTGAGCGTGCCGGAGGCGCCCCCAGCGCTCGAACGGACGCTGCCGTACCTCCGGGAGAAGCGCCGGGTCGATCAGGCGGTCGTCGCCTCGGGGATCCCGTACCGCATCCTCCGCCCGAGCGCGGTCTTCGGGCCGGGCGACGTCCTCCTCGGAGTGATGATGCGAACGATCCACCGGTGGGGCCGGCTCCCGATGTTCGGCGACGGCCGTTACCACCTGAGCCCGATCGCCTCCGCGGACGTCGGCCGCGCGATCCGTCTTGGGCTCGACGGCGGTGGGTCGGGGATCGAGGAGGCGGGCGGGCCGGAGCGGTTCGAGTACCGCGAGCTTGCCGAGCGCATGTTCGCCGCGCTCGGTCGGCCGCCCCGGTACCTCCGCCTCTCGCCGCGGGGCGGGCACCGCCTCGCGCGGCTCCTCGAGCTCGCCGGCTCGAGCCTCCTCTACGCGTACGAGGTCGACTGGCTCGTCTCGGACCGGCTCGGGCTACCGCCGCTCCGGGGCCTCGACCGCCCGCTCGCCCCGGTCGACGCGTACCTCCGATCCGTCGCCGAGCGGCTTTGAATCACGGACCAGGAAACGGCGTGACACGGTCCAATTCTCATCTGCATGGGTGCGATTGAGACTGTGTCGTCTCTCCTCGAAAGCTGTCTCAATCCAGTTCGGGGGACGCCACCCCGGTCGCGTCGAATAACCGGGCTTCAAATACAGGGTTATACATCGCTGCGCCGCGCTCGGAGGCCCAGTGGTCGCAGACTCCATCATCGGAATTGCGGTGGTCGTCGTCGTCGTTGCGGTGCTCATCTACCTTTGGCCCAAGATCTTCACGAAGGCGCCGGACGCCGCCCGGGCGATCGGGCGGGCCCGGTCGTACTACGAGCTGGGCCAGCTCGAGGGCCAGCGGGACATCCAGAAGCTCCGGCAAGAGCTGAACGCTTCGGCGAACGACTCGAAGCCCAAGGCGAAGAGCACGGAATGAGCCCGGATGAGGGAGGGCCTCTCCTTCATCACGCGGGAGCTACGACGTCTCCGGACGATCGCGAAGCGCCTCGCGATCGCCTTCCTGCTCACGTTCTTCGCCGTCACCGCGCTTCCGATCACGTGGTCGGGCCTGTTCGTTCCGCCGAGCGCGCTGGGCTGGGTCGGGGACTCCCTCGCGGTCCACACGATCACCTGGCTCGAGGGGTACCTGCTCCCCGCGGGGGAGACGATCCTCGTGCTCGGACCGTTCGACGCGTGGGGCGCGATCATGCTGGTGGGCCTGTACCTCTCGCTGCTCGTCACGATCCCGTACGGGGTCTCCCTCGCGCTCGGCTTCCTCGAGGAGGGGCTGTACCCGCGCGAGCGCCGCGCGGTGCGGCGGCTCATCGCGCTTTCGACGGTCCTGTTCGCCCTCGGGATCCTGTTCGCCTTCGTGGCGGTGCTGCCGCCGATCTACCTCTTCGCCTTCGAGCTCCAGGGGCCCGTGAACGCGGTCGGCTCGGTCTCGTTGGCCGCCTTCCTCCAGACCACGTTCGCGTTCGCGCTCGGCCTGGGTCTCGCGTTCGAGATCCCGACGGTCTGCTACGGCCTCGCGCAGCTCGAGCTCCTCACGACGTCGCTCATGCGGAAGTACTGGCGGCACGCGATCGTCGTCTGCTTCCTCATCGCCTTCGTCATTTCGCCGGGCATCGGCGGGGGGACCGTCGAGGTCGTGATCGCGCTGTCGCTCTCGCTGCTCTACGGGGCCTCGTACTACCTCGTACGACGGGTCGAGACGGTCCGACAGCGCCGGCTCCATCCGGAGCCGGCCGTCGCGATCGCCCAGACCGGCGAGTGACGATCGGGTAGGAGTTCGAAGCATGGCACGGAAGGATCAGGTCGGGACGGACCGGCTGAGCGCGGACGAACGGGGTCGGATCGAGAAGCGCCGAGGGGAGCTCAAGAAGCTCGGCGGGATCGCGATCGCCGGCGGCGCGGCGCTCGCCGCGGCGAGCCCCCTCCTCGGCGGCGTCACCCGACTCACCGGCATCTCCTTGGGCTCGTCGACCTCCCGGCCGACGACGCTGATCGTCCCGTCCGTCACGTCGGACCCCGAGAACGCGGCCCCCGGGACGCTCTACTACCGCAGCGACCTCGGCGACCTCCGGATCATCGACGGGGTACACCAGAAGCCGCAGTCGTTGAGCCAGAAGATCCCCGAGCTCGTGGTCGGCGGCGACGACCCGGCGCAGGCGGACTTCGGCTCGTTCACGCCCGGCACGACGAGCGATGGGCTGTGGGAGGCGCTGGGGCTCCTCCCGACCGGCTCGGACGGCCGCCGATACGGCCAGATCCGCCTTCGGCCGGGGGTCTACGACCTCCGGGAGGCGCCCGATGGAGTACGCCCGTTCGATCTCGGGAACGCGATCGTCGAGGGATCGGGCGCCAACACCTTCGTCCGGGGATCCCGGGCTGACGTCACCTTCGCGCGACCGAGCGGTCACGGCCGGCTGGTCGACGTGATGTTCGAAGGGCGGTGAAACGAAGATGGCAACGATGCGGCGGTATCTGTCTGCGGCGGCGGCGGGCTCCTCTCCGGCCTACACTTCGGGGGTCACCGGAGTCCTGTTGGACTCGATCCGGGATGCGACCTTCCTAGGCCCCTCCGCGGGGGTCGACTACGGGCTGGGGATCACCGACGATCCCAAGTTCGTCTTCACGAGCCACTACAATCCGAGCACCGGCTCGTCGCGGGCGTATCCGGTCAAGTTCTTCTGGCTGGGAAGCCCGGCGGGGACGCTACGGGGGACCGACACGTTCTCCATCTACATGGCCGACGTCGATCCGAGCGGATTCTCGTTCGGGGCCCTCCCGTCGAGCTGGCTCCTCAACCCGCGAGTCGTCGTCAACATCAGCCAGGCGACGTCCGACGTGATCAGCTGGTTCGACTCGAACTACCCCGGAGGCGCGACGGCGGGGGTCGGGTCGAGCAACTCCGGTAGCGCGACCGGGTACGGTACGCTCGCGGGTGGCTCGAGCGGGGTCGGGAACGTCTCCGGATTCAAGTCGATCAATGGCGAGTACTGGCCGATCTACGACAAGATCGACGGTTCGCTTCTCCTCTTCTTCTCGTTCTCCACACCGAACTGCAACACTCTCGGCATCTACTGTTACCGGCTCCCGAACGCGGAGGTCACGAGCCCCGCGACCGCGTCGGATTTCGTCGGAGGGCTATCGGGCGAGGGCTGGCTGGGCACGGGACACCCCGGGGTGGGTCTCCTCAGCAGCTTCACCCCGTCCAAGGGCGTGCTCTCGTCGCTCCGGTTCAGCATCCTTTCCCCGGACCCGCTCGTCCAAGGCGGCTTGGTGTCGGGTCAGCAGGCGGCGCTCTTCGCCTATTCGTATGGGGTCTTCGACGGGGTGACCGGCGACCACGGGGGACTCGTCAGCTTCTCTATCGTCGCGGATATCCATTCGAACCCGCTCAGCCCCGGGACGATCACCGCCTCGATCGAGGACTCCGCGGTCGACCAGGGCGGCCTGTACCCGGTCGACAAGCTCGGGTCCCTCGTGCCGTGTTCGGGGGTCGGCCCGCCGAACCCCGGGTACGTGCTGATGTTCAACGGACCCTCGGCGCGGGACGTCCGGCCGGGCAGCAACAAGACCGTGATCTCGGCGATGCAGCTGCGGGCGCTCTACTTCAACGTCGGGGCGGGGACCGTCTCGCACGGCATGACGCCGCTCCGCGTAGGGGACGCGCTCCCCAACGTGGGGTTCTGCCGGCCCCAGTTCACGACGCTGCCCGATGGGCTGCCCAAGATCCTGTACGCCAACTTCACCAACGACGCCTACCTCAACCTCGCCTACGAGTACGTCGATCTCGACTTCCTGTCGCCGGACCGGCAGAAGTCGATCGTGACGTACCAGAACGGGAAGACCTTCAACCCGATCTACGCGTGGGGAAAGCACCGAGCGGTCGTCCGCGGCGGCGGGATCCGCATCTTCCCGGGCGACAACCCCGCCCCGGCCCAGGGCCAGAGCGTCCTCTACTACCAGGAGATCGCGAACGACGATATCGCGATGTTCGGCGCCAACGAGGCCTCCGGGGGCCCCACGGTGCTCCTCATGAGCCAACGGAGCCCGTACTCCCTCCCGGGCGGGACCCCCGGCGCGGGCGACTCGATCAACGTGACCCTCGAGGATATCCCCCCGTGGTTCACCCTGAGCCCGATCGGCACGGGGGCATCGAAGCTCCTGGGATTCCTTCGAGTGGAGTTGATGGATTAACATGAGGATCGAGCAGAGCGACTTTGCGATCAACTACCTCGCGGTTGCCGGGAAGTACCTCACGAACTCGGGGGCGGTCGCGACCGGGGCGTCGGCGACGGGCCCGGTCGGGGCATCGGTCCTGACCGACTGGATCAAGGCGATGGGGTACCGGGAGCTCGCGGTGAACCTCACCGTCGGCGCACCGACCGGTTCGAGCCCGACGCTGTCGCTCAAGTTCCTCGTCCTCGACCCGATCGAGTCGTCGAACGGCGTGAGCACCGGGAACACCAACCCGCCCGTGGTGACGCTCCCGCTCACCCCGGCGGCGCTCACCGGTGCCGCCCACCTCCGGCTCGTCATCGCCGGGGGGACGGCGACGGTCTGGGTGAACGACGTGCCGACCACGCTCGGGGCCCTCGACGTGCCGTCGGCGTGGCAGCTCCAGCTCACGGTCGGCGGGTCGTACGGTTCCGGGCAGGGGTGGGGGGTCATTGGCACTTACGAGCTCCGCCGCTAGTCCGATCGCGGGCCTCGGCCCGGATGCGGACGAGGAGCGCGCACGGCTCGTCACCCGGATCCACCGGAACGGGCTGCGGGCGCTCCACCACTCGATCCAGCACCACCGGGCCCAGCCGAACGCGCCCGCGAACACCTCGTACTTCGACTGCGTGATCGGCTCCCGGCTGTCGATGCTGGCGCTCCAGCTCGTCCCGGAGAGCGCGCCCCCCGCCGTCCACGACTTCCTCGTCCGGCACCACCAGCACGAGATGTGCCACTGCGCGATGGCGACGAGCAAGGTGCCGGCGGAGCTCGCGGACCGCATCGCCGCCTTCCACGAGCGGGTCCTGCGGGAGTCGGGGTGGGCCGCCTACCTCGCCTGCATGCCGCTCACGGGCGAGCGGATGGCGCTCGGGACCGCCTTCGCGCTCCGGAACGACGACGACCCGCACACGACGGTCAAGGGGTTCCTGGACGAGTTCCACCACACGAGCTACCCGCTCCTCCTGCTCGGACTGTTCGCGAGCCCCGACGAGCTCCGTCGGGCGGCCGAGGCGCAGGAGAAGTTCCTGGGCGTCCTCGGCATCGCCGAGACGATCTACGAGCCGACGGGCGAACGGGTGTGCACCGCCGTCGGACGGGAGGCGCACGAATGTCCGTAGCCTCGCGGCCGCCGATGGGACGGCTCGTCCTCGGCAACACGCTCATCGGCCTCATCATCGTCGTCTCGGAGGGGATCGTCAACGCGGTCCTCCTGCCCGGCGCGTCGCCGCTCCTCTCGGTCCCGGTGTCGTTCGTCATCGGGTACGTGGTCGCCCTGGTCGTGCTGTGGTACGTCTCGCCCCGGGTCCACCGGGCGCTCCGCCGGTTCGTCCAGGTGACGTCGTTCGTCGCGGTGCCCGTCGTCCTGTGGGAGTCCGTCCTCAACGGAGCGATCTTCACGGCCGCGACGCCGCCCCTCCTTCGGGTAGTGGTCTCGTTCGTGACCGGCTGGCCGATCAGCTTCGCGCTGATCCTGGCGGGGTTCCGGCTGACCCGTCCGCTCGCCGGACCGCAGCCGGCCCCGGGCGCTCCCGCCGTGGAGTGACGTGGCGGACCGGTCCGGGGGACCGGACCCGGCGGAGGTCTCCCCGACCGCGGCCCGGGCGTCGAAGGGCGGAACCGTTTTCCGCCCGGCGCGGGTCCGCGCGGTCGTGCGACGCGCTCGGCGCGGACCTCACGGCGGACGGTGGACGGGCCGGCGCGGCTCCGGGCCGACCGGGCTCGGGGCGGCCGTGGGCCTCGCGGTCGCCCTCCTGTGCGCGCTCCCCCTCGGCACGGCCGCTCGCCCGCCGGCGGCGACCGGCCCCGTCGCCGGGTCGAGGGGCCCGAGCGCGACCCCGGTCTACTCGAGCATCCCGTACAACGCCTCCACCGACGGGTTCCCGCTCGCCTACGGCGAGATCCTGCCGGCCGGCTACCGCCCGACCATCTCGTACCCGCTCCTCGTGTACATGCGGGGGGAGGGCAACAACTCGACGATCATCTCCGGCGGGGCGGGCGACGGACTCCTCGGGTGGAACGACACGACGAAGCCCTACTCGAACGTCCTGATCCCGCTGGTCGACAACGCCTCGATGAACCACTTCATCATGATCGGCCCGAGCCCGCGGAGCGGCCAGGGGTTCTACACGAACTCTCCGTGCGGGGGGCCGGAGGAGCAGGACACCATGGACGCGATCCTCCACGAGGAGTCGCTCCGCCACATCTCCTCCGTCTACATGCTCGGCTACTCGATGGGCAGCCTCGGGGCGATCTCGTTCGTCGGCCACCACGCCTCGATGTTCCGGGGTCTCGCCCTCGCGGGGACCCTCACCGACGCGTTCGAGGAGTTCGCCTACCACCCGTCGCCGTGGGGGGGCCTCGCCTCGCTCACGTGCGGGGTGCTGCCGAGCCCGACCAACACTTCGGTGGACGCGCTGTTCTCGTACCTCTCCGTCCTGCGTTTCCATCCGCAGAACTTCTCCGGGGTACGGATCTGGGTCGCCGCCGGAGGGAACGACAAGAGCGCGACCAACAACCTCGCGATCTGGCCGTGGCAGCAGGTGAACAACACCTTCGTGAACTCGACGTGCCTCGTCGAGTCGACCCTGGGGGAGCCCGCGAACTGCACGAATCCGATCGGGCACCTCCACGTCCGGAACCCCGCGAACTACTCGTTCCGGTTCGTCTTCGAACCGGCGGCGGGGCACTCGCTCGCCCAGATCGACCCGTCGGACATGTTCCGTTTCCTCCTCGGGCGCGAGCTGGGCGGGTGCGTCGAGACGACGTTCCCGCCGGCGGCGTTCACCGCCTGCCCGTAGCGGGTCGTCCGGAGTTCCGGGGAGGCGTCCGCCATCCGGCGGTCTAGGGCGCGGGTCCGGGGGGTTCGCCCGGGGCCGCCCAGTACGTCCCGTCGGGCTCGTCGCCCGCGAGGTAGCCGACCAGGTCCGGGCCGTAGACGTTGTCGATCGAGTGGTGGCCGAGCGGCTCGAAGACGAGGCGGGCGTGGGCATCCGAGAGGCCCGCGAACGGCGTCGTGCAGCCGCTCGGCTCTTCCTCGGCGGCCGCGACCAGGCACGTCGCGTTGAGGACGGTGTTGTTGCCCTGCTGGAACCCGAACGTCGAGACGTTGTTGGGGCAGGTGATGTCCATCCCGCCTTCCACGACGTACAGCCGGACCCCCGTCATGTTCTGCGGGAAGAAGCGGAACGACGAAAGGTAGTACGCGAGCCCCCGCGCGTACCCTCCATCGCTCGGTAGGGGGCCGCCGGACGCCGCCTCGAAGCCGTAGAGCTTGCCGGCCTGGGCGCTCGCGAGGAGGTAGTCGATCGTCATGAACTCGTCCGGGCACGCCTCGATGACCCCGACGCCGGCCACGAGCCCCGGATGGTGGTCGGCGATGTTGAGGGCGCCGCTCGTCCCCATGCTGAACCCGACCAGGTAGACCGACGAGACGTTCCGGATGGCGCGTTCGTGCGCGATCGCATCGAGGACGTCGGTCTCCTGGGGGCCCGAGTACGGCGAGTTCACGTACCAGCCGTCGCCCGTGCGCGTGCACAGGCTCCCCGCGAGCCACCCCTGCGCGAGGGCGGCGTTGAGCATCGAGATCCCTCCGCTGCGGTTGTCGAACTCGCCGCAGCCGTTGTCCGACTGGTCGGTCTGTCCGTGGAGGAACAGGAGGAAGGCGGTCGACCGGTTCGCCGAGTACGTGGGCGGCACCCATTCCCGATAGGTGAGCGGCGCGCCGTCGACGCTCGATGTGTAGGAGATGACGGAGTACGGCTCCGCCGGCGTCCCGTTCGTCGCGGGCCCGTGCGCCCCCGAGTTCCGGCGGTCCCCGAGCGACCCCACCCCGTAGACCCAGAAGGCAGCGAGGACGGCGGCGACGACCACCGAGACGACGAGGAGGAGCCCGAGGACCCGGCCCGCGGCACCCATCGTCGTCCCCTCGTACCTCCGCCGGCCGGTCGCCGTCGCCGGCGCCCGACGCGTCCCGGACGCCGGCGCGCGGGGATAACCCCGCGTCCCGCCGCCGGCCCGTCCGCGCGGGACCCCATGCGAGGGCGTGACGCGGTCCGGCGTGCGACCCGGCCCTCGGGACGACGGTCCGTCGGGTTAGGTTTATCCGCCCGACCCGCACATCGTTCACCGGATGGAGCCCGTCGAGCTCACCCGCCGGATGGAGGACTTCTACACGGTCGCGAGCGACGTCCTCCGGGACGTCAACGACCTCACGGAGCAGCAGATCAAGCACTGGATCGTCAATCCGTTCCTCGTGTCGCTCGGCTGGGACCCGCACGACAAGCGCCAGGTGTACCCCGACTTCCCCGTGAAGGGGGAGAACGCCGCCATCGACTACGCCCTCCTCGACCTCTCCGGCCGGCCGCGGCTCGTCCTCGACGTGAAGAAGGGCGGCGAGTCGCTGACCGAGGCGCAGCGGACCATCGAGACCGCCCGGTCGGCGCAGGCGCCCCTCGCGCTCCTCACCAACGGCCAGGAGTTCGCCCTCTGGTACATCCCCGCGAGCGAGGCGCCGACCCCGCTCTTCGTGCTCCGGCTCAAGGAGCTCAAGGAGAACCCCGAGGCGCTCCTCGGCCTCACCGAATCGTACCGCCTCAGCGACACCGGCGTGAACCAGCTCCGGAAGACCGCGACCCGGCTCTCGGTCCTGCAGATGCTCGAGGAGAACGCGGAGAAGACGTTCGACGCGATGGTCAACTGGGTCACCGAGCAGGTCTCCGCCGGGGCGGTGGACGAGACGACCGCCCAGGCGATCCGCGAGGCGACGATGATCTGGCTCACGGAGGAGCACTTGATGATGCCCGCCTTCTCGAGCGCGTCGGGCGACCGGCGGCCGGGCGACCTTCGGTCGACGACCGTCCGGGACTGGGAGCCGTTCCCCCGCGGGCCGGCCGGGACGTTCCAGTACAAGTACGACACGACGAAGACCCTCGACCTCCGGCAGGACGCGAAGGAGGTCCGCGACGCGCTGCGGATGCAGGGGTTGAAGACGCAGACGGCGACCGCCTTCGGCGGCTTCTACTACGCGCTCCGGCAGCGGGCGGGGCTCCCCACCGGGTCCCCGAAGAGCGGATAGGCGCGGACGGCGTCGGCCTCGGGATCGCCTGGCCCCGTGAACGAAACCTCCGCCTCCTCCGACGGGCCCGGTTCCCGGGCCTCCCCGATCGACCTTTTCCTCGACTTCGACGGGACGCTCGTCGAGCCGAACGTCGCGATCCTCCTGGTGGAGGAGTTCTGCCCCGACGGGAAGCGGCTCGCGCACGAGATCGACCTCGCCCTCCACCGCGGCGAGATCACGCTTCGGGAGGCGTGGCGCCGCCAGGTCGAGCTCCTGCACGAACGCCAGATCCCCGCGATGACGGAGTGGGCGGTCCGGAACGTCCCGTTCCGCGAGGGGGCGGACGAGCTCCTCGCGCTCCTCCACCGGTTCAAGGTCCCGACGAGCATCGTCTCGGGCGGGCTCGACTTCTACATCGAGCCGATCCTCCGCCACGCCGGGATCGAACTCCCCGTCTACTGCGACGGGATCCGGGTCGTCGAGGGCGGGGGACTTGAGGTCGTCCACCCGTTCGGGCACCCCACGTGCCGGCTCTGCGGCATCTGCAAGGCGAACGTCGTCCGGGCGATCGACGGCGGCCCCCGGCGGACCGTGTTCGTCGGCGACGGCAGCACGGACCGGTACGCGGCGGAGGTCGCCGACCTCGTCTTCGCGCGCCGCCGGCTGAAGGGGTACTGCGACGACGCCGGCATCCCGTACGTTCCGTTCGAGACGTTCGGGCCGGTCACCGCGACGCTCGAGCGGTGGCTCACGGGCGCGGAGCCGCTCCCTCCGCCCCGGAAGATCGGCCTCGCCTCGTCGGCGTGCCCGATCTCTCGCGAGGCCGCCGCGTAGGGGTCCCGCCCCCCGGGGCGACCGCCGCCGAGCGGCCGTCGAGGGCGGCCGGCAACCGCTATCCGCGCGAGCGACTCGAGGCCGTCGTGCCCTCTTGGGAACGCCCCGGCGCCCCGTCGATTCGCCCCAGCCGACCACCCGCCGACCGCCTCCGCCCGCCCCTCCGAGGGCGCGATCGATGATCGCGCCGCACGGGGGCCGCCTCGTCGACCGGCTGCTGACGGGGCCGGCCGCCGCTCGCCGGGCCGAGGAGGCCCGGGAGCTCCCCCTCCTCCGGCCGTCGATCGACGAGATCTACGACGCGGAGAAAGTCGGGCTGGGCGCCTACAGCCCGCTCGAGGGGTTCCTCGACCGGGCCGAGCTTGAGAGCGTCCTCGCCCGGACCCGTCTCCCCAACGACCTCCCCTGGTCGATTCCGATCCTCCTCGCCCCCGCGGGCCGGGAGAACGCGGAGGTTTTGGCCGGCGTGGGCCCGGGCGACGCAGTCGCCCTCGCCGATCCGGCGGGCGCGCCGTTCGCGATCGTCACCGTCTCCGAGAAGTTCCCGTACGACAAGGCGGCGCTCGCGCAGGCCACGTACGGGACGACCGACCCCAAGCACCCGAACGTCGGGGACCTGGCCCAGGCGGGCGACACCGCGGTCGGGGGCCGGATCGAACTCCTGCATCGCCTCGACCTCCCGACCGGCGCGTCGGAGCTCTCCCCGGTCGAGACCCGGGCGGAGTTCGAGCGACGCGGCTGGAAGCGAGTCGCCGCGTACCAGTGCCGAAACCCGCCCCACACGGCGCACGAGTACCTCCAGCGGCTCACCCTCGAGCGGGAGGACGTCGACGGTCTCCTCATCCATCCGGTCGTGGGACGGCTCAAGAAGGGGGACTACCGGCCCGACGTGATCCTCGCGGCGTATCGCGCTCTGTTGTCGCGATACTATCCCGACGCGCGGGTCCTGCTCGCCGCCTTCTCGATCACGATGCGCTACGCGGGTCCGAAGGCGGCGTTGTTCCTCGCGATCGTGCGGCAGAACTTCGGCTGCGCCTCGTACATCGTCGGACGCGACCAGGCGGGGGTCGGGAGCTACTACGACCCGTACGCATGCCACCGGATCTTCGACGAGCTGCCGCTCGGGATCCAGCCGCTCCGCTACGAGGAGACGTTCTTCTGCCGCACCTGCGGCTGGATGGCGACGGCGAAGACGTGCGCCCATCCGAAGGAGGATCGGCTCGACACGAGCCAGACTCGGATCCGCAAGGCGCTCACGGAGGGGGTCCCTCCGCCGCGCGAGATCCTCCGGCCCGAGGTGTTCGAGATCCTGGCCCGGCCCGGTGTCGTCCTCACGGAGTAGGCGCGCGGGCCGGCCGAAGCCCGCCGCCGCCCCGGTCGACGCGTTGCTCAAAGGCCTGCGGGCGATCCGCGGCGACCGGTCCCACGGCGCCGCGTTCCTCGCCGACGCGGCGCTCCGCAGGCTCGAGGCGTTCCTCAAGACGCGGGAACCGCGCGCTCCGAGGCGTTCCCGGGCCGAGTGGCGGGCGATCGCCCGGGGGTGGCGGGACGCGCAGCCGTCGATGGGACCGTTCCTCCGGGGGGGCGAGGAGTTGGGCCGGATCGCCCGAACGTCCCCCTCGCCCGAGCGGGCCGCGCGGGATTGGGTCCGGCGGATGCACCGGGGCACGGCCCAGGACGCGATCCGTCTGCGCTCGGTCGGCCGGCGGGCGCTCCCGCCGCGGGCTTGCGTGGTGACGATGAGCCGGAGCGCGACGGTCCTCGATCTCCTCACCGCGCTCCCTCGGCGGGACCGGCCCCGGGAGGTCCGGGTCCTCCGGAGCCTGCCCGGCGGCGAGGGGAGCGCCCAGGCCGCCGACCTCCGGGCGCGCGGTCTGTGGGCCCGGACGTACGCGGACCGGCCCCGCCGTCGGGCCCTCCGCGGCGCGGATATCGTCCTCGTCGGGGCGGATGCCGTCCTTCCCGGCGGACGGCTCGTCCACAAGGTCGGCACGCGTCCGCTCGCTCGGGCCGCCCACCTCGCCTCCGTCCCGTTCGCGAGCCTCGCCGACCGGTCGAAGGTCGTGCGGCGCCTCCCCGCCGGGTGGCGCGCCGCGCGGGGGTTCGATGTGACCCCCGCCCGGTGGGTCACGGCGTACTGGCTTCCGGACGGCGTCCGGCGCCCCGGGGCGGTCGGGGACGGCCGGGGTCGCCGCCGGGTGGCCCGCGGCCCGGCAAAAGTCGATAAGTAAGCCCCCCTGTTCGGCGGGCGTGGCGCGGGTCCGCTCCCTCCTCGTCGGAGCCGTCGTGCTCGTGTCGTTGATGGGTCTCTTACCGGCTGTTTCGGCGATTCCCCCGCCCGCCGTGGCCCCGCCCGAGTCGATGGGCGGCGCCGCGCCGTCTCCGAGCGCCAGCCCCGTCCCGGCCGCATCGATGCTCTGGAACACGACCACGCTCGGTCCGGGCCCGGCGGCGTCGGGATCCCCCGTCTCCGCCGTGCCGGTGACGCCGCCTCCGGTGCCTCCGCCTACCGTGCCGACCGTGGTGACCCTGTTCACCGCGAACCGCACGACGTCGCTGTTCGGGAACTTCACCTCCCCGGTGGGTGCCTGGGGGATGATCGTCCTCAACTACACCGGGTCCGCGTTCAACGGAGTCTATGACTCGTCGTTCCGGTTCTACCTCGATCAGTCGCTCGTGCTGATGGGGACGACGCCCGAGTACGGGACCTGGACGGTGACGAAGGACATCACCGAGTACACGTCGCTGTTCCATGGCCTGTTCAACGTGACGTTCCTCGGTCCATCGGCCGTCCTGAGCGGCGGGTATTTCGAGTCGACCCTCTCGATCGCCTTCTACCCGGCCGCCCCCGGCCAGCCGGCGCCGATCGAGCCGAACCTCATCGAGCCGCTCTGGTACCGGCTGGTCCTCACGCCGTCGAACCCGGTCCTCTACGTCGATCTCTCCCTCCCAACGAACGTCACCAACGCGACGCTCGAGCTGTACGCCTACGGGTTCGGGCTCGACGAGTTCTGGTACACCCTCGCCCCGGGGCTGCGGAACATCGAGGTGATGGCGAACGGGACCGCGATCGCCTCGGTCTACCCGTTCCAGTACATCAACACCGGCGGGATCGATCTGTTCACCTGGCGTCCGATCACGGGCGTGTTCACTCTCGATGACCGCCCGTACCGGATGAACCTCACCGCCGCGGCCGGCCTCCTCGAGGGTTCGGTGAACCTCACCGCGCACCTCCCCGGGATATCCGCCGGCAGCGACTGGGTCGCCTCCGGCTCCCTCCTCCTGTACACGGAGGCCGCTGCCACCCCGTCCACGTTCGAGCCCACGGCGTACGCGTTCAACGCCCCCGCCCCGTCGATCCAGTCGACGTCGACCGGCTACGCCGAGACGGCGACGGTGAGCTACCACTACAGCTCCTTCGTCGGCTTCCCGGGGGGAAGCGAGAACGTGACGCTGTGGCGGAACCTTACCTACTCGAGCGACAGCGTCGGGCCCGCGACGTGGCTCGGCGCGTCGTGGTCGAACCTGACCGCGACGGAGACCGCCTCGGAGCATACCGTCGCCGCGGGGCCGGACGGCCCGACCGGCGACAGCTCCTCGACCCGGTTCTCCGTCGGGATGGACTCGGGGGAGGCGTTCGTGGAGACGTCGAGCACGAACGGAACGTACCCGATCTTCGGCAACTTCACGGACTACTTCGACGCGGCGAGCCAGGAGTGGTGGGAGTCTGACTCGCTCACCGGACCGGCGGGCGCCAGCGGGCCGCTCAACCGCACCGTCGACTACCGCGTCGACGGGCCGGCGAACCAGTACGCGGGGTCCGAGGAGCGCACGTCGCCGACCGCCGCGCTCCTCCTCTCGATCTCCTTCATCGAATCGCAGACGATCGCCGACTACGAGGAGTCGGCGTACGGCGGCCCGCGGGCCGGCCACTTCTCGCACGTCGTCTACGGCTCCGCGTTCCAGCCGCCGGGGCCGAACAACGTCGAGACGATCGTAACGGACGTCGTCAACGCGCCGCTCGTCGTGGTCGCCCACGCGACGAACGGGACGCTCGACGTGGGGCTCACCACCGACCTCGCGGCGACGGCGACCGGCGGGCTCCCGCCGTACACGTTCGCCTGGAGCGGCCTCCCGACGGGATGCGCGGGCGGGACCGGTCCGACGGTCGAATGCACTCCCACGGGCGCGGGCACGTTCGCCGTGACCGTCGCCACGAAGGATGCGACCGGAGCCACCGCCCCGCCCTCGATCGTAATCCTCGTGGTCCACTCGGCCCCCGTCGTGGCGCTCACCGCGAACCGATCGCTCGCGGACGTCGGCGTCCCGATCTCCGTCGTGGCGACGACCTCCGGAGGGACCGCCCCGCTCACCTGCCAGTTCGCGGTCGGGAGCGCGAGCTGGTCCCCCACGACGTCGTGCTCGGCGGGGATCAACGTGAGCGGCACGGCCCCCGGCACCCTCTCGGTGAACGCGCGGGTGACGGACGCGCTGGGGGTCGTGGTCGGCGCGGTCGCCGATCTCTCCTTCCCGATCACCGCCGCGCCGATCGTCGGGCTCCCCGGCCCGACGGGCGGGAGCGTCGCGGATGTCCCCTTCACGCTCACCCCGACGCTCGCCGGAGGCGCGGGCGCCTTCACCTACACGTGGTACCTCAACGGGACCCCGATCCCCGGCTCGACCGGGGCGACGCTCACCTACGTCCCCCTCGGGGCCGGGAACTACTCGTTCGCGGTCGCGGTCCACGACGCGGGCGGCGGCGCGGCGACGAGCCCCTCCGCCGCGGTCGCGGTCGCCCCGCCGCCGAAGTCGGGGGGCCCCGGCGCCTCGTCGAGCGGGTCGGGGTCGGGCGCCGACCTCGCGACCGAGATCCTGTACCTCGTGCTCGGCGTCCTCGTCGGCGTCGGGGTCGGGGTGGTCCTGATGCGCCTCCTCCCGCCGCCCCGCCGCGGCGCCCCGCCGCGCGCCCGCTCCCCGGCCACCCCGAGGCCGAGGACCCGGCCGTAGGCCGGTCGCGCGGCGGGCTCAGCGACCGGTTCCCTCGTCCGGCAGGGGTTCGTCGTCGGCCGCCGGCCCATCGGGTCCGACCTCGTCCGCCTCGTCCTCCTCCGCCTCCGGGGCCGGCTCGGGCTCGTCGGGGCCCGACGGGACGATCCGCCGGGGTCCCCGCCGGCGGGCGAGGACGAGGGCGACGACGATCGCCAGGAGGACGAGGGCGAGGGCGACGCCGACCAGCACCGCGGTCGACGGTCCAGTCGGCCCGGGGTTCGACGGCGTCACCGGCCCCGAGCCCGACGGCTTCACCGTGAGGACGGCGGTCCCGACGGCGTGGAGCCCGAATGCGTCCGTCACGTTGACCGACACCGTGAACGTTCCGGATCCGCGCGGCACGCAGGCGAGGGTCGACGCGTTCCGGCCGAGGCAGCCGGGCGGCAGCCCCGTGAACTGGTACGAGTATGGCGCGCTCCCGCCGGAGACGTTCGCGAACAGCTCGACCGTACCGTTCTCCAGGACGGTCGAGGGGCCCAGCCCGAGCGCGACGGTCGGCGCCGGCAGGACGACGAGCCCGACGGACCCGTTCCCGGAGAAGCCGTCGGCGTCGGTCACCGTGACGACGATCGTGTAGTCGCCGGCCTCCATTGGCGTGCAGGCGAGCACGAGCGTCGGGGAGGGCGCGCACCCCTGGGGCAGGCCCGCGTACGCGACGGTTTCGGGGGCCGTCCCGCCCGTCGCCGTCGCCGTCACCGTGACCGGGACGCCCGCGTCGACCACGGCGTGGTCGATCGCGACGGTCGGCACGAGGGGCACCGGGTTCACCGTCACCTCGATCGTGCGGAACACCGGGAAGCCGGCGGCGTCGGTGATCGAGACCGTCACGTCGGAGGTGCCGCCCTCGAGCGGCGTGCACGCGAGCGTGGACGCGTTCGCCGAGAGGCAACCGATCGGGAGCCCCGAGTATTCGATCGCGTACGGGGCGATCCCGCCCGCATACCCGACGGTGAACTCGGTCGTCCCGCCGACGGTGAAGTCGGAGATCGAGGCGGAGAACCCGGTGAGGGCGAGCGCCGGGACGACGACCAGGGTCCCGGCGCGGACCGAGACCGAGACGCCGTCGGGCGAGACGGCGGTGAACGAGATGTTGAACGTCCCGGTCGCGTTCGGCATGCAGCTGAACGCGAGCGCGGCGCTCGCGCAGCCGGCCGGGAGCCCGTCCCACGAGTAGACGGTGCCGTCGGGCCCGTAGACCGCCGCATCGAACGAGGCGCTCTGGCCCCGGTCGATGGTCGCCGGCGATCCCACAAAGGCCGTCACCTCGAACCCCCGGACGAGCATCTCGAGAGTGCCGGAGGCGAGGATCTCGACCGACGAGTTCGGCCCGCCGGACGGGGTAAGACCCGCCGTCGGCGCCCAGCCGAGGAAGCTGGTCCCGGAGGGGAACGGGGTGGCGAGCGCGTAGGAGCCGCTCGTGAACCACGCGCTGTCGTCCGTCGCGAGGGTCGTGTCCCCGACCGTCGACGCAATGCCGTACGGCGCGTCGGCGACGAAGGTGACGAGGTACCGGGCCGGAGCGAACACCGCGGTGAGCGTCCCGCCGGGACCCGAGACGACGGCGAACCCGCCGGAGAGCGTCGCGACGGGCCCGGTCACCGTCCAGCCGGTGAAGTTGTACCCCGGCGCGGGGATCGCGGCGAGCGGATAGGTGCCGTTCGTCACCGTCGTGTTCTGCGACCCGTCGGCGTACGGGGCGAAGGCGAACTCGATCGTCCCGCCGGTCGCGGGCTGCGTCGCGAACGAGAGGTTCTCCGCGGGGGCTGTGGCGAAGCCGATCGTCACGTTCCCCGAGCCGTTCACCAGGAGCTCCTCCCCGCCGGTCGCGAGGGGGACGAGGTCGATCGCCGCCGGATCGGTCGTCGCGTACCCGGAGAGGGAGTATCCGGCGGCGGGGAGTCCCACCAGGGTGTGGGGGCCCGGGGCGACGACGACGGCTCCCGCGGGCTGCGGCGGACCGCCGTCGAGCGAGAAGGCGCCCGCGCCGCCCGGCGTGACGGCGATGTCGACGACCGCGGGGGTCGGGGCGAACTCCGCGAAGAGGTACATCGGCGTCTTCGCCGTCGTCCGCTCGAGCGTGACGTTGCTCGTCGCCTCGAAGTCCGCCATGATTCCCGGCGAGTAGAGGTACCAGTCCTCGAACGAGTAGCCCGCGTCGGGGGTCGCCACCACCGGGTAGGTGCCGACGCGGACCGTCGTGTTCGTGTATCCCGAGGCGGGCCCCCCGTTGAACGAGACGTTGCCTCCCCCGAACGAGCCGTAGTAGAGGCTCGCGGTGTCGGTGGTGGCGACGTCGGTCTGCGTGATCGTGACCGAGCTGTTCGCTTCGGTCACCTCGAGCCAGGTGAAGGGATAGGCCGGCGCGACGACATCGGCCCCGGCGCCCGAGACCGACCAGGCGCGGAAGTAGTAGTCGGGCGGCGGGTACGCCTCGAGCCCGTAGAGGCCGGGCGCGAGGTCGAGCGTCGCGCCGGCGGCAAGGGTCGCGATCGGCCGGCCGGTCGTCTCTAGGTACGCGGGATAGACCGCAACCGTCGCCGACGAGACGCTGTCGTCGAACGTAAAGTGGCCGGTCGCGACGCTTCCGGTCGAGAAGACCGCGGTCACGTTCCCGTTGCCGGCGACCCAGAGGGTCGTCTGCGGGTCCGCCGGGCCGTCCACCGAGACCCCGCCGGTCGTCGTCCATCCGACGAACGACTTGCCGGGCGACGGGATCGCGCCGATGGAGTACTCCCCCGGGCCGAGGGAGGGGACGACGGTCGACCCGGCGTAGGCATGCGAGAGGAAGTAGACCGACCCGGCCGAGCCTCCGCCGGTGAGCCCGACCGAGTACGCGGGACCCCCGCACGTCGGGACCGAGAAGTTCTCGGGCGGGTAGAAGCCGAGCTCGAGGTCGTTGAGCGTGTAGTTCTGGTCGAACTCCAAGGCTTTGCCGAAGTCCGCGCTCGTCGTGGCGTAGTCGATCGCGCCGAACTCGAACGCCTGCTGGGCGCAGGAGTAGCTGTACCACGGGTACGTGCACCACGCGGTCCACTCCCGGCCGTCGCACGTGCCGTTGCTGATCGGGTCGATGAACGCGAGGCCGCCGAGGTCCTGGGAGAACGTGACCTGCGTCGGCCGCTCGGTCGCGGTCGCGTTGAAGAACGTGGGGACCGGGATCTCCCACGGCGTGAGCGTGTCGTTCGCCCAGCTCCCCGGGTCGTACGACGGGCACGGCACCGCCGGGTCCTGGGCCGTCGACGGCGGCGGTCCGGCGCTGCAGCCGCCGTAGCTGTTGTTCTCGGGGTATGGCGGGGGCGGATGCCCGGTCTCGAACGCGAACACCATCGGGAGCTCCCCACCGGGGGTCCACTGGAGGGCGTTCGGTTGAGAGTTGGTCGAGCTGGACGGCACGAGCGGCAGGCCGTAGTTATCGTACATGGCGAGGGTGCTCGAGAGCCCGCTCGTGAGGTCCGCGATCGTGAGCTGCTCCGGCGCGGACGTCCCGACCCCGCCGGCCATCGTGACCGCGATCTGGTCGCCGCTCGTCATGTCGAGGGGGATCGAGTCGTTCGTACCGTCCTGGTAGAGGACGTTGTAGAAGCAGGCGTCCTCGTACCCGGTGAGCGACTCGATCTGCCAGGCGACCGCGGCGCCCACCCAGTTGCCGGGAACGATCGACGAGGAGCTCCAGCTCGAGTCCGGGTAGAACTGGAGCTCGAGGAAGCACTCGTGCAGCCAGGCGTACGGGTCGGTGAACGTCGCCCCGAACCAGATGGCCGTGTAGAGGTCCAGCTGCGGGTCGCTGATCGACCGAGCGCGCGGGAGAGTGATGTTCCACGTGGTGTTCCCCCCGCTCCCCGGCAGCGTCGAGTAGAACTGGATGCCCGGCTCGTCGTGCCCGTAGCAGTTGTCGGCGTACGTCGACTGACCGCCCTGGTCCGGCCAGATCCCGAAGCACTGACCGAGCGGATCCGAGGTGTTGCTCCCCCACCCGGCCCCGGCTGCCGCGGGAACCGCGGCGGTCGGCGATCCGCCCGGTCCCGGCCCCCGCAGGCCGTCGAGCACCTCGGCCCCGGGAGGGTGGTCCGCGCCGCCCCAGGCCGCGGGGGTCGTTCCGAACGGGGGGCTCCAGGCGCCGAGCGGGTCGGACGCGAGGGGGTGCCCCCCGCGCGCCGGGGGAGACGGGAGGTTCGGAGGGACGGCGAGGGGAGCCGCCGCGCCGCCGGCGGTCGCGTGGATCGGGGTCTCGGCGGTGGCGCGAGGAAGCGCTCCGACCGACCCCCCCAGAAGGACGAGGACGGCGATCGCGACCGCCACCGTCCCGCCGGCAGGCCGCTGCGGGGCCAGAGTCGGGAACGTTCGCCGTCGCGGCGCTCCCAGCTGCACCATCAGGGACCGAGGAGCCACCCACGGGGGCCGCGTATTAGAAGGGTGCGCCGGCGGCGGGAGGCCCCCGCCCGATCAGGGCGGCGTCGCGGCGAGCGCGGTCGGTTGCCGGGTCCGCCAGTCGCCGAGGATCTCCCGAAGGGTCTCCTCGAGCGGGATCTCGGGGGTCCACCCGAGCCGTCGGAGCCGGGAGACCTCCGCGACGTGGGCGGCCTCGTCGACACGGCGTAGACGCTGGTCGTCGGGCTCGACGGTGATCCGCCGACGGGCCATCTCGACGAGCCGGTCGAGCACCTCGCGGATCTCGACGCCGGTGCCGCGTCCGATGTTGTACGCCTCTCCGGGCGCCCCCCGGTCGGCCACGCGGATCATCCCCCGGACGGCGTCCCGTACGTCGAGGAGGTCGCGCACCCGGTCCAGGGCGCCGACGCGCATCCGGGCATCGTCGTCCCGCGACTCGATCGCCGCGACCTGGCTCGCGAAGTCGTTGCAAACGTCCCCCCGCTTGCCGATCCCGGTCGTGCCGAAGATGCGCAGGCGGAGGACGGGCAGTCCGAAGCTCGCGAAGTACTGGAAGCAGAGGAGATCGGCGGCCGCCTTGCTCGCGGCGTACGGGCTCGTCGGTCGCAGGGCGGCGGTCTCGGGCGTCGGGACCTCTGTCGGCTCCCCGTATTCGGTCCCGCTTCCCGCGAACACCACCCGGCAGCGGGGTTGGACGCGCCGGAGCGCCTCCAGCAGGTGGAGCGTGCCCGAGAGGTTCACGTCGAACGTGCCGGCCGGGTCGTCCCAGGACGGAACGACGTACGCCTGTCCGGCGAAATGGTACACGACGTCCGGCCGGATCCGCTCGATCAGCCGGCGGACGGCCGCGCCGTCGCGGATGTCGAGCGCCTCCGGCCGCGCCGCGGTGGGGGGCGCGCCGACCGCCGCCCGTCGGGGCTCGTGGAAGTGGGTCGTGACGAGCTCCGCGCCCGTGTCGGCGAGGCCTCGGGCGAGGTAGCTCCCGAGGAATCCGGATCCGCCCGTGATGAGGATGACCGACACGAGGTTCGGCTCACCGACCCGGGTCGAGGGCTTGAATGTTGTGCCCGAACCGCGGCGGCCGTCGGGGTCGGCCGCCGCGCGTCACCGGGCCGGCTTGCGCGCGAGCCCGAGGTAGGGAAAGAGGACGGTGGAGGCGGGCCGCTCCGCCGTCAGGAACTCCGGGAACGCGGCGCTCCAGTCGGCGTTGTCGACCGCGAGGATCCCGCCGGGGCGCAGCGCGGCCCACGCGA
Organism: Thermoplasmata archaeon; assembly: GCA_035502055.1. Classification (GTDB taxonomy): domain Archaea; phylum Thermoplasmatota; class Thermoplasmata; order Lutacidiplasmatales; family UBA184; genus Lutacidiplasma. Next base: position 2,532 of record DATJVB010000065.1, on the reverse strand, counting down.
GCCCGATCTCGAACGCCATGTTGTCCCGGGTGTGTTCGCTGTCGTGGTAGAACAGGTCGATCGGTCCGACCTCGGCCATAAGCGACGGGAGGATCTCCCGGCTCGGTCCGCGGCGGAGGGTCCAGCGATCGCGAAGCGCGTCCGGCACCCTCCAGCCGGTCGGAAGGCCCCGCATCGGGTCGCTCCAGACGGTGCCGGAGTCCCTCCGGTACGACGCCTCGGGGAGATCGACGGAGTACAGGCGGCCCCGACGGTTCGCGGCGAGGGCGGCGAGGATCCCGAGGGAGGAGTTCCCGGACGCGACGCCGGTCTCCACGACCAGCGCAGGGACACGGGCCCGGCAGAGGGCGTATAGGACCGCCGCCTTGTACGCGTCCGTCGTCGGACCCGATGGGAGCCGGCCGAGGGGGAGACCCCACGCGCGGACCTGGTGTCGCGCCTCCGCCCAGAGCGCCGGGCTGACCCCCCAGGCGCGCAGTCGGCGACGGCCGACCGCGAGGCGTCCGACGAGCGTCGGGGAGGCGAGAAGGGTACGTCGCCAGAACGATGCCGCGCTCTCCGCCCGGGGTCCCGCGGACGGGGCGGACGGCGTCATCCGCGCCGCCCCCCCGCCCCCCGGGCGGGGCGGCCCTCGATGACCGACCGAAGGTGCCGGTCCCACGCGTCGGCCGTGGCGTCCCACGGGAACCGGGAGGCGACCTCCCGGCACCGCGGGCCCCACTCGGGGAGGCTCCCGTCCGTGAGCAGGTCGATCGTTCGGGTCGCGAGCGCCTCGGGGCCGGAGTCGGGAACGAGCGACCCCGAGCGTCCTTCCTCGACGACGGTCTCGAGCCCCGGGACACGGTACGCGACGGTCGGGATCCCGGCCGACGCCGCCTCGAGGGCGGAGAGGCACCACCCTTCGGCGATGGAGGTGTGGAGGTTGATCGACGCGCGCGCGAGGAGCTGGCGCAGCCCGGCGTCCTCCAGCCGGCCCGCGAAGTCGACGTACGGCCCGACACCAAGGTCGGCGGCGAGCCGGACGAGCCCCGGCGCGAGCGGACCGGTCCCGACGACGGCGAGACGCGCGTCGATCCCGGCCCTCCGGACGGCGGCGATGGTCCGGATCGCGTGATCCGGCCGCTTGTACGGCCGCATCCCGCCGAAGTAGACGAGGAGGGGCGGGCTCGCCCGGTCGCCGGGCCGGAACGCGTCGGTGTCGACGCCGAGCGGGATCACCGAGATCCGCTCCGGGGCGATCCCGATCGCCACGAGATCGTCGCGCGAAGAGGGCGTGGTCGCGACGATCGACCGGTCCCCGAGCCAGGTCCGGTACCCTCGCTCGAGTCGCGCGAGGAACGCCGCCGGCACCTCGGGGAGCTGGCCGGCGAGCGTCCGTCGATGGAGGTGGTGGAAGAACGCGGTCCCGGGTCTACGGGACTGGTAGGCGGTCCCCCAAGGGACGACGTGGCCGAGGTCCTCGACCACGACCGACGCGGCGGGATCTCCGGCCGCGATCGCGGGGACGGCGAGGTGGGTCGTCACCGGTCCCCCCGGCCGCTCGATGTCGATCCCGTCGACGGACTCCCGCCGCGGGAGCCCGGGGGACCGGGTGGCGGTCCAGCGGACGGTCCAGCCGCGACGCACGAGCCGGCGGGCGATCTCGAACGTCGCCCGCTCCGCTCCGCCGGCCCTCGGGTGCCGGAGGTCCCGGTGAGAGAACCAGCGGACGGACCGCGGCTCGGCCGGCGTCACCTACCCCCGCCGGCGCGACCGGGGCGTGTCATTGGCTCCGGGGAGGCCGCGGACGGTCCCGGCGGACGATCGCCCGAACGGCCCGCCGGATCGGTCCCAACAGGATCGCGGGCCGCCACGCGGCGATCGCGAGCGCGGCGAGAACGGCGCCGACGACCCCGAGCAACACCGGCTGGGCCGCGAGGCCCGAGAGGGAAAAGAAGACCCGGTGCGTCCCCGCCGGGACCGCGAAGGCGAGGGCCCCGAGCGCGGTCGGCGCTCCGGAGACGCCGGCCGATCCGTCGAGCGACATCGACCACCGGCTCGACGGGGGCTCGTGGAGAACGAGGTACCCCGCCGCGGGCGAGGAGTACGAGGTGGAGACCGAGAAGTCCGAGCCGACGGCGATCGCGCCGACGGTGGTGTTCGCGCCCGGGGCCGCGTCGGCGGGGGCGACCAGGAGTCCGCCCAGCTCGATCCCTCCCTGGAGCCGGATCGAGATGCCCGAGGAACTGGCCGGTACGGTCCCCAGCGGGACCCATCCGAGGTCGGCCCGGTCGATCGGGCGGGGGGAGGCAGACGTCCCCGGCGCCCCGACGGAGGCATTCCCCGACCCGTTCAGCTGCGCGGCGACGAGGTACGACGGAGCGTTGGCGGTCGCGTGGAGCCGGACGGAGAGGTTCGTGGCTCCCTCGGTGACCCCCGTGAGTCCCGCGGGATCAGCTCGGAGCTCGCTCCACCCGATGGATACGTTCTCCACTTCGAAGGCGCCGGAGAAGTTCGAGAAGAGGCGGAGGGTGAACACCGAACTCCCGGTCG
>DATJVB010000064.1:0-19293 GCA_035502055.1 Thermoplasmata archaeon | reverse complement strand
CACGAGCCGGGCACCGGGCCCACCGTCTGGACCGGGTCGTGGTTCTCCGCCGGCTGGAACGAGACGTACTGGCTCTGGACGCTCAGCGCGTCGAGGATGACCTCGGGGGTGTTCGCGTACACGTCGCTGCTGGAGGAATGGAGGTACTGGACGCCCGTGACCGTCCCCACCTTCGAGAGGGCGTACCAGATCGACCAGCTCGACGCCGAGCAGTACGGGCACGCGACCGCGCCGTAGAAGAAGAACACCGGGGCGCCGCCGTCGGTCCAGGCGGCGTTGCCGGCCTTCGTCCATCCGCCTCCCGGCTCGGTGCTCTGCACCGGCGTCAGGCTCGGGCATCCCTCGGAGATCGCCGCGAGACCGACCGAGCCGGCGATGACGAGCCCGAGGATCGATCCCATCACGACGCCGTTCCGGAACGTCGTGTTCCACCGGTCCGTCGCCCGGAAGAGGCTGAACGCGAGGACGGCGACGACCGCGAAGAGGACGATCGCGAGGACCGGGATGGCGGAGACGAACACGCCGACCGGCGACGGGAACACGTAGGCGAGGACGAACCAGACGGCGACGAGCGGCGTGAGGATGAAGCTCGCCCGCAGGAGCGACCACTTCGGGCGGTCGTCGGCCCGGTCCCCGTCGCCCGTGCCCCGCCCGCCGCCGCGGCGGCCGGCCCGCGAGCGGCGCTGGTAGTACAGGGTCCGCAGGGCGCGCCCGGGGTCGCCGGCGCCGGAGTCGGCGTGGAAGTCGACCGACGCGTCGTCCGCGATGCGGTCCCAGTCCCACCCCTTCCCGCGGAGGCGCTCGACGCGGTCCCAGTCGACCATCGGTTCCGGGAAAGGACGACCACACCCCTACATCTGCTTTCACGGCCGACCGGCGGCCGGCGCCCGCGGCGGAGGAGGCCCCTAATAGACCCTCCCGGCTAGCCGCGCCCGATGCGGCTCACCTTCCTCGGCACGGCGGGGAGCTGGCCGACGAAGGAGCGGTCCGCGAGCGCGATCGCGCTCGACACGGAGCGGGAGCTCGTCCTGTTCGACTGCGGCGAGGGGACGCAACGGCAGTTCTTCCAGTCGCCGGCGAGCTTCATGCGGGTCCGGCGGATCTTCCTCACCCACTTCCACGGGGACCACTTCCTCGGCCTCCCGGGGCTCATCCAGAGCATGTGCCTCAACAACCGGGAGGAGCCGCTCGACGTCTACGGCCCGCCGGACGCGAAGGAGATGGTCGGCCGGGCCCTCGCGATGGGCTACTTCACCCTCCGGTTCCCCGTCCAGGTCCACGCGCTCTCGCCCGGGGAGACGGTCGAGCTGGACGGCTACGCGGTCCGGACCGCCCCCGCCGTCCACCCGGTCCCGACCCTCGCCTACCGGCTCGACGAGGCGCCGAAGCGGGGCCGCTTCGACGGGGCGCTCGCCCGGTCGCTCGGCATCCGCGGGCCGGATTTCGCCCGCCTGGAGGCCGGGGAGTCCGTCCACGTCGGAACGACCGTCGTCCACCCGTCCGACGTGATGGGCCCGCCGCGCCCGGGGCGGTCCGTCGTCTACTCCGGCGATACCGCCCCGACGCCGGCGATCGAGGCGCTCGCCCGGGGAGCGACGGTGCTGATCCACGAGTCGACGACCGCGCAAGACCTCGAGGCGGAGGCGAACCGGTGGGGCCACTCGTCGGCCCGGCAGGCGGCGGCGCTCGCGCGCGCGGCGGGCGTCGGGACCCTGTTCCTCACGCACTTCTCCTCCCGGTACAAGGAGCTCGGACCCCTCGAGGCGGAGGCGCGGACGGAGTTCGCCGAGAGCCGGGCGGCGCGGGACCTCCTCGACCACACGATCCTCCAGCCATGACGACGCCCGCCGCGACCGAGGTCGTGACGGGCATCCGGGAGCTCGCGACGCTCGACCGCGGCCCGGTCCCCCGCGTCGGGCCGGCGATGAGCGAGCTCGGCCGGATCGAGGACGCCGCGCTCGCCGTCGACGGCGGCCGGTTCGTCTGGGTCGGCCCGCGCCGGCGCCTCCGCCGGTCGGTCCGGCTCCGGTCCGGGGGCCGCACCCGCGACCTCGGCGGCGCGGCCGTCGTCCCGGGGTTCGTCGACGCGCACACCCACCTCCTGTTCGGCGGCGACCGGGCCGACGAGCTCGCCCTCAAGGTCGCCGGGCTCGACTACGCCGCGATCGCCCGGCGCGGAGGCGGCCTCCTCTCGACGGTCCGGGCGACGCGCCGCGCGACCGGGGCGGCGCTGCGCGCGGCGGCGCTGGGCCGCCTTCGCCGGATGGCGGCGCTCGGCACCGCGGCGGCGGAGGTGAAGTCGGGGTACGCCCTCACGATCGAGGGGGAGCTCGCGCTCCTCCGCGAGATCCCCCGGCTCGCCCGCGCGACGGGGATGCCGCTCGCGGCGACGTGCCTCGCCGCGCACGCCGTCCCGCCCGAGTACGCGGGGCGGGCCGACGCGTACGTGGAGGCGATCATCGGGCGGCTCCTGCCGGTCGTCGCGCGCGAGGGCCTCGCCCGGTTCGTGGATGTCTTCGTCGAGCCCGGGTACTTCTCGGCGGCCCAGGGGGAACGGCTCCTCCGGGCCGCGCAGGCGCTCGGCCTCGGCACGAAGCTCCACGCCGACGAGTTCGCGGACTCGGGGGGCGCCCGCCTCGCGGCCCGCCTCGGCTGCCGGTCGGCGGACCACCTCCTCGCGACGCCGCCCGCGGGCCGCCGGGCTCTCGCTCGGGCCGGCGTCACGGCGGTCCTCCTCCCGCTCACGCCGGTCGCGGCGATGGCGCCGGCGCGGAGCCCCGGCCGCGCGATGGTCGACGCCGGCGTGCCGGTCGCCCTCGGGACCGACCTCTCGCCGAACTCGTGGGTCGAGTCGATGCCGCTCGTCCTCGCCCACGCCGTCTACGGCGCCCGGCTCACGCCGGCGGAGGCGATCTGCGCCGCGACCGTCAACGCGGCGCACGCGAGCGGGCTCGCCGACACGGTGGGGCGGATCGCCGCCGGCCGGCGGGCCGACTTCGTCGCCTTCGATCTCCCGTCCGTCGACCGGATCCCGTACCGGATCGGGGCGATCCCGGCGTTCGTTTCTCGTCAGGGAAAACCGGTTTCTTCGAGGTGAATGCGACCCTATGTTCAAATAGGAGGGGTTTCTTCCTCGGCGGTGAGGTCGCCCACCCATGGCGGAGAAAGTCGGAAAGGAGCAGATCAAGCGAGAGAAGGGATACCTGTACTACCTGGGCAAGGATGGTTACCTGTGGAAGACGCCGACCAAGCTCAACAAGAGCGGCCGCAAGGCGAAGGTCGGGACAGAGAAGATCACCCGCCAGGACGGGTACATGTATTTCCTCGACAAGAAGGGGTTCATCTCCCGGGCTCGGATGAAGAACGCCTAACGCGGTTTCGTCTCGACCGGGGCGGCCCCCTCGGGGGCCGCCCGATTTCCGCGCAGCCCTCCGCTCGCGCGTCGCCTTCTTCCCCTCGCCGGACTACGTCGTCGCATGGTCTGCCGCTGGGACACGGACGACCCGGGTCGGTGCGACCGGTGCGGGGAGTCGCTCTGGGTCGCCGAGGACGGGCTGTTCTGCGGGGAGTGCGGCGTCACGATGCCGTGCAGCATGCGGCTCCTGCCGATCCCCCTCCCGGCGCCCGACCGGCCGCCCGGAACGGCCGTACGTGCGCGGGCGGAACCAACCTGACATATACCGGGCCGGTGTCCGGACGCCTCGGAGGGTTCACGACGGGTGGTCGTCATCGCGCCGGCGGAAATCCTCGGTCCGAACACGCAGGCAACGTCGCCTCGCCGGCGGCGTTTCCTCGACTGACGGGAACCGAGAGTAGGGTCCCCGGCCGATAGTGCGATCCAGGGATCCGACCCCGACCCGGCCCCGGTCCCCTCCACGGAGCAACAGATCATCATGGCCGTAGCAAGGAAGCGGGCCCCCGCGCCCGACGCCGCCGCCCGACCCGCGAGCCGCCTCGAACGGGAGCCGATCCCGGTCCCCCGGCTCGTCCCGCGGGAGAAGACGGCGTTCGACACGATCGACTGGAAGACCCACGACTCGGTGATCAAGAACGCGGAGGGCCGCGTCATCTTCGAGCTCAAGGGCATCCGCGCCCCGGCGCCGTGGTCGGACAACTCGATCAACATCGCGGCGTCGAAGTACTTCCGCGTCATCCAGGGGCACCGGGAGACGGGCGTCGACGGGATGATCCGGCGCGTCTGCCACTGGATCGCCCAGCGCGGGCTCGAGCTCGGCTACTACGACACCGCCGACGAGGCGACCCGGCTCGAGGAGAGCCTCACCTACCTCATGGTCCACCAGATGGCGGCGTTCAACAGCCCCGTCTGGTTCAACGTCGGAGTGCGGGACCCCCCGCAGTGCTCCGCGTGCTTCATCCAGTCGGTCTCCGACGACATGGACTCGATCCTCGCGCTCGCGACGAGCGAGGGGCGGCTGTTCAAGGGCGGCAGCGGGACGGGCTCCAACCTCTCGGCGCTCCGGGGGAGCCGCGAGCGGCTCTCCGGCGGCGGGATCGCCTCCGGGCCGGTCTCGTTCATGCGCGCGTTCGACGCCCTCGCGGGGGTCATCAAGTCCGGCGGGACGACGCGCCGCGCGGCGAAGATGGTGATCCTCAACCTGGACCACCCCGACATCGTCGACTTCATCGAGTGCAAGGTCCGGGAGGAGGACAAGGCGCTCGCGCTCATCCGCGAGGGGTACTCCTCGAACTTCGACGGGACCGACGCCGACTCGGCGTACGCGTCGATCGCCTACCAGAACGCGAACCACTCGGTGCGCATCCCGGACGCGTTCATGGACGCCGTCGTGAAGGACGGCGAGTGGAAGACCTACAACCGGACCGATCACTCCGTCGCCCAGACGTACCGGGCGCGCGACCTGTGGCGGAAGCTCGCCTACGCCGCGTGGCGGTGCGGCGATCCCGGCGTGCAGTTCGACGACGTCACCAACGACTGGCACACGTCGCCGATGAGCGGCCGGATCAACGCGTCGAACCCGTGCAGCGAGTACCTGTTCCTCGACGACACGGCGTGCAACCTCGCGTCGATCAACCTCCTCCAGTTCCTGGACGCGAAGGGCGCGTTCGACATCGAGCTGTTCCGCGACGCGATCCGGACGATGATCCTCGCGATGGAGATCGTCGTCGACGCGTCGAGCTACCCGACGGCGCCGATCGCCCAGAACTCCCACGACTTCCGGCCACTGGGGCTCGGGTACGCGAACCTGGGGGCGCTCCTCATGCACTTCGGGCTCGCGTACGACTCCGACGAGGGCCGGGCCCTCGCCGCCGGCGTGAGCGCGTTCCTGTCGGCCGAGGGGTACCACACCTCCGCCGAGATCGCGCGGCGGATGGGGCCGTTCCCCGGGTTCGAGAAGAACCGGGCCCCGATGCTGCGCGTGATGCAGAAGCACGGCCAGGCCGCCGAGCGGATCGCCGCGGCGGACCCGCGGACGACGCCCCTCGTGAAGGCGGCCGTCGAGCGGTGGCGCGACACCGTCCGCGGCGGCGAGCTGTGGGGGTACCGCAACGCGCAGATCTCCGTCATCGCGCCGACCGGCACGATCGGGCTCCTGATGGGATGCGACACCCTCGGGCTCGAGCCGGAGCTGTCCCTCGTCAAGACGAAGAACCTGGTCGGCGGCGGCACGATGCGCCTCGTGAACCGGAGCGTCGGCGAGGCGCTCGCGAGCCTGGGCTACGCCCCGGAGGCGGCGGCCGCGATCCAGCGGCACATCGAGTCGACCGGCTCCGCGGAGTCGGCGCCCGGCCTCGCCGCCGCGCACGTCGCGGTGTTCGACACCGCGCTCGCCCCGGCCGGGGCGACGCGGACGATCCCGCCGATGGGGCACCTCAAGATGCTCGGCGCGGTCCAGCCGTTCCTCTCGGGCGGCGCGTCGAAGACGATCAACCTCCCCCACGACGCGACGGTCGAGGACATCGAGCGGATCTACCTCGAGGCGTGGCGGCTCGGCATCAAGTCGGTCGCGCTGTACCGGGACGGCTGCAAGGCGAGCCAGCCGTACGAGACCGGGAAGGGGAAGGCGGCCGCGACGGCGCCCGTCCGCGGGCCGGTACGGGAGCGCCTCCCCGACGAGCGGAAGGCGCTCACGCACCACTTCCAGGTCGGCGGCCACGACGGCTACGTGACCGTCGGGCTGTACCCCGACGGCCGGCCCGGGGAGATCTTCTTCCGCGTGACGAAGGAGGGGTCGACGGTCAACGGCCTCATGGATTCGCTCGGGATCTCGATGTCGATGGCGCTCCAGCACGGCGTGCCGCTCAAGGACCTCGTGCGGAAGCTCGCCCACCTCCGGTTCGAGCCGGCGGGGGCGACGAACAACCCCAAGATCCGCTTCGCGAAGTCGATCCCCGACTACGTCGCCCGGTGGCTCGCCCTCGAGTTCCTCACCGAGGAGCAGCGCCGCGCGATCGGCCTCGAGTCGTCGGACGGGAACGGCAACGGGCACGACGCGCCCGCCGCGAAGCCGGTCCCGGCGGCGGCGACGGTGAAGTTCGAGACCCGGCCGCTCGACGCGTTCGCGCCGGGCGCGGGGAAGGCGTCGTGGGCGAGCGAGGACGCGCCGTCGTGCTCGACGTGCGGCGGCATCATGGTGCGGTCCGGCACCTGCTACGCGTGCACCGTCTGCGGCGCGACGAGCGGCTGCTCGTGAGCGCGCCGCCCGCGCACATCAAGTAGGACGGCGCCTATCCCCGCCGGCCGGCGGGGGACGCGTCCCGGACGGGGCGCGGCGCGCCGCCGGAGGAGCGGCCGCTCTTGCCGCGCATCGACGTCGCGATCAACTCCCAGACACCGCCCGTGAGCCCCCGGGCGGGCCAGCCGCCGCCGTCGGGCGTCTGGCGGCTCGGCCGGGACTACGAGCCGCAGCTCGGGGGCGTCGTCCCGATGATGCGGGCGCTCCTCCGAACCGGCCTCGACCGGTGGATCCGCCGCCCCGCGCGGTGGATCGCCCTCGGCGCCCCCGGCATCCCGGAGTCGATCACGACGGACGAGGGGTACATCCTCGACACGGTCCAGCTGTCGGAGCAGGCCCGCAAGCGGTACAACCGGTTCAAGGAGGCGATCTGGCGGTCGTTCCACGGGCCCCGGGGCCTCGTGCCGTCGCTCGACGACTTCCGCGGCTTCGTCGACTACAGCCAGCGGTCGGCGATGAAGCTCCTGGGCGAGGTCGAACGGCACGATCTGTTCTACGTGAACGACTTCCAGCAGGTCCTCGTCGGCGGCCTCATCGGGCCGGCGGCGCCGGCCCTTCTGCGCTGGCACATCCCGCTCGACTTTCGCGGCTACCCGGAGCCGGTCTCCCGGTTCTTCCTCAAGGCGATGGAGGGGTTCGACGGGATCATCGTCTCGACGCAGCGCGGCCTCGAGGAGCTCATCCAGGTCGGCTTCAACGGCCGGGCGTTCCAGATGTACCCGTACATCGACCCGGCCGAGATCCCCCGGGCGACGCCCGGCGAGCTGCGGGCGTTCGCCGACGCCCACGGCCTCGGCGAGGGACCGATCATCCTCACCGTCGGCCGGATGGACCCCACGAAGCGCCAGGACCTCCTCATCGCCGCCCTCCCGCGCGTTCGCCGGCATCATCCGACGGTCCGGCTCGTCATCGTCGGCGGGACGAGCTTCTCGACGAAGGCGGGAGGCTTGGGCTCGTCGAAGGCGCGCGACTGGCGGCGGTACCTCGAGCGCCGCGTGAAGACCCTCGGGCTCGGCCGGGAGGTCGTCTTCACCGGCGTGGTGTCGAACCGGGAGCTCGCCGCCGCGTACGCCGCCGCCGACGTCTTCGTCCATCCCGCGCCGTGGGAGGGGTTCGGCCTGGTCGCGATCGAGGCGTGGACGCACGGCCGGCCGATCATCGTGAGCCGCGGCGCCGGGGTCGCGGAGCTCGTCATGGACGGGGTGAACGGCTTCACGACGCCGCCCGGCCGCGTCCAGGCGCTCGCCGACCAGATCGTGGAGGCCCTCGACCGGCCGGACCGCGCCGAACGGATGGGCGCCGCGGGCGCGATCACCGCCCGGCGGTGCCACGTCGACCTGGCGCACGCCCGGCACCGGGAGATCTTCGAGCGGACGATCGGGCTGTACGAGCGCAGCGGGCTGCGTACCGGCCGGCCGGGCCGGCGATGGCGGCCGTGAGCCGGGACGGCCCCCGGGCCGTCACGTTCGACGTCTGGTACACCCTCCTTTACCAGTCGCCCCGGGCCCGCGCCGCGTACGAGGCGGCCCGGGACCGGCCGTGGCGCGCCGCGCTCCGCGCCGCCGGCGTCGTCGGCCCGGCGGCGGACCGGCTCCTGGTCCGGCTGTACCGGGAGGCGCACCGCCGCGAGCGGGCCGGCCGGGCGTTCCCGCTCCCCCGGCAGGTCGAGTGGGCGAGCGAGGCCGCCGGCCGCCGGGTCGCGCGCGCGGCCGTCGAGGCCGGGCTCGGGGAGGCGGTCCGCGCGGCCCGCATCGGCGTCGCCCCGGGCGCCCTCGGGGCGCTCGACCGGCTCCGCGCGGACGGCGTCCGGGTCGGCCTCGTGTCGAACGTCCTGTTCGAGCCGAGCCCGCCGATCCGCGACCTCCTCGAGCGGACCGGGCTCGCCGCGCGGGCGGAGACGATCGTCCTCTCCTCCGAGCTCGGCGACGCGAAGCCGCACCCTCGGCCGATCCGGACCGCGGCCCGCGCCCTCGGCGTGCGGACCGCCGCGACGCTCCACGTCGGCGACGAGGCCGGCGACGTCCTCGCCGCGTGGGCCGCGGGCGCCGCCGCGGCGCGGTTCACGGGGCTCGCGCGCGTCTGGCCCGCGTCGCACACCCCGCCCGGCGACGGCGCCTGGGGCCTCGCCCCCGGGTTCCACCGGTGGACCGGGTTCGCGGACGCGCTGCCGGCGCTCTACCGGAGCGCCCGCGCCGTCGCCGACACCGCCCCTCAGGCGAGGGCGTACCGCGCGAGGGCGACGAGGTCGGCGTAGCCGATCCCGCCCGGGGCCGCGGGCCGGGGGCCGCCCCAGCGGGCCTCGAGGGCGCCCTGGGGGAACCCCGGGAGCTCCGCCGCCTCCCGGGCGCGGAGGTCGACCGGCGTGCCGCGCCGCTCGACCTCGATGAGGAGCACGAGGGCGCCCACGGGCCCGGAGTCGGTCTGGAGGGTCGTCCCGTCGGCGCCGGCGTCCAGGGTGACGACCCGGGCCTCCTCGTCGTGGAGGTGGGCGATCCGCACCCCGCCCGGCGGCGCGGGGCGCCGCCGCGCCCGCGGCGCGTCCCGCCAGCGGATCGTGGCGTGGGCGGCGCGGAAGCGGGCGAGGAGCCCGGGGTCGACGCCCAGGACCTCGGTCACGACGCGGTCCTCCGGGCGGACGGGCGCCAGAGGAGACAGTCGGGCCGGACGAGGCAGCGGCCGCAGATCGACTCGGTCCGGCGCTTCGGGCAGTCGCCGCTCACGCCCGTGTGGCAGAGGACGAAGTCGAAGCGGATCGGATCGACCGGATCGATCCGGCGGAGCGACTCCGTCACCTCCTCGACCGTCGCCCACGACCGGCTCCGGCGGCGGGTGAGCCCCAGGTGGTAGGCGATCCAGTAGACGTGCTGGTCGAGCGGGATGCGGAGCTCGCCCGTCGGCACCCGCCGCCAGAGGCCGAGGTCGGGATACCCGGGCCGGACCATCCAGCGCAGGTACAGCGTCATCCGCTTGCAGGGGCTCGCCGGGCGGGCGAGCGGCGTCGGGAACAGGCGGGCGTAGCCGCGGGGAGCGGGGGCGCCGCCCGAGGGGCCGGCGCGGAACTCCCGCGCGAGCCGGTCGAGCCCCGCCGGGAACCCAGCGGAAGAGTGCCCCTCGAGGAACACGGACTCGAGCGAGTCGTACGAGCCGTAGATCCGCCGGAGGGTCCCGGCGAGGTAGTCGAGCTGCTCGCCGCGGATCCACCGGTGGCGGAACGATCTAAGACGGTCCGTCGGGCGGCCCCCGTCGGCGCCGTCGACCCATCCGGCGAGGTCTCCGGCGACCCGGTCCTCGACGTCGCGGAACGCCCGCCGGATCGACGTCGTGTTGCCGACCGCGATCGTCGCGGCGAGGAGCCCGGCGATCTCCGCCGCCCGGGGGCGGTCCGCGTACGGCCGCACGAGGGCGACCGGGTCGGCGGCGAGGGACCGGTCGAACGGGAACGCCGCGTACAGCGCGGCCAAGTGCTCCCCGAACGATTCCGTCGGCCGGTGCGCCCGGGCCACGGCGTTCGAGCACCGTCGTCCCGTTAAGGGTTGCCGGCGCGGCGCGGGCGCGGTCCGTAAGTAGGCGCCCGGGCGTCCGGCCCGCGTGACCCGCGGGGGGGTCGTCGAGGCGGGGATCGACCGCCGCTGGCTCGAGGACCAGGCCCGGCACGATCCGATCGGCCACGCCTACGCGCTCTGGGACCTGGACCACGAGGCGACGCGCGTCGAGTTCCGCGTGCACCGGTCCGGCGGCGTGCCGACCGCGTACCTCCTCATCTGGCGCGGGGCGCCGGACCGGCCGATCGTGCACTGGGTCGGCGATCCCGGCGCCACACCGCTCCTGGACGCGCTCCCGCCCCGGCCGATGGTGGCCGTCGTCCCGCCGACCCTCGGGCTCGAGGTCGAGCGCCGCCGCGGACCGGTGGACCGGTTCCCGGTCCGAATCCTCGCGCGGGACGCGAGTCGCCCCCTCCCCGCCCCGGCGTGCCCGGTCCGGCCGCTCGGCGCCGCCGACGCGGCGGCGCTCCGCCGGTTCGGCATGGAGGAGCCGCACGAGATCGCCCGGGGGTACCGGGACGTCGATCCGGCGCGTCTCTCGATCGCCGAGCCGACGGTCTGGGGGGCGTTCGACGGGGACCGGCTGGTCGGCGTCGCCCGGGCGGCCGTGCGGCTCCCGGCCGTCTGGATCGTGAGCGGCGTCCTCGTCGCCGAGGGCCGGCGGGGGCGGGGGATCGGCGCCGCGGTGACGGCGGCCGTCGCGCGCGTCGCGGAGACGACCGGCGCCCGGACGGCCCTCTACGTCCGCGCCGACAACGTCCCGGCGGTGCGGCTGTACCACCGGCTCGGCTTCGAGGACGTCGCCGAGCGGACGTGGATCGATGCGGGCGGGGGGCAGCGCCCGTGAGCGCGAACGCGGAGCTCGCGGAGGCGCTGCGCACGATCGCCGACCTCCTCGACCTCGCGGGGGAGCGGTTCAAGCCCGAGGCGTACCGGCGCGCGGCGCGCACGATCGAGACCCTCGCCGAGGACGTGCGGACGGTCTCCGCCCGCGGGGGGCTCACCGAGCTTCCGGGTGTCGGGGAGGCGATCGCCGACAAGGCGGAGGAGTTCCTCCGGACCGGGACGATCCGCTACCTCGACCGGCTGAAGACGGAGCTCCCCGGCGGGCTCCTCGAGGTGATGCGGCTTCCCGGCGTCGGTCCGAAGACGGCCCGGCGGTTCTGGACCGAGTTCGGCATCGAGGGGCCGGCGGAGCTCGGGGCCGCGCTCGCCGGCGGCCGGTTCGCGGGCGCGAAGGGGTTCGGCGCCCGGAAGATCGAGCAGCTCGCGGCGGCGCTCAAGGCGGGGGCGCCGGGCGGGGGGGCCCGGACGCCGCTGCGCGACGCCTGGGGGATCGCCCGCCGGCTCGTCGACGGACTCCGGTCGGCCGCGTCCATCGACCGGATCGAGATCGCCGGCAGCCTTCGGCGCCGCCGGGAGACCGTCGGCGACCTCGACCTCCTCGCGACGACCCGGGACCCGGAGCCGGTGCTCGAGGCGTTCGGGCATCTCGCGGGGGTCACCGCCGTCACCCTCCGGGGCCCGACCAAGTCGACCGTCGTCGTCGACGGGACCGTCCAGGTCGACCTGCGCGTCGTCGCCCCAGAGGCGTTCGGGGCGGCGCTCCAGTACTTCACGGGGTCGAAGGACCACAACGTTCGGCTCCGGACCCGCGCCCGGGACCAGGGTCTCAAGGTGAACGAGTACGGCGTCTTCCGCGGGGAGGAGCGCGTCGCCTGGGCGACGGAGGAGGAGGTGTACGCCGCGCTCGGCCTCCCGTGGATCCCGCCCGAGATCCGGGAGGACCGGGGCGAGATCGATGCGGCGGCCGCCGGCACGCTCCCGCGGCTCGTCGACCGGGGCGACCTGACCGGGGACCTCCATCTCCACCTCCCCGCGACCACGACCGGGCCGGAGCTCGACCGGCTCCTCCGGTCGGCCCGCGCGACCGGGTTGCTGTGGGTCGGCATCGTCGTCGACGGACCGGACGACGGACCGCTCGCGGCGGCGGTCGCGGAGCGGGCGCGCCCGGCCGACGACCGGGCCGCGGCGCACCGGATGGCGGAGCGTCCGGTCGGGTCCCCGCCCGTCCCCGGGGACGCGCCGTGGATCGCGTCGGCGCAGGACGCCCCGGCCCCTCCCGCCGCCGTCCCGGACGGGGCGCCGGTGCTCCTCGCTCACCTGCCCGCCGCCACCCGCCACGCGTCGCTCGCCGCGTGGGCGGGCTGGGCCGCCGAGACCGGGGCCGCCCTCGACGTGACCCCCCGGCCCGAGATCGACGGGCTCGACGCGGCCGCCGTGCGCGCGGCGGTCGACGCGGGCGCCCGCCTCCACGTGAGCGCCGGTGTCGGCTCCCCCTCGGACCCGCTCGAGGCGATCGAGCTCGCGCTCGGGCTCGCCCGCCGGGGGTGGGCGCAAACGGAGTCGGTGATCAACCGTCGGGATCCCACCAGCCGGGCGGCCCGGCGCCCGGCCCCGGCGCGTCCGCCGCGGCGCCGGCGGCCGTCGTAGCGGCGGGGGCGGCCCGCGCGACCGCCTGCCGGCAGTCGGCGCAGAGCCCGGGCGGCCGGGCCGAGACGGTCGCGCGCCATCCGTCGCAGAGCCCGCGGCCGCACCGCGGGCACCGACCGGCCCCGGACCCGTCCACGGGGTTCTCGCCGCATTCCGCGCACCGGGCGACCGTAGGCGACGCCGGCGAGGCAAGGGGCGTCGGGGGGAGCGCGAGCCCCGCGGGCGGCGTGCGCGCGGCGCCCGAGACCGAGAGCCGCGGGCCGGCCGAGGGCGCCGGCGGGGCGGACGGGCCCTCGTCCACGTCCCGGAGTCGGGCGCGGAGGCGGGCGAGCTCGACGTCGAGGAGGAGCCCCGCCTCGTCGGCGTTCTCCGTCCCGCCGCCGGGCCCCATCGGCGGACGGGCCATCGCCGCGAACGGCAGGGCGGCCGCGATCGGCGCCGGCCCGTCGCCCGGGCCCGCGTCGGGGCCGGAGGAGGCGAGCGGGTCGATGGCGGCGAGGTACGCCCCCGGGATCGACGTCGACGGGAGCCGGCCGGCGATCAGGGCGGGGGCCGCGGGCACGGGTCGCCCCGACGGCGTCGCCGGCGGGCGGCGCGCCGACCCGGACGCCGTCGGGGGAGCCGCCGGTCCCCCGGCGGGCGGGGTCGCGGCCGCCGGCGCGTCGGGCTCGGGGGCCGGCACGGCCGGCCCCAACGGCTCGCGGCGGACGGCGATCGCCGCCGCGAGCGCGAGGAGGACCCCGCCGACGACGACGAGCGGCAGGGTGACGTCCCCGGTCCCGAGGAGGGCGGCGGTGCCGAGCGCGATCAGGATGCCGCCCCCGAGGCCCCCGAAGGCGATCGCGATCCCCTTCGCGGACCGTAGCGGGGTCGGTGGGGGCACGATGCACCGGAGCCGGGGGGGAGGCGCCCCGGCGTCCCGGCGACGACATCGACCTAGGGGGTATGTACCTTCCGGCCCGGGCGGGGCGTGCCGCCGTGCGGCTCGAAGGAACGGTTCTTAAGGGACGAGCCCGCGACGGTGTCGCGTGGCGAAGCCCCGGCACCGGGCGGACGAGCCCACCCGCATCGCGCGCCGGTCCCACGCCGCGATCCCGATCGCCGTCGTCTTCCTGTTCTTGGGGCTCCTGTTCGGGGCGTACACGGTCGTCATACCGGCGCTCCTCGGCGGGTTCCTCTTCCTCACGTCCCTCTCGTTCCTGTCGACCCGGCTCAACCCCCTGTCGATCGGCTTCTACCTCACGACGAAGCCGTCGTGGACCGCGATCGGGCTCGTCCTCCTGGTCGGCGTCGTCCTCCTCGCCGCCGCCTGGGAGTACTGGGCGAGCGGGTTCGCCCCGATCGTCCCGTAGGGGCCGCCGGGCCCGGTCCCCCGGCGCGGGCGGGTTCTCCTACGCCGCCACCATCCGCTCGAGGGCCCGGCGGGCCCGCTCCGCGGTCGGCGCGGGCACGTCGATCACGTACTGGCGCTTCGCGAGCGAGTCCCGGACGTCGGCGAGGTCGATCTGCTTCATGTACGGGCAGATCGCCCCCTCGCTGATCGGCGTGAACTGGGTCGTCGGATTGAGCCGACGCATCCGGTGGAGGATGCCGATCTCGGTCGCGACGAGCACCTCGGGGGCCCGGGTCTCCTCCGCGAACCGGATCATGCCGTCCGTCGACAGCACCCGGTCGACGTCCGGGAGCACCGCGGTCGAGCAGCCGCACTCCGGGTGGGCGAGGACCTCGGCGCCCGGATGGGCGGCCC
Source organism: Thermoplasmata archaeon (assembly GCA_035502055.1). Taxonomy (GTDB): domain Archaea; phylum Thermoplasmatota; class Thermoplasmata; order Lutacidiplasmatales; family UBA184; genus Lutacidiplasma. The sequence continues at coordinate 4,798 of DATJVB010000064.1, read as the reverse complement.
GGGCCTCGGCGAGCGTCTCCGGCCGGAGCTTCGCGTGGACCGGGCAGTCGCCGACCCACAGGTGCATCCGGCGGCCGGTCTTCCGGCGGACGTACTCGCCGAGGAACATGTCCGGGAGGAACAGGATCTCCCGGTCCGCCGGGACCTGGCTCACGATCTTGACCGCGTTCGAACTCGTGCAGCAGAGGTCCGCCTCCGCCTTCACGTCGGCGCTCGTGTTGATGTACGCCACGACGACCGCGCCCGGGTGGTCCGCCTTCCACGCGCGCAGCTGCTCCGCGGTGATCGCGTCGGCGAGGCCGCAGCCGGCGGCGAGGTCGGGCAGGAGCACCGTCTTCCCCGGGTTCAGGATCTTCGCGGTCTCGGCCATGAACCGGACGCCGGCGAAGCAGATCACCGACCGGTCGGCGTCGAGGGCCTTCCGGGAGAGGTAGAGGGAGTCGCCGACGAAGTCGGCGACGTCCTGGACCTCGGCCCGCTGGTAGTTGTGCGCCAGGAGGACCGCGTCGCGCTCCTCCTTGAGCCGCCGCACCTCCGCCTCGAGCGACATCGGCCCCTCCCGTACGTACGAGCGGGCGGGGGCACTTAACGCGGGCGGCGGGCCCGCCGGCCGTCGGGACCGACGAGGACGAGGTGGAACGGGAGCGCCCGCGCAGAGTGGGTGAGGCTCCCGAGGCTCGCCGCATCGGCGCCGACGTCGCGGTAGCGACCGACGTTCTCGGGGCGGATCCCTCCCGAGACCTCGATCCACCGCCCCGCGCGCAGTCCGGCCGCCGCGAGGGCGCGGATTATCCGGCGGGCCCGGGCGGGTCCCGCGTTGTCGATCAGGAGCCGGACCGCCCCCGCCCGGGCGGCCCGGACCGCCTCGGAGGCGGACCGGACCTCGATCGCGACGGGCACCGCGCGGGGTCCCCGGGCGAGCGCGCGGGCGACCGCCACGTCGAAGCCGACGAGCCGGGCGTGCGTCGACTTCACGAGCACCCCTTCCGCGAGGTCCCGCCGGTGCGGTCCGCCGCCCCCCGTCACGACGGCCGCCTTCTCGAGGTCCCTCAGTCCGGGGAGCGTCTTCCGGGTCGCGAGGACGCGGAGTCCCGGCCCCGCCGCCCGGACGGCGCGCCGCGTCGCCGTCGCGATCCCGGAGAGGTGCATGAGGTAGTTGAGCATCGTCCGCTCCGCGGCGAGGAGCCGGCGCGCCGGGCCCTCGACCTCGAGGACGACGGTGCCGCGCCGGACGGGCGCGCCGTCGGCGACGCTCGCCCGGACCGACAGCCCCGCCCGGCGCGCGACCGCCCGGGCGGCGCCGATCCCGGCGACGACCCCCGGCGCCTGGGCGACGAGCCGCGCGCGGGCGCGGAGCCGGCTCGGCACGACCCGCCGGCCGGTCTCGTCGCGGTCCGCCCGGTCCTCCGCGAGGGCGCGGGCCGCGTCGGCGGCGAGCGCCCGCGCGGCGCTACGGCGCGGCGGCGTCGGCGGTCCCCCCCTCCCCGGGGGCGATCCGGCGGGCGAGGCGGTCGAGGTCCGGCACGAGGTCCGGTCGGAGACGGGGGACGTCCCGGCCGGCGAGCTCGCCGAGCCGGGACCGGGCCGAGGCGCGGTCGCCCCGCCGCTCGGCGAGCTCCGCGAGGCGCAGGATCACCTCGAGCTCGTCGGCCGGGGTGCCGAGGTCCCGGACGAGCCGGTACGCCTCGAGGAGCTCGAGCTCGGCCGCGTCGAGGGCGCCGTCGGCGAGGTCGATCTTCCCCTCGACGATGTGGGTCTCGAGGAGGCCCATCCGGTCACCGACGTGGCCGAGGATCTCCCGCGCCCGGCGGTTCGACTCCCGGGCCCGGTCGATCTCCCCCATCTCCCGCTCCACGTCGGCGGCGTTGAAGAGGGCCCAGCCGAGCCGACGGGGGTCCCGCGCCGCCTCGGCGAGGCGGGCCGACTCGGTGAGCTGCGCGAGCGACTCCGCGAGGCGGCCGTGCTGGGCGAGGACGACGCCGAGGTAGAGGAGCGCGTACCCCGCCTCGGCCGGGTCGCCGAGCGCCTTCAGCGCGTCGCTCCCGAACCGGTACGCCTCGATCGCCTCGTCGAGCCGGCCCGGGATCATGCCGAGGACGTTCGCGCGCCGGACCATCTCGCGGGCGACCTCCCGGTCGTTCCGCATCGTCCGGGCGATCGCGAGGGCGGCGTCGTGGTGGTGGAGCGACTCGTCGTACCGGCCCTGGAAGTAGCGCATCTCCCCCCGGAGCCGGTGGATCGCGAGCTCGCCGTAGTCGGTGAGCGCGGGGCCCGTCCGGAGGAGCTCCTCGGTGAGCCGGTCCGCCTCGTCCCACCGGCCCTGGTCGCTCACGATCCGCGCGAGGTAGATCGCGAGGAGCGTCTTGTGGCCGGCCGGGATCCCCGGGCGGTCCGCGAACTCGTCGCGCGCGGAGGCGAGGAGCTTCTCCGCCGCCGCGAGCTCGCCCAACCGGTCCAGCTGGAGCGCGAGCTCGAGCTCGAGCTCGAGGGTCGTCGCGCCGTGGGGATCGATCCGCCGGGCGCTCTCGAGCGCCCGCTCGAAATGGAGGCGGGCGACGCCCGGCGCGGCCGCGTTCGCCGCGAGCTCCCCCGCGCGCCGGTTGTACAGCACCGCCCGGTCGTCGACCTTGCCCAGGTGGTAGTGGCGGGCGAGGGCGTAGACGGCGGACTCGTTCTCGGGGCCGAGGGCGCTGAGACCCGCCGCCGCGCGCCGGTGGAGGAGCCGCCGGTGCGCCTCGGTCAGGCTCGCGTCGAGCGTGGTGCGGATCGCCTCGCTCGGGAACTCGACGCGCTCGTCGGCGGTCTCCCGGAGGAGCCCGCGGTCGACGAGGCGCTGGACCGTCTCCGCGAGCCGCTCCTCCTCGGCGCCGGCCGCCCGGACGAGGAGGGCGAACGGGAACGACCGGCCGAGGATCGCCGCGACGGCGAGGACCCGGCGCTCCTCCTCCGTCACCCCCGCGAGCTGCCGGCGGACGAACTCGGCCGGCCCCTCCCGGCCCGGCTCGCCGGCCGCCTCGGGCGCCCCGCCGCGGGTCTCGACGCCGAGGATCCGCTCGAGGAACGACGGGTTGCCGCCGCTCTGGCTCAGCCACCGGGTCGTCGCGGCGTCGTCGACCGGGAGCTCCGGGTGGACGGCCCGGACGTACGCCGCGACGTCGGCCGCGGTGAACGGTCCGAGCGCGACCGTCTCCGCGTCGGCGGCGGTGGCGATCGACTCGAGCCGGCTCCGCCGGTCGTCGTCGAGGGCCTCGAACGGAAGGAGGGTGGCGACGATCCAGAGGGGGTGCCGCGACAGCCGCGGGGCGATCTCGAGGAGCGCTTCGAGCGACGGCGCGTCGGCGAGGTGGAGGTCGTCGAGGAGGAGCGCGGTCGGCGCCCGGTCCGCGAGCTCGAGGAACTCCGCCGCGAGCGTCGCGGCGCGGCCGCCGGTCCCCCCGGGCGAGCGGCCGACGGGCTCGCCGAGCACCTCGAGGAGGCGGCTCTCCACCGCCCGGCTGCCGGGATCGTCCGCGGCGGCGCCCGCGGCGAAGCCGAGGAGCGCCGGGGCCGCCGACCCCGTCGCGGCGAACGCGAGCGGGGCGCGGTCGCCGGGGAGCGCCGTCTCGTCGTCGGGGCGGAGGCTCTCGAGGGCGCGGCGGAGGACCAGGAACGGCGGGCCCGCGTCTCCGCCCTCCGCGCGCCCCTGGAGCACCTTGAGGCCCCGGCGGCGGGCCTCGCCGGCGCACCGGTCCAGGAGGAGGCTCTTCCCCACCCCGCCGTCGCCGACGACGAGCGTGAGCCCGCCGCGGCCCGTCGCCGCCGCGTCGCCGCGGCGCTGGAGGGCGTCGACGGTCGCGAGCCGGCCGATGAACGGCGGCCGGGCCCCGTCCATGCCCGGTTACGGGGCGACGGGGGTATAGGGACGACGGCCCGACGGCGCCGGCAGGAACGGCAGGGCGGTGACGACCGCCGGGACCTCCCGGCCCCGGATCTCGGCCGAAAGCCGCGTGCCGACCGCCTGGAGCGGCGCCGGCAGGTACGCGAGCGCGATCCCGTGGCCCAAGGTCGGCGAGAGGCCGCCGCTCGTCGCGTGGGCGACGACCGCGTCGCCGTGCCGGATCGGCGTCCCGTGCCGGGGGATCGCGCCCGGCGCGTCGACCGTGAGGCCGACGAGGCGGACCGCGGGCCCGTCGCGCCGCTGCGCCTCGAGGACCTCGCGCCCGACGAACGGGTGGTCGAAGTCGACGAACCGCTCCTGCCCCGCCTCGAGCGGCGTCCGGTCCCGGTTGAACTCCTGCCCCGAGAGAAGGTACCCCTTCTCGAGCCTAAGGGTGTCGCGCGCGCCGAGGCCGCACGGCCGTGCCCCGGCCGCGACGATCCGCTCGGCGATGGCGTCCGCCGCGGGGCCGGGGACGAACAGCTCGTAGCCGAGCTCCCCCGTGTACCCGGTCCGGCTCACCAGGAGGGACCCCGCCCCGACCTCCGCGAGGTGCCCGCCGACGCGCCCCGCGCTCGCCGGACCGGCGCCCGCGTCCGGGAAGAACCGGGCGTGGTAGAACTTGAGCTCGGCGAGCGACCACGGGAAGACCGACTCGAGGAGGGTGCGGGCGCCGGGACCCTGGACGGCGAGGATCGTGACGGCGTCGTTGTGGACCGCGACCTCGGTGTCCGGGGCCCGGTGCTCGGTCAGGATCTCGACGACCTTCGCGGCCCGGCCCGCGTTCGGGACCGCGAGGAACTCGACGGCGTGCGGGTCCCGGTCGTCGAGGCGGGTCACGAGGAGGTCGTCGAGGATGGTGCCGGTGAACTCCGTGAGGAA
>DATJVB010000063.1:0-3531 GCA_035502055.1 Thermoplasmata archaeon | reverse complement strand
GCCGAGCTCGGCGGACGGCCCGGCGAGCTCGTCCCGACCTCGCCGCGCCTGATGGCGTCGGCGCTCCGGCGGCTCGCCGAGGGAGCCCCCGCGGATTTCCCCGCGACGTTCGAGGCGACGCACCACGGTCCGTCGGTCGGGCTACCGGCGTTCTTCGTCGAGGTCGCGACCGGCGACGACGACCGCCCCGACCCCGCCGCGGTCCGCCACCTCGCCGAGGTCCTGCGGGACCTGGAGCCGGACCCGGGCGACCGCGTCGCGGTCGGCGTGGGCGGCGGCCACTACGCGCCCCGGTTCACGGACCTCGCGCTGCGCCGTCGGTGGGCGTTTGGGCACCTCCTCCCCCGGCACGCGCTCGACGCGGCCGGTCCGGCGCTCCTCGCCCGCGCCCTTAACGCGACGCCGGGGGCCGAGGGGTTCGTTCCCGCGCGCGCCCAGGACCGGGACGCCTTCGCCGCGGGCGGGACCACGCGATGGCTGCGGGAGACCGAGGCGCCCCCTCGCGGGGACCCGCCTCGGTTCAGTCGGGGCTCGCCCGGCGGCGCTCGGTCCGCTGGTACATGATCGCGCCGCTCCGGTAGACCGCCTTCCCGAGCCGGACGTTCTGGACCGAGGCGACGTGGGGGGCCCGCTCGGCGAGCATCATGCTCTCGACGATCTGCCGGAACAGCGCGCTCTGGTTGATCTCCGGGTGGCGCGCGAGGAAGGCGTTCTCCTCGGGGGTGATCGTGATGTTCTTCCGCAGCATGCCGCCCATCTCGCGCAGTTCCCGGCCCTTTCCCGGCATCGGTCCGTCCTATCGGAGCGCCCTATTTATACGTATTTGTGCGGTGGCAGTCATCGGCGGCCGGGGCTCGCGCGGGGGCCGGCCGGGCCCGCGATCACCGTCGCCGCCGTCGCCCGCGAGAGGCCGGCGACGGCCGCGGCCTGGACCCGCGCGGGCGAGAGGCCCCGGAGCCGATCGGGCCACCGCTCGAGGTAGTCGTCCGGCAGGTCGTAGTAGGCGATGTCGGCCGCGAGCTCGTGCGCCCCCAGCGTGGTTTCGAGGGCGAGCGGCAGCTCGCCGATCGCGCTCTCGCGGACCCGGTCGAGCTCGGCGGACGGGATCGGCCGCTCCGCGATCCGATCGATCTCGTCGAACAGGAGCTTGAGCGTGGGCTCGACCCGCTCCGGACCCGTCCCCACGGCGGCGAGCCAGTACCCCCCCAGCCGCATCGCGTGCACCTCGCTCGACGCGTGGTAGGCGAGGCCCGCCCGTTCGCGCACGGTCTGGAACAGCCGGCAGATCGGGGAGCGTCCCCCGAGGACCTCGTTCGCGAGGTACACCCCGTCGTACGCGGGGCTCGATCGCGGGACGCTGGGTCCGCCGACCCGGATCTCGACCTGGGTCCGGCCGGGGAGCGCGATGCGGAGCGGGCGGGCGGGGGGCGATCGGGGCGCGGGCGGGGCGGCGGCCGGGTCGGCGGCCGCCGTCGCCTCCGTCCACCGCCGCCGCGCGCGGCGGACCCACTCGCTGATCGGACGGCGGGTCGTGACGACGAGCCGCGCTCCCCGCGCGGGATAGCGAGCGCGGTGGAACCGTCGGAGCCGCTCTGGCGTGATCCGCCGGATCGTCCGCTCGGTCCCCAGCCCCGTGAGCCGGTACGGGTGCCCGGCGGGGAACAGCGCCCGGAGCAGCTCGGAATCCGCCCGGCTCCCGGGCTGGGTCACCTCCCGGAGCTGCCGCTCGCGCTGCGCCTCCAGCACCCGGTCCACGTCGTCCGGGGCGAGGCGCGGGGCGGACGCCGCGGTCGAGAGGACGTCGAACAGCTCCTCCGCCCGCTCCTCCGGGCCCCAGACGGTGAGCTCGGCCGATTCGGGATCGCACCGCGACGTCAGCGCGGCGCCGAGGCGGTCGAGTCGCCGGTCGAGCTGCATCCGGTCCCACGGCCCGGCCCCGAGAAGGAGGGCGCGGCAGAGGGCGAAGGCGGTCCCTTCGCCGCCGTCGGGATCGTACGCCCAGCCGCCGGGGACGAGGTAGGTGATCGCCACGCTGCGGGCACCGGCCGGCGCGGCCTGCCGGACGACCTGGAGGCCGTCGTCGAGCAGCTCCCGCTCGACCCTCTGCGGGGCGGAGCGCTCAGCCGGCACCAGGGCCTCCGGTCGGATGGTAGGTGACGGTGGACCGCGCGGTCGGGGCGAACAGCCGGCCGGCTGCCGCGTGCACGTCCTTCGGTCGAAGCGCCGCGATCCGGCGAAGGAGCGTCGCCTCGAGCCCGGGGGGGCCGAGCATCGAGAGGTAGCCGAGCCGGAAGCCGGTCCGGGTCGCGCCCTCGTACGCGAGCGCCCGGCCTTGGGCGATCTTGACGCGCACCTCGGCGAGCTCGCCGGCGGTCGGCCCGCGGTCCACCAGCCGCTTCACCGCCGCCGCGATCCCCGCCTCGATCCGCTCGAGGGCGACGCCGGGGGCGGCCTGCGCCTGGACCGTGAACAGTCCCGGATGGACCCGGGGCCGGTATTCGCTCGTGGCCCGGACCGCGAGGCCCGGGGCGACGAGCCGGCGGTACAGTCCGGAAGCGGGATGGTCCCGGGCCCGGCCCCAGCCCCCGTCGGGCGAGAAGAGGCGCGATTCGCCGCCCAGGAGGACATCCAAGACGATGGCGGCGGGCGCGTCCGCGCCGTCGACCGCCGGCGCCCGCCAGCCCATCACGAGGAACGGGGTGGTGCCGGGGCCCCGGAGCGCGGCGCGGCGGTCCGCCGTCGGGGGCGGCTCGTCCTGGCGGACGACGGGATCGTCCCCGATGGGGGGGAGCCGTCCGAATCGGCGAACGACGTCGGGCCGGAGCCGCCGGGGGTCGAAGCCCCCCGCGATCACGAGGAGGGCGTTCCGGGGCCCGTAGAAGCGCCGGTAGTACGCCTTCAGGTCCGCCGGGGTGAGCTGGACGATGTCCCCAGGGAGGCCCAGCGGGTCCCATCGGTACGGGTGGGCCCGGAAGGCGAGGTGGTACAGCTCCTCCTCCGCGAGGAACTCCGGCCAGTTCTCGTTCCCCTCGCGCTCCGACCGGACGACCGTCCGCTCCCGCTCGACCTCCGCGGGCACGATCGCCGCCCGGGTCATCCGGTCCGCCTCGATGTCGAGGGGCACGTCCAGATGCTCGGCGGGGACCGTCGTAAAGTAGGCCGTGAAGTCGCAGTCCGTGAAGGCGTTCAGCGTTCCCCCGACCTCGACGACGGCGCGATCGATCGCCCCCTTCGGGTACTTCGGCGAGCCGAGGAACAGCATGTGCTCGACCCAATGCGACGCGCCCGTGATGCCGGGCCGCTCGTTCTTCGACCCGACGCGGTACCAGACCCAGACGCTCGTCGTCGTCGCGCCCGGGATCGGCGCGAGCGCCACCTCGAGCCCGTTCCGGAGGCGGAACCGCCGCAGCCCCCGCGGCGACGCCGACCCCGCCACGGTCCGTCGAGCCGGCCCCCCTTATTAGGACCGGGTCTCCCCGCGGCCCGTCCGGCCCCGTCGGGCGGGCCGCGGTCCCCCGCCCCGCCAAACCG
>DATJVB010000062.1:0-5098 GCA_035502055.1 Thermoplasmata archaeon | reverse complement strand
GTCGGGAAGACCTGGGCGCCGGTGGGTCAGACTCCGGTGCTGGTCCACCAGGGCCGCTGGCCGAAGTTCTCTGCGATCAGCGGCGTGACACCGACGGGCCGTCTCTACTTCCGAGTCTACGAGAGCTCGATCCGCGGCCCGAAGGTGGTGGCGTTCCTTCGCCATCTGCTTCGACACGTCCGCCGACGCCCGATCATGGTCTTCTGGGATAGCGGACCCCACCACCGAGCGAAGGTCGTGCGGGCGTTCTTGGCCACTCAGCCTCGGCTCGAGGTCCACCGCTTCCCAGGCTACTCCGCCGAGCTGAAGCCGGACGAATGGGGGTGGAGCCACCTGAAGAATCACGAGCTCGCGAGCTACGCCCCGCACGATGTCCACGAGCTCCGACGAGGCGTTCGATTCTCGGTCATGCGGATGCGAGTCCGGCCCAAGCTGATCCGTTCCTTCGTCGCCACGAGCCATCTCTACGACTGAGGGACTGACGGTGGATCTTCAGGCCGGTTCGGCGAGTTCTCTGTCGGAGGGTGTTAACCTGTTTCGTCCGGTATCAGTAACTCATCTAAAGAGCCGTAACGAAGGAGACCGATGTCGTGCGGGCGCCCAGGAACCGACCGAGCGCGCGGGCTTCCTCCCGGAGGGCCGAGCGCGTCGACGGCGCGAACCGGACGAACGGCGTCGCCTCGACGGTGAGGCCCGTCCGCGAGACCCGGTGACGCCAAACACCTTCGGCCCGGCCGTCGACGAGGACGACCGGGGCAATCCACCCCTGGTCCCGGACAACGCGGCGTCGCCAGGCAGCCGGCACCGTCTGCTCCCGCTCGAGATGCCCCATCAGGTACGAGTCGAAGTACGGCAGCAGGCGCACGGAGAGGCCCGTCCGCCGGGCCGAGGTCAGCTCGGCGGCGTCGTCCTCGAGGCACCAGGCCCGGGTCCCCTCGATGTCGACCGGCACGATCTCCCCTTCGAGCCTTGCCCAGATCGCCCGGACGTCGGCGAGGCGCAGCCTCGTCCAGGCGAGGAAGTCGTGCGGCGTCGCCGGACCGAAGGCTCGCAGGAAGAGCCGAAGGAGCTCCTCCTCGGCGTCGGGGACGGTCCGGTCCGTCCATCGGGGGACCCACGCGTCGGCGCGGACGAACGTCGCCTCGCCCTCGACCGTCGGACCCGAGACGAGCACGCCGCGCGCTCCGGCGAGGTGGAGGAGGTAGTACGCGGGGCAGTCGACCGGCCCGACCTTGACGCCGGGGATACGGCGATCGGACCCCCAGCCGCCGCCCCGGCCCCAGACGACCGGCACGCCGAGGCGTTCCGCGACCTGCTCGGCGAGGGTCCGTCGCGTGCACGGACGGTCGAGGGAGGCGAGCGTCGCCTCGATCGCCTCTTCGACGGTCCGGGACGCGACGCCGTGCGATCGCATCCAGCGGACCTCCTTCTCGGCGCGTCCCGCGGTCCCGCGGACGAACACGGCGACCTCCCGGGACGGCACGACGTGCAGCGTGCGTCGCATGCACCACGCCCGGACGAGGGACCGGTCCTGCCACAGCGCCCGGTCGATCGTCTCGGGATCGACGTCCCGCACGCGCGCCGCGACGGAGAGCTTGGCGGCCGTGAGGAGTTGCGCCTGCGCGCCTCCCATCGCGCCGACCACGCGGGTCAGGGACCGACGGTCGCGCCGCTCGTCGAGGGCGTGCCGGTGCAGCCGGAACGCCCGGACGCCGTCCCAATCGACGCGCACGACCGGCGGGGGGGTCGGCGGTCGCGTCGCGGGGCGGGCCACGGACCGCGCGAGACCGGCCCGCCGCATTAGCCGGACGGCGGGGCGCCCGGCCGACGTCTCGGTCCGGCCGCCCGGGGCGAGCCCCGGCCAAAGGGCTAAACCGCCTCCGTCCGCTCGGGCGCCGATCGTCCCATGCGTCCGTCGGCCCGCCGTCGTTGGCTCGCCCTCGCCACGGGCCTCTCCGCCGCGTCGGTCGCCGCGCTCCTCGTCCTCCTCCCCGCCGTCGCCGCCCCGGCGGCCGTCCTCCCGGTCGGCCCGGGCCACCTCGTCCGCAGCGGGCTCGCCCTCGGCCACTCGAACATCTCCGTCTGCGCGTCGGGGCTCGCGGGGCCTGACTCCGCGTATCTGTGCGGCTACTCGAGCGCGCACGGCGGCCCCGGCAACGCGTGGGCGACGTTCGCCCTCCAGGCGAACATCGTCCGGTCGAACCTCTCGGGCACGCTCCCCGTCGGCGTGACGGGGGTGCTGAACCTCTCCGGCGGCTACGCGTCGCTCCGGGAGAGCTGCTTCCACAACGGCTCGAGCTCGGCCCAGGTCTACCTGTTCGAATCGGTCTCGGTCTACGACGTGACGAACGCGACCACCGTCGGGAAGACGACCATCCCGTTCTGGGACGCGGGCCCGTACATCTGCTCCGCGACCGGCTTCTTCCCGACGAACGTGTTCGCCTCCTCGTCGCCGTACGCGAACTCGACGGTCAACTCCTCGCGTCTCGCCCCGCTCTCCGTCGCGTTCACGGCCGGCCACCGGTACGTGATCACCGCGCAGCTCGGCTGCGGCGTCTCGACGCAGGTGTTCTTCTCCTCCCCGGCCGACCAGGCGTCGGCGGGGGCGTTCTGCGACGTGCCCAGCGGGAGCAGTAACACCGTCACGATCCAATCGATCAACGTCGGCTGAGGGATCGCCCGCTCGGGGGCGGGTCCGGGGCGACGGTCCTACGCCGCTGCGACGGGAGGGGCCGACGCCGGCTTGGCCTTAGGCGCTCCCTTCGACTCGGAGTAGCCGCACCGGCCGCACGACCGGCGGCCTGCGTGCTCGGCGAGGAACGTGCCGGGCCCGCACTTCGGGCACGACTTGTGGGTCCGCGTGAGGGCGTCGCCCTTCACGCTGTAGAGGCCCACCCGCGCCTTCGCCATCGGGGGTTACGCCTCCTTCGCCGGGGCGGCCGGGGCGGCCGGGGCCGCCGCGGCCTCGGCGCCCGGAGCGGGCGCCGGCGCCTTCTCCTTGAGGCCGTTCCGGACGAGGATGTGCTCGCGGACGACCTTCAGGAGGGCGGCGTCGGAGGTGTACCCCGCCGCGAGCCCGACGGTGGTGGCAGTGCCGAACTTCGCGTGCATCCGCTCGACGATGATCCGCCCCTTCGGGAGCTTCGTCACCTTCGCGAGCTCGGTGCGGACGGCGTCGCGCGTCGGCGTCGCGCCCGCCGGATGGCTCACCTCGAACCGGTACTCGGTCCGCTCGAGGAGCGGGTTCGGCCGCTCCTCCAGGATCCTAAGCTCCATCGCCGACCGGTCCCTCCTCCATCGCGTCGATGAGCGCGCGTACCCGTTCCTTCGCCGCGTCGTCGACGGTCACGAAGGAGGCCCCCTCACCCGGGATGCCGTATATAACCGTCGCCCCGACCGGGAGCGACTCCACGAGGGCGAGGGCGCCGAGGTCCTCCTCGCCGTCGACGACGACGAGCCCGCCGCCGGCGGAGACCATCGCGCGGACCGCGGCGCGGAGCCGGTCGGTGAGGATCCCCGCCGGGTTCCGGACCCGGACGACGCCGCGGTCGGCGAGGGGCCTAAAGACGCTCGCGTCGACCGGCTCCGAGCGGCGCGTCGCGAGGTCGACGATGGCGAGGAGCGGGAGGTTGCCGACCCGGATCGCGTCGGTGGTCACCCGGTCGCCGCACGTGGCGAACACGCCGAGCCCCCGGAAGCGGGCGTCGGCCGCCTCGCCGGAGAGGACGGGGCCGTACCGTTCGGCGAGGCGCGCCCGAAGCCCGTCGGGGACCCGCCGGCCGCGCCCCTCACTTGACGCGGAGGGCGTACCGGCCGCTCGCATGGATCCCCATCTTGCGCGCGATCTCCGACTTCTCGGGGTCGATCACGACGAGGTAGCCCTGCCACTCGCGAGACGTCTCGCCGCCGCACCGGGGGCACTTGTTCTGGTCGCTGATCGAGCTGCAGCTCCGGCACGCCTTGAGGCTGATCACGCCGCCTTGCCTCCCGCCGCCGGCGCCTTCGCGGCCGGCCGGGGCGCGGCGTCCTTCTTGCCGCCCTTGCGGCCGCCCTTCTCCTCGACCTTCTTGTGGGCGTCCTGGATCCACTCGAGGCGGCCGAGGCCCGGCTGCCGCATGGTGAGCCCGATGCGGCTGTCCCGGGGCGAGATCTCGGAGAGCGACAGCGAGACGATCCGGGCCCGGACCTTGTAGCCGACCTTGAGGTCGCGCTTCGTCTCGACGCCGACGAGCCGCTGGTTGTGCTCGTCGATGTTCACCCGGTCGTCCATGATCTGCGAGACGTGGAGGAGCCCGTCGAGCGGGCCGAACCGGACGAACGCGCCGAACTTGCGGATCTCGACGACGGCGCCCTCGACGACCTCCTGGATCTCGGGGCGGAACATGAGGGCCTCGTACTCGACCTCCTGGTAGACGCCCCCGTCGCCGTGGATGATGTGGCCCTCGCCCTGCGGCTCGACGCCGCGGATCATCACGGTGAGGTTCTGCCCGTCGACGAGCTTCCCCTCGAACTGCTGCTGCGCGAGCTGCGTGAGCACCGTCTCGAGCTGCGGCCCGAGCCGCTCCGGCGGGATCCGGACGACGTCCCGTCGGTGATCGAGGAAATACATTCCGCCGCGCGAGTTGGATGCTCTATTTGATAATTGCCCCGGGGCGGTCCGACCGGTTCAACCGGGCCGCTTCCCGGCGGTCATCCCGAGGGCGGCGTCGGTCCGGGCGATCGACGTCGCGGCGTCTGGCGCGAGGTCGAACATCGCCCGGATCGCGTCGATGTTCTCCGGGACGACGATCGACTCCTGGTGGATCGCCTGGAAGAAGTACGCGTCGGCGCCCGCGAGGCGGACGCCGTCCTCCCACAGGACGTTCTCCATGATGTCGGAGCGGCCCTCGCCGCGCCCGCGCGCGTACTCCATCACCTGGGGGGTCCCCTCGACGCGCTCCCAGCCGGCGAACAGGTGGAACCGGGGCGTCGACCGGAACGCCTGGGCGATCTCGCCGGACTGGCTGGGGGGCCGCTTCAGGCGGACCCGGTTGACGTGGACGTGCATGAGGGTCGTCGGGACCACCACGGCCGTGGTGAAGATCGGAAGGTCCGGCAG
>DATJVB010000061.1:0-9219 GCA_035502055.1 Thermoplasmata archaeon | reverse complement strand
GGGATCGTCCGGCCGGTAGACGTAGTCGAGGACGTAGCTCACCGGGCCGAGCCACCCCTCGATCGGAACGTCGAGCGGGCCCGCCTCGCGCCGTCCGAATGGCGTGGCGTGCACGATGAGCCCCATCGGGCGCGGCTCCTCCTCCGCCGAGGAGACGGCCCCGAACGTCCGAGCGAGCTCGGCCACGCCCGGGGCCGACCGGGAGAGGATCGTCGCGCGGGCCGAGACGTCGGACGCGGCCGCGAGGACCGCGCGCGCCGCGCCGCCGGCGCCGACGACCAACAGCTCGCGGCCGTCCCAGGTTCCGTCCTTCAGGAGCTCCCCCAGCCGCTCCCGCATGGCGACGAGGTCCGTGTTGTCGGCCTCCACCCGGCCGTCCTCGAACGTGAGGGTGTTCGCGCAGCCGCACCGGCGGGCGGCGTCGGTCGTCCGGTCGGCCGCGCCGAGGGCGGCTCGCTTGAGGGGATGGGTCACGTTGAGCCCGCGGAACCCCCGGTCGGGGAGCCGCGCGACGGCGACCGACAGCTCCTCCGCGTCGGGGACGTCGAGCGCCACGTAGAGGCCCGGCGACCGGTGGGCCCGCATCCACGCGTGGTGGAGACGCGGCGAAAGGCTGTGGGCGACCGGGTGCCCCACGACGGCGAACAGCGGCGCCGTGGGCCCCGCCTCCAGGAACGGGCGCAATCGGTCGACCGGCAGCTGGGAGGGCTCGACGGTCGCCGTCCCGCCGGCGTCGGGGAGGCGGGCGTACACGCCGGCGAGCGCGAGTCGTCCGGCCCACGCCCTCAGGAGCGGTCCGGAGGGGCCGACCGTGTGGAGGATCCGCCGGCCCGACGACGGGGCCGTCGCCAGCGGAAGGATGCGGGTGAGGCACTCCGCCACGCCGGCCGGGACGACCACCTTCGCCACGTCGCCCGGCCGTCGGGGCCGGTCGAGGCCCGCGCGGATCCGCCCGGGGTCCGCGCCCTCGGGCAGGTGGGCCGACCAGATCGTCGCGGGCCCGCGCTCCGGCCCGGACGCGTCGGGCTCCCCGTCCCGGGCGAGCTCGCGGTCGACGAGGGCGAACGGCCACCGGCTCGCGAGGGCGAGCCAGCGACGGCGGGAGTCGGCGTCGGACGGCCCTTCGCCGCCCTCCGCGTCGGACCGGAGAGTCGCGACGAGCGGAAGGGGCGCCGGGAACAGCCGGTCGAACCCCTCGCGCTCCGCGGCCGGCCACCGGTCGAACCGCACCTCCGCGAGGTCGGCCCCGGACGAGGCCGCCGCCCGGGCCTCTTCGAGCGCCGCGTTCGCGGACCGCGCCGGAAGCGTGACGATGATGAACGGGCGATCGGCGGGCGTCACCGCTCCTCGATCGACTCCTGGACGACGCCGCCGAGATGCCGCGCCGGCGGGAACGCCGCCCCGAAGATCCGCGCGCCGACCTCAAGCTCGGTCGTCGCGAGGCGCCCGTCCGCGCCGCTCACCCGGACCGTCTCCGCGTCCTGGAGGAACAGCGTGTACCGGCGACCTTCGCGCTCCACCTCGAGGAGGGCGAGCGGCCGACGTTCGATCTTGATCCGCCCCACGCGGACCGGCCGGAGGGGACCGTTCGGTTCGCCGACGAGGACCGCGTCCCCCGCCCCGAGCTCGGCGAGGTAGCGCGTCGTGCCGTCCGCGAGGAGCGCGTAGGAGTGCGCGGCGCCGGCGTTGACTCGGAAGGGGCGCGGGCGGGTGAACCGGGAGCCCGTCGCCTCGCTCGCGACGTGGACCAGGAAGGCGGCGGCGCTCCCGACGAGCATCCCCTCCGCGGGGCGAAGGAGGCTCGTCGTGTCGACGATCACCCGGTCGCCGATTCCCGCGGGCGCGAGACGGACGAGCGGCACGAGCTCCCACGGGACCCGGTCGATCGCGACGCGGTCGAGAAGTCCCTCGAGGCGATCGATCTCGTCGGGCGAACGGACCTCCACGAACAGCCGGTCGGCCCCGTGCTCGAGGGCGCCGAGCATCGCGGGCACGTCGGCGAGGCGATCGACGACGACGGAGACGGGAAAGTCGCCGTGGGCGCTCGCGAGGAGGTTCTCGAGCGGGATGATCCGCTCCCGGGTCCACCGGACCGCGACGCCGCCGGCCCGACGGCCCGCCTCGATCGCCGGCGGCAGGTCGTCCGGCCCGTCGATCCGGACGATCGGCTGCGGCGGACGGCCCGCGTCGGGCGAGCGGATCCGCTCGGGCTCGACCACGAACCCGGCGGTCCCGGACCCGGGCGGCAGCGCGTCCGGGCGGTCCGCGGCGAACGCCCCGAAGCCCCGGCGGAGGCCCCGATCGACGAGCGCGGCCCGCTCCTCGGGCGCGTCCGCCCGGAGGAGGAGGACGATCCGTTCCCGACTCACCGGGGGTTCACCCCGTCGGATGGAGAAGGGTCGCGAGCCGACGGGCGAGGGGTCCCACCGGCCGTCGCTGGAACAGATTCCGGCCGATGCAGATCCCGGCGCCGCCGGCCCGCATCGCGTCGGCGACGGTCCGGAGGAAGACCGCTTCGTCGTCGGTGCGGACCCCGCCCCCGATGAGGACGGGCACCGGCGTGGTCCGGACGAGCTCCCGGAACGCCGCTTCGCTGCCCGGGTAGCTTGTCTTCACGATGTCGGCGCCGAGGTCCGCCGCGGCGCGGGCCGCGTGCTGGATCTCCGCCGGAGTGACGGG
This sequence comes from Thermoplasmata archaeon, assembly GCA_035502055.1. GTDB lineage: Archaea > Thermoplasmatota > Thermoplasmata > Lutacidiplasmatales > UBA184 > Lutacidiplasma. Next base: position 6,540 of record DATJVB010000061.1, on the reverse strand, counting down.
GGTCGCCTTCTTCACGTAGGCCATGCAGAGTATCGGAAGCCCTAGGGAGCGCGCCTGATCCACGGCGAGGCCTAGGTCCTGGAGCATCGCCCCCTCCGTCGGCGCGCCGAAGTTCACCTGCACGGAGAGGAGGTCCGCGCCGAGCTGGACCGCCTCGGCCGCGGAGCCGACGAGCACCTTGTGGTCGGCGGCGGGCCCGAGGGCGGTCGACGCCGAGATGTGCACCCCGAGGAGGTGCGGCGGCGAAAGGACGGGCGCGACGTCGCGGACCGCCCCCTTCGTCACGATGAAGAGATCGGCCCCCGCGGCCTGGAGCTCCTCCACGACCGGGGCGGTCGCTTCGAGCCCTTCGATCGGGCCCATCGAGACCGAATGGTCGAGGGGGACCGAGAAGAGCCGGCGGTCCCCGCCCGGGAAGATCCGACGGAGCCGGATGGACTTCCCGAACATCGATGACGGAGGGGAGGGTGGGGGGTTTAAAGGCCTCGCGACATCTCGGTCGCCCCGGACGGTTGCCGGCAAGGCTGGGGCGAAGGGGATGCCTCCCGGCCCGGCGACCGGGCGGTCCGGTCGCGTCCGTCCGGCTGTCGTGTGACGGGGCCGCGCGATGATATACCCGGACCCGCGTCGCGACCGGGGGATGGACCGGGGACGCCTTCACGCCCTCCGGTCGGACGTCGCACGGATCGACGCCGAGCTCGTCCGGCTGATCGCGCATCGGCTCGACCGGGCGCGGGCGATCGGTCGCGTGAAGGCCGCGGCGGGCCTTCCGATCCGGAACCGTCGCGTCGAGCGGGCGGTCGTCGGCCGGTGGAAGGACGGCCTCGAGGCCGCCGGCGTTCCGCGCGCGCGGGCCGAGGAGATCGCCCGGTGGCTCCTCGAGGAGGCGATCCGGGCGCAGGAGCGCGGGCGGGCGGCCCCGAAGGACGGGCGGCCCCGGCGCGTCGTCGTCGTGGGAGGGGCCGGCCGCTTCGGACGGTGGCTCGCCGAGTTCCTCGTCGCGCGCGGGCACGCGGTGTCGATCCTCGATCCGGCCCGCAGGACCCTTCCCAAGGGGACCCGGCGGGTCCGCGACCGCCGGACGGCGCTCTCGAACGCCGAGTTCGTCTTCCTCGCCACCCCCATCCGATCGACCCCGGGCATCTACCCGACCATCGATCGGGCCGCGCCGACGGCGATCGTCGTCGATCTCCTGTCGGTGAAGGCCCCGGTCGTCCCGATGATCGATCGCCGGCGCCGGGCCGGGCGCCCCGTCGCGAGCGTCCACCCGCTGTTCTCCCCGGACCCGCTCACCCTCGAGGGACTCACCGTCCTGGTGCTCGACTGCGGCGACGCCCCGTCGGCGCGCGCTACGGCCGCGCTGTTCCGCCCGAGCCCGCTCAAGCTCGTCCGGATCCCGATCGCCCGGCACGACCCGCTCGTCGCCGAGCTTCAGGTGCTGCCGCGGCTCGTGAGCCTCCTGTTCTCCGAGGGCCACGACCCGCGATCCGGCGGCCGCGGGGTCAACCCCCCTCCGTCGTACCGCCGACAGGCTGCCGTCGCCCGCCGGTCGTCCGCGGAGGGGGCGGCCCTGTGGGCGGACATGCTGCTCGGCAACCCGGCCACGCCCAAACTCCTCCGGCGCCTGCGCGTTTCGCTCGACCGGATTCACCGTCGGATCGAGCGTGGCGACGATCGTGCCCTCGTGGCGCGCCGGGACCGCCTCGCCGAGAGGCTCCGCGGCTGAGCCCCGGACCGGACGGTGGCCCCTACGCGGAGGGGGCGTGCGCCTGGAGGACCCCATCGACGAGGAGGCGATGGAGCGCGAACCCGCGCAGCATCGCGTCCCACATTTCGCGGCGGATCTCGCGGGTGTTCGCGAACGCCGCCACCATCTCGCCGACGAACCGGCTGTGCTCCTCGTCGGCGGTCACGTGGAGGCGGTAGTACTCGAGGTTCTCCTCGGGCACCCGGTAGTGCGTGCGGAAGGACGGGAGAAGCCGAGCGCACAGTTCGACGTTCGGCGGCTCCGACGACCCCGCGGCCGAGATGTAGAACGGGACCTCGCGGTTGAGGTACAGGAAGTCGTCGATCGCCACGAGCGTGCTCGGCAGGAGCGGGGTGGCGTGGATCTGGGTCCGCGCGACCCCGAGGCCCTCGCAGAACCGGAGCCACAGCTCGGGGTGGCCGGGCGCCTTCCCTTTCGGGTCGCCCGCCTCCTCGAGCAGCTGGTCGAGGATCATGCGGCGGAACGGGTCGAACGCGGGCTCCCAGGAGCACCGGGAGAACCGCTCCGCCATCGCGATCGGCACGCAGGCGAGCCACGGGTAGAACTGGCCCGCCCACCGCTCCACGACGGGCCGCGGGGCCCGGCCCGCTTCCACGTCCGCGAAGAACGGATGCGTCCGGAACGGGTGGTTCGCCATCTTGTACCGCGTGAGCTCGTCGCGGAACGCCGCCCCCTCGAACCGGTCCCACGGTGCCTCGTCCATCGGCGGACGGTGCGCCGGGACGTATTTGGTCTGCGAGGTTCTGGGGTGAACCTTCCGGCTTATGGCGGCCCGCTCGCCGCTGGGGCGTGAACACCGCCGGGGCGGCCCGCCGGATCCCGCCGGCCTTTGGTCCCCTCGCCCATGTGACCGTTCTCGATTCCGGCCGGTTCGTCGCTGGCCCGTGGGCGTCGACGCACCTCGGCGAGTTCGGCGCCCAGGTGATCCACGTCGAGGGACCTCCGTTCGACCGTCCGTACGCAGACCCGACGCGGACCCTGCCGCCCACCCTCCCGGTCGACGCCCCCGCCGGCGAGGGCGTCTCGGAGTCGTGGATCCAGTACTCCCGGAACAAGCTGTCGGTGGGACTCGACGTCCGCCGACCGGAGGGGCGCGCCGTGTTCCTCGACCTCGCGCGCGCGGCGGACATCTGGATCGAGTCGTCCCGTCCCGGGACGTACGACCGGCTCGGACTCTCCGACGCGGCGCTCTGGGAGGCGAACCCGCGGCTCACGATCGTCCATGTGTCGGGGTACGGCCGAACCGGGGAGCCCGACCGGATCCGCCGTCCGTCGTACGATCTCATCGGCCAGGCGTACAGCGGCTTCCTCGGCCTCCAGGGAGCGCCCGACCCGGCGCCGCCGACGCGCGCCGGCACCGCGCTCAACGACACCGTGACCGGGCTCGCGACGGCGACCGCCGCCCTGATGGGGTACATCCACGCCGAACGATCGGGACGGGGCCAGGCGATCGATGTCGCGCAGTACGAGGTGTTCTTCGCGCTCCTCGAGAACCTCGCCCTTGACTACTTCGCGCGGGGCGTCGTCCGCGGCCGTCTGGGCACGGCCCACGCCCGACTGCACCCGTACGACGTGCACCGCGCGCGTGACGGGTGGGTGGTCGTGGCGGCGCCGACGGACGAGGCGCTCCGCGGGCTCATGCGCCTCCTCGGGGTCGACGACGCGCGCTGGCTCGACCGGACGTGGCGGCTGGCCCACCGGAACGAGGTCGACGGCGCGATCGCCGCCTTCTGCGCGGGGCGCACGTCCGTCGAGCTCGAGGAGCTCGGCGCCGCGGGCGACGTGGCGATCTCCCGGGTCTACGACATCGCGGCGATCGCCGAGGACCCGCACTACCGCGCCCGCGGTATGTTCCTCGACTGGGTCGACGAGGTCGCCGGTCCCGTGCGGGGCGCGGGCGTCGCGCCCCGGTTCGAGTCGACGCCGGGCGGCGTCTGGCGGGGCGCCCCCTGGCTCGGGGAGGACACGCGACGGGTCCTCGGGGAGCTGCTGGGCTACTCCGACGCCCGGATCGCGGCGTTGCTCGACGCGGGCGTCGCCGCGGAGCGCCCGCCCGCCCGGCGGAAGGGACCGGCCGTGCCGAGCCCGACCCCCCCGGCCCCATGAACGGACGAGCCCTCTGGGTCCCGCCGGATCCGATCGCCGACGAGATCGCCGCGTTCGCCGACCGACACGAACTCGCCCGCCGGGCGGCCGAGATCGACCGGGCGGGGGAGTTCCCGTGGACCGAGTTCCGGGCGATGGGATCCGCCGGTCTCCTCGGTCTCCACCTCCCGACCGCGGTCGGCGGCCGGGGACTCCCCGTCCTTCGCACGGGCATCGCGCTCTTCCACCTCGCCCGCACCGGAGGGACCGCGTTCGCGAAGCTCGCGATCCAGCCGGAGTTCTCGAGCGTGCTCGCGGAGCGCGGCTCCGCCGCCCTCGTGGACCGTTACTTCCGACCGCTCATCGCCGGCACGGCGCTCGTCGGGAACCAGATCACCGAGCCCGGCCACGGATCCGACGCGGGCGCGCTCGAGACCGTCGCGGTGCCCGACGGGGAGGGGTCGTACCGCCTCTCCGGGACCAAGAGCGAGGTCGCGTTCGCGGCGGACGCGGCGGCGGCGATCGTCTACGCCCGGGTGCCGTCGGGCGACCGGTCCCCGGGCGGGATCACCGCGTTCCTGGTCCCGCAGGATCTCCCGGGGGTCCGCCGGTCCCGCGACGAGGACCTGGGGGAACGGTGGATGCGACGCGGGACCGTCGTCTACGAGGAGGTCCGGGTGCCGGCCGACCACCGGCTCGGTGAGGAGGGACGCGGTCTCGAGTATGCGAAGGGCGAGTTCGCGCGGGAGCGGGCGCTCCTCGCCGCCATCTATCTCGGCGTCGGCCGCGCCTCCTGGGAGGAGGTCGTCGGACACGTGGGCCGTCGGACCGCCTTCGGCGAGCCCCTCGCCCACCAGCAGGGCGTCGCCTTCCCGCTCGTCGAGGACGGGGTCCGGCTCGAAGCGGCGTGGCGGTACGCAGAGCACCAGCTCCGCGGGCTCGACGAGGGCACGGCGAGCGCGACCGACTCCGGTCTCGCGAAGTGGCTCGCGGTCGAGGCCGCGCTCGGGGCGATCGACCATGCGATCCAGTTCCACGGGGGCCGGGGGTACGCGCGGACCCTGCCGCACGAGCGCCGCTGGCGCGACGTCCGCAGCGGACGGATCGCTCACGGCGCGTCGGAGCTGCTGCTCGACGGCGCGGCGCGACGGCTCTGGCCGAGGCGCCGGTCCGAGCCGACCCCTCGGTAGGGACGGAGCGGACGGGCCGGCGGGCGTCGGGGCGGCCGGCCCAACGCGACCGCGACGAGGACGGCGGCCGCGACGCCGACGGCCGCCGTCGAGGCGAGCACGAGCGGGTCCGATCCGCCGGGAGGTGCCGGGGGAACCGGGAACCTCGGGAGGTCCGCCCAGACGATGGGGAGGTCCTCCACCGTGAGGGCGACCGTCGTGTTCGTCGACACCCCTACGGCGTCGGTCGCGGCGATGCCGACCGCGAACACGCCGGGCGACTGGGGCACGCATCCGAGGACCGGCCCGGCCGTGAGGGTCGTATCGCACCCCGGCGGGAGCGCCGAGAACTCGACGGTGATCGGCGCGGTCCCGCCGGAGACGCCGACGAGCCAGGTCACCGCCACGTCGGGCAGCACCTGCGAAGGAGCGGCGACGACCGCGACGATCGTGGGCGTCGGGTTCACGACGAGCCGCACCGCCGACGACGCGGCGAGCCCATCCGCGTCGACCGCGAGGGCGACGAGGGAGTACGTGCCCGGCGCGGTCGGACGGCAGTCGAAGCGGCCATCGGTCCCGACGGCGCATCCCGGCGGGGCGCCCGCAACCGTCAGGCGGATCGGCGTCACCCCTCCGGTGATCGACGGCGACAGCGCGGTCGCGGTGCCCGCGTCCGTCGCGAACGAGTTCGCGCCCCACGAGACCGCGAGGAGCTCGGCGACGACCCGCACGACGATCCCGACGGTCCGGGAGACGCCCGCGCCGTCCGTGACGGTCACCGCGACCGAGTAGTTCCCCGGCGCGGGGTACTCGATCGTCTCCGCGCCGAGGTTGCCGCCGACGACCGACGGGTCGAAGGCATACTGGAACGGGCCCACGCCGGTTCCCCCGAGCGATGCGGTCAGGGTGACGGGCGAACCGACGGTCGCGACCGGGGGATCGGCGGTCAGGTTCACCCGGAGCGCCGGACCGACGGTCACGATCTGCGCCGCCCGGGTGGTCTCGTTCCACCGGTCGGTCACGGAGACGACGACGACGTACGTCCCGGGGGCGGCGAACCCGTGCGACGGCGACGCCTCGGTCGAGCTCCAGCCGGCGTCGTCGGTCCACGCGTACGCGTACGGCCCGGCGGCGCTCCCGTTCAGGAAGACCGAGAACGGGGCGGCCTCGTCGACGTCGAGGGCCGCGGGCCCCTGGATCGCGATCGGCGCCAGCCCGGGTTCGACGACCACCAGTGTCGAGGCGGCGTCGGTCTCCCCGAGGGTATCCGTCGCGGTCACGACGATCGAGTAGTTTCCCGGATAGTGGGTGGTGCAGACGAGCCGGGGGGAATCCGACGACGGGCACTCCGGCGGCAGGCCCGAGTACGCGAGGGAGGCCGAGCCGTTCCCGTTGGTGAGCGTCGTCGAGAGCGTGAACGGCGTCGCGATGTGGACCGTCGAGGGGTCGGCGCCGAACGACGCGACGAGGGGCGGCGGCGGCAGCGTCGCGATCGTCCCGTTCCCGCCGCTCCCGTGC
>DATJVB010000060.1:0-22105 GCA_035502055.1 Thermoplasmata archaeon | reverse complement strand
GCTCACGTCCGACGGGCGGCTCAAGGGATGCCTCATGACGAACGCGGGGCTCGTCGACCTCCGGCCCCTCCTCGAGGCGGACGCGCCGGACGCGGCGCTCGTCGAGGCGTTCGAGACGGCGGTTAGGTGGCGGCGGCCGTTCTTCGTCGGCCCCGAGACCCCCGTGCCCGCGGCCGACCCGGCCGAAACGACCGGGCTCGGCGCTGCGCTCCCGGTCCTCGGCCATCCGTGACCGGGGACGGGGACAAACCCCAAGAAGCCGGTCGACGCTCCCGCGGCGTGGGCCGGGACCGGCTTCGGATCGCGCTCCTCACGATCGAGGGCACGAACAACGACGAGGAGCTGTTCGTCGCCCTCCGCACCCTGGGCGCGCGGCCCGAGATCGTGCACCTGAAGCAGTTCGAGGGCCGGGACGTCGCCCGGACGGACGTGCGCCACCTCCTCGACTACGACGTCCTGTTCCTGCCCGGCGGCTTCTCCGCCGGCGACTACGTCCGCGCGGGGGCGATCCTCGCCGCCCGGATCCGCGCGTCGATCGGTCCCGAGCTCGAGTCGTTCGTCCGCGACGGGCGGCTCGTCGGGGGCATCTGCAACGGCTTCCAGGTGCTCACTGAGCTCGGCCTCCTCCCCGGACGGGCCGGCGGCCGGCTCGGGCCGGTCGAGGCGGCGTTGATGTCGAACGACTCGGGCCGGTACGAGTGCCGTCCGACGTTCTGCGCGTGGACCGGCGGCCGGTTCCCCCCGCTCGCCGACCGCCCCGCGGGGGACGTCTACCTCTTCCCGTCGGGGCACGCCGAGGGGAAGCTCGTCCTCGCGGGCGAGGCGGACCGCCTCGCCGAGCTTGACGCCGCGGGCCAGCTCCTGTTCCGCTGGGTCGCGCCGGACGGGGGGCCGGCGCGGTACCCGTGGAACCCGAACGGATCGGGGGGGGACGTCGCCGGCCTCACGAACCCGGACGGGAACGTCTTCGGCCTGATGCCGCACCCCGAGCGGGCGTTCTTCCGCTGGCAGGCGCCGGACTGGACCCGGCGCGGGGGCCCGCGGGGGTTCGGCGACGGCCACCGGTTCTTCGACGCGGTCCTCCGCCACGCCGAGCGCCGCGCGTAGGGCCGCGGGCGAGCTCGAGGACCGCGAGCCGTTCCCCCTCGAGGGCGCGCGACGCGACCTCGCGGACGGGGCCGACCGACCGGGTCCACGCGTCCGCGAGCCGCGCGAGACGACGGGGCTCCTGGAGGCTCGAGGTCACGACGTACGCGCGGCCGCCGGGGCCGAGGTGCGCGGGCAGCGACCTAAAGAGCCGCGCCGTCACCGCGAGCCCGTCCGGGCCGCCGTTGAGCGCGAGGTCGGTCCACGGGTCGGGGTCTTCCGCGCCCCGCGGGGTCGGCAGGTACGGCGGATTCGCCAGGATCCGGTCGAACCGGCCGAGCCCGCGGGCGAGGTCGGTCCGAACGAGCCGGACGACGAGCCCCGCGCGCGCGGCCGCGTCGCGCACCGCCGCGAGGGCGGCCGGGTTGCGGTCCGTCGCGACGGTCCACGCCCCCGCGCGCGCCGCGTCGAGCGCCGCGACCCCGCGCCCGCAGCCGATCTCGAGGAGGCGGGTCCCCCGGGACGCGCGGGCGAACGGCCGCAATAGCTCGGTGTCCTCGCGCGGCGGATAGACGGCGGTTCCCGCGCCCGGCCGGCCCGCCATGCCCCGACGTGCCCCGGCGGCGGACCGGGAATACCCTCTTATTCCCCCGGACGTTGCCGCCGAAGATTCTCGGAGCTTCTTAGCTGTGCCTCGCCGACTTGCTGCCCCCGTGAAGATCGGCATCACCGGCCTCCCCGGCTCGGGCAAGACGCAGACGCTCCTCCGCATCATCCAGCTCCTCGAGCAGGAGGGGGTCGTCGTCGGCGGGATGGTGACGGAGCCGATCGTCGAGAAGCAGCGCCGGACCGGCTTCCAGATCGTCAACTGGCTCACGAAGGAGAAGATCGTCTTCGCCCACGAGGGGCTCAAGTCCCGCGTCAAGTCCGGCCGGTACGGCGTGAGCGTCGACGCCCTCGAGGAGGTCGGCACGAAGGCGCTCGCCGACGCGCGCGAGTCGGCGGACGTGATCGTCATCGACGAGGTCGGGAAGATGGAGGTCGAGAGCGACGTCTTCACGAAGGCGATCATGGACACCCTGGACGCGAACAAGTCGATCGTGATGACGCTCCACAAGAAGTCCCGCAACCCCCTGCTCCAGGACATCCGTCGGAGGGACGAGCTACGCCTGCTCGAGGTGACGCCCGTCAACAAGAACCTCCTCGCGTTCAAGATCGTCCGGCTCCTGACGGGCAAGACCCACTAGGCCCCGTCGCCGCCGGCCGGGAGGGGGGGACCGACCTCCTCCTGCCGGCGCCGGCCGGGACCCGGGGGCCGGCCCCCCGGCGGGCGGTGTTCTTCAACGCGGGGATGGCCGCCGACCGGGACGTGGGCGTCGCCCTCCTTTCGGCGTGGGCCGGCCGCGAGGGCCGGATCGCGCGGGGCTGGGAGATGACCGCCGCGACCGGCGTCCGCGGGCTTAGGCTCCTCGTCGAAGCCGGCGCGCTCGACGCGATCCACCTGACCGAGTCGAACGGCGCGGCGGCGCGGGTCCTCGCCGAGAACGTCGCCCGGTACGCGGCGCTCGGGGCGACGATGGACCGGACCGACGCGCGGCGCGGGCCCCCCGACGGACCGGTGGGGTACGTCGACCTCGATCCGTACGGCTCGCCGCTCTCCTTCCTCGAGGCCGCCATCGCGGCCGTGGCCCGTCCCGGGCTCCTCGCGGTCACGGCGACGGACATGCGGGTGCTCGGGGGCGCCGACCCCGAGGCGGCCCGCCGGCGGTACGGCGGCCTCTCGGTGCGCGGCCGCCTGGGCCCCGAGGCCGGCCTCCGCCTCCTCCTCGCGGTCCTCGCGTCGCGGATCCGGGCCGCGGGGGCGGAGATGCGGCCGGCGCTCGCGTACGTCGGCGACCATCATGTCCGGGCGTACGTCGTGGTCGCGCGGGCCGTCCAGGGGTCGGACCCCGTGGAGACGATCGATCCCGCCCGGTGGGACGGGCCCCCGCTCCCTCCCGGGCCGCCAGTGGGCCCGCTCTGGACCGGCCCGCTCTTCGACGCCGATCTCGTGCGCCGGATGCGGCCGCCCGCGACGCCCGGCGACCCAACCCGCTCCGGCCGCCTCCTCGCCCGCTTCCAGGAAGAGATCGAGGCCGACCGGCCGTTCTTCTACGAGTCGAACGTCCTCGCCGGGCTCGAGGGGCTCGGGCGGCCGCCGCCCGTCGACCCGTGGATCGCGCGCCTCCGGGCCGACGGCTGGCGGGCGGCCCGGACCCACGCGCGCGCCGGCGGCTTCCGCACCGACGCGCCGCGCGCGGCAGTCGTCGCCCTCGCGCGGAGCCTTGCGTCCGTGGAGAAACGGTAACATGCGAGAGGCTGGGCCGGAAACCGGGTCTGGGGTCTTCTGATCCGTTCGGCTCAGGTACCGCTGCGTATCCTCCCCCGCCCGCGAGAGGATGCTTCGCGGGTCGTGCGCGGCTGAGAGGCTCGCGCGCCCGGTTCGACCGGCCCGCTCCGCCTAGGACGGATTCCGCCCGAAGCGCACGACGACCATGGCGGCGACCGTCCCGCACGGATGCCCCAGGTACTCCGGTCCTGCGACCGTCGAGGAGCCCCCGCCGAACCAGCGGGGCACTCCCGCCGGTCCGGCGCGTGCGGGAGTTCGGGCGTCCCCTCCTTCAGGATCGCGTAGACCCTATGCAGGAGGTCCCGGGCGGTACCGTTGGCACTGCGCGTGGTGACCCTCCCGCGGTCGTTCCGCCGCCCGATCCTTGCGACGCCTCTCCCCCGGGACTCCCGACGGTGGAGTCAGGGTGCCTCCACCGGAACACGTCGAAGGCGGTCGCCGTGGTCCGTGCGCGCGTCAGATACCGACCAGTTCGGTAAAGGAGACCTTCCCGGCGGTCCGGACCTGGCCTCGACTGGAAGAGGCGGGTCCTGGGGGGAGGATGCGACCTTCGGCCTCCGGCTCGGTGCCGGAGATGAGCCCTGAAGACTCGACGCGATCGGTCGGGGGCGAGAATCTCCGGAATTTCGATATCCGATTGCCGGGCCTGCGGGGCAATCGTCCACAAGCTGCCCCGGGAGTGCGGGGAGGGCAGCGTGATCTCGGCGGCGCTAGACACCCTATTGGAACGGCGTCCGGTACGGGACGAGCCCCCAGCACGCTCGTGGGGAGTGACGGGCAACGGCCCTCCAGCCCGAGTCGGGTCCGGGAGGGCGTTGGGGGCTGGGACCGGCCCTGCAGGCCCCGAGGAAGGCATGCTCGGGGGACGGCGGGCAGATCGAGTCGGTCCCGCGGCGCTTCAAGCACGACGGCCTCGGGATCTGCGAACCTGGGTAGGGCGCCAGGCGCCGGGTACGGGTACGCGAGGGGATGAGCGGCTGCGTCGTGAGTCGGTCGCCCTCGACCCCGAAGTGTCGGTCGCAGGTCGAGTGCGCGAGGGGAAGAGCGACGGAGGGGAGGGAATGAACACCGCCGGCGTCCAGACGATAGGTCTCTACCACCGATTCCCCGTCACGCCGGTGGTCCGGGACGGAGGTGCACGCGGCAGTAGAGCACTCCAGATTGTGATCGCCGTGCTCTGTCTTGTGGGACTGAGCGCAGCGACACATGCTCCTCTGGCGTCCGGCGTCCCTGAGGGGGCGGTCGATCACGGACCTCCTGGGACTCCGAGTCCCCTGGCACGTCACGTCGATACCCATGCGGCTGCTGGGCCGAATCTGCGGGACCGCGAGCAAGAGTCCCTCCGAGTCGCGAATTCACCCCGGCAAGAGTTGGTCCAATCGAGCTCATGGGCAGGTTTTGCGTATTGTCCCGAGGCTGGTTCCTCGCTCTGCCAAGTACCGCAAAATGGATCGAGAATCTGGGGAGTGGAGGGGACTTTCAGCGTACCCGCGGTGGTAGCGACGGGCACCGAGGCGCAATCGATCGCCGAGTGGGTCGGAATCGGTGGATTCGAGAGTCCGGGCGGCCTGCCCGATCTAGTCCAGGCGGGGGTCATCGTGCAGCCGGCCAACGTGAGCGGACGGCCCCCGAGCACGGAGGTCTGGTGGACCGACTCTACGACGCCCGTGCCCGTCGAGCTGTCGCCCACTCCGACGGCCGCCGTGGGCGACGCGCTTTTCGTCCGTATTCTGTTCAATGGTCTGAACTCGGTCGGGCAGCAGACCTGGCTCATCGAGATTCGGGACAACTCGACCGCGTCCGTCTGGAGCGGGAACGAACTCTGCACGGCGACGTGCATTCCCACTCGGTTCGGGAGCGCCGATTGGGTCGTCGAGAGCCCGACGGCGGGGAGCGCGGATGTCCCGCCGCCGGCGTTCGAGACCGTAGAGTGTCAGGGGGGCATGTGGATGAACGACTCCGGTGTGTGGAGCTACCTGTCTCAATCCAACTCTACGTCCCGGATAGCCATGGCGGGGTACAACGAGACACTCTCCGCCGTCCCTTCCGCCCTCTACGCCCCGGGGGAGTTCTGGATTCAGTATCTTGTCGACACAGAAGATGGGCTACGCGCGGGTTCCTGGGGCGATCTCACGAGGGGAACCGTGGAACCTGGCGGAGCGCTGTATGGCAACCTCACGATCGACTCTCCGGCCAACCAATCCCCTTCCGATTTTTGGGACCTAGGGCTGGCCATCGAGCTGGAAACGGGCGACTCTCCGCCCATCGTCCTTCCGAACGGCGAGGCGGCACTCCTGCAAGTACTTCCCGGCAACTCGAGCTATTCTGTCTCGGGCATCCTGCCGAGCACCCTGCCGTATGGAAGCTACTTGGCGACGATATCCCTCTGGTATCTTTCCCCCGGAACGGTCCCTACGGACACCGGGACGCTGGCCTTGTTCTCGACTACTCCCAGTGAATGGCCAGTGATCTCGGTAACGGGGCCGGCGGTACAGCTCTCGGTCGCGCCCTCCGGTACGCTTGACCTCGGCCAAGTGGCGGTTCTCGACGCCGTCACGTCGGGAGGGGAACCGCCCTACGCGTACTCTTGGTCCGGCTTACCGGACGAGTGCACGAGCAGCGATTCCGCGAACGTCTCCTGTGCGCCTTCCGTCTCCGGGTCCTACGACATTCACGTTACGGTCGCGGACCGCTTCGGAGCTTCGACCGATGGCACCACCGTTCTCACGGCAGTGGCCTACCCGACCGTCGGCGTGCTCCGGCCCGCCGGAGCGGTGCTCGAAGGAGAGTCGTTCCTGCTCGTCGCCGATCTCACCGGAGGAGTTGGGCCGTTTCAGATATCTTGGGATGGACTCCCACCAGGGTGTCAGGCCACGGCCCCCGACGCTGTTGAATGTGTCTCGTCGGAGTCCGGACTGTTCGATATCGAGGTGACAGTCTCCGACGCCGTGGGGGGGAGGGCCGTCGCGAACACGACGCTCTTCGTGCAGCCCGCGCTTCTCGGTCTCTCGTTGCCGGCGGTCCTCCTGATCGGCGGCCTGGCGGCGGTGGCGGTCGTCCAGCCGCTTCTCGCCTGGCGGCGCAGACGGTCCGGAAGGCGGTCCGACGAGCCGTTCGCCCCACCGCCCCCACGCCCCGGCCGACAGACCTAGAGTGGCTCTTCTCCCCGCTCCGGTTGAGGCCCTCGTTCCGCGACCGCGGACCCGTATCACTTTCGTCCCGAGCCCGACGAACGCGTCGGGCCGGAGCCCGATCCCTACCCCCTTCCGGAGCTTCCCCCGCATGGGCGCTCTCGGGGAGAGAGCACCGAGATCGGCGATCGTTGGGGCGAGCGATCCCGGGTGTGAGATAGGACTGGGAATCCTCTCGTCAGACGGCGTGCGCGTGCTCCATCGGGGCGACGAGGTTCGTGGGTGCGGCCCTAGTCCCAGAACGACCGGGTCCGCGCGTAGCTTCGCTCCGCCTTCAGCACCTCCGTGAGGAACTCCGCGTCCGTCCGGTACGGCCGGGCGAGGAGGCGCCGGGCGGTCTCGGGACCGACGCCGCGGGCGGCAAGGGCGAGGAGCGCCTTCTCGCCGTGGTGCGCCAGGAGCTCCGCCGAGGTGTACGCCGCCCGGACGAGCGGCGGCAGGCTCGCCGCCATCCGGCGCGCCGGCCCCTCGCCGCGCCACTTCCGCTTCGCGTACTTGCGGATCGACTCGATCTCGTCCGCGCGGCGGGGCGACAGGACCGCGGAGAGCGCGCCGTGGCAGAGCCGGCACGCGCTCCCCCCGTCGGCCGCGTACCGCGCCGCGGTCGTCGTCCGGGTGAAGCCGCACCGGAGGCAGACGAGGACGAGCGACTCGACCCGGAGGCGCTCCTCGACCGCCTTGAGGAGCGTCGGCGGCGGGACGTCGGGGAGCTCGCGCCACTTGAGCCGCGCGAGGGGCCGGTCGGACCACGGGCCGGGCGGCGTGACGACGACCGCGATCGAGCCGTCGCGGACCCCCTCCAGCACGATCCGGGCGTGCGGGACGTCGTACCGGTCGGCGAGGGTCTTCTCGAGCGCCTCCTCGCCGAGCGGCGTGTCCCGGGTCCGGTCGACGAGCGGCTCGAGGAGCTTGAGGTCGTGCGGGTCCGCCGACGGCGAGAGGACCCCGAACTTCCGGGCGACGGTGAGGAAGACCCAGCGGTACTCGAGCCCCGTCGGGACGAGCCGCTCGAGGAGCTCCTCGAGGCCCTCGGGCGGGATCGCGAGCGCCTGCGCGAGGGTCCCGCCGTCGACCGCCACGGGGAGCCCGAGGACGAAGGCGGTCGGCTCGACGGCGAGGAGCTCGACGCGCGCCCCCAAGCGGGCGGTGAGGAGGCCCGCCGCCGCGAGCGCGAGCGTGTTGTTGGTGCGGGTCCCGAAGCAGGCGCCGACGGCGACGAGCCGCCCCTGGGCGGTCACCGTGACCCGCCGGTCCGTCGGGATCTCCTCCCGGGCCCGGCCCTCCGACCACCGCGCCGCGAGGCGGGCCGCGTCGCCCGGGCGGATCGGGTAGCCGGCGAGCTCCCCCGTCGCCCGGAGCCGGCCGATCTCCTGCGCGACCTCGAACGGGACAGGGATGTCCTCTCCCACCCAGCGGGGCTCCTGGCCGATCTCGGCGACCCCCTCGACGAGGAGCTCCCCCTCCCGGAACTCGACGACCCGCCAGGTCCGCCCGTGCAGGAGGAAGATGAGCTCCGGCTCGCCCATCACCTGGGTGAGGACGAACCGCTCGTCGAGCGTCCCGATGACGCGGCGCGTCGCGAGGTCCCGAAGTCGGTAGGTGCGCTCGTCCGGTATGAGGGAGAGCGTCGCGTAGAACCGGTCGAGCGTGCCCCGGCCCGGTCGGATCCGGCCCGCGTCGACGCGCAGCGATCCCACGCTCTCGAGGAACGCGAGGAGGGCGTCCCACTCCGCGTCGTCGAGCGCGTGCGCCGGGGCCGCGCGCCGGAAGACGGCCGCGAGGGCGCGGACGTCGGCGGAGCCGGCCGCCCGGAGCTCGGCCAGGAGCTGCTGGGCGACGGCGAGGCGGTTGCGGCTCCGCCACCGGATCGGCTCGAGCTCCCCGGCGAGCGCCCGGCGGGCGAGGACGATCGACTCCTCGAGGTCGTCGTCGTCGAGGGCGATCACGAGGCCCTTCGCCTCCCGGTCCAGCCGGTGGCCCGCCCGCCCCGTCCGCTGCAGGAGCCGGCTCGCCTGGTGCGGCGAGCCGAACTGGATCACCCGGTCCACCGCGCCGATGTCGATCCCGAGCTCGAGCGACGACGTCGCGACCAGCGCCCGGAGCGCCCCGTCCCGGAACGACGTCTCCGCCTCGGCCCGGTTCTCGCGGGAGAGCGACCCGTGGTGGACCGCGACGGGAAGGTCCGGCGCGAGCCGGACGAGCCGCGCGGCGAGCCCCTCGGCGGTCGGTCGCGTGTTGACGAAGACGAGCGTCGTCCGGTGGGCCCGGATCTCCTCCTCGGCGGTCCGCAGCGCCGCGAGGAGGGTGGGTTCGGCCCGGAGCTCCGCCACAGTCGCCGGCGCGAGGGGCGGGAGGTCGTCGCGCGGGAGGCGCGCCTCGATCGAGACGCGACGGGGCTGGCGTGCGACGCGCACCTCGATCGACCGCGGCTCGGGCGCGAGGTACCGCGCGACCTCCTCCGGATTACCCACCGTCGCCGAGAGCCCGATCCGCCGGACCGGCCGGCCCACGAACGCGTCCAGCCGCTCGAGCGTCACCATGAGCTGCGCGCCGCGGTCCGACGGGGCGATCTCGTGGACCTCGTCGACGACCACGGTCCGGACCGACCGAAGCCCCTCCCGGAGCCGGCGGCCGACGAGGAGGAGCTGGAGCGTCTCGGGCGTCGTGATGAGGAGGTCGGGAGGACGGCGCGACTGGCGCTGCCGCTCCCCCGGCGGGGTGTCGGCGTGCCGGACCCCGGCGGTCAATCCCATCTCCCGGAACAGCGAGACGAGCCGGTGCTCGAGGTCCCGGTTGAGGGCCCGCAGCGGCGTCACGTAGAGGAGGCTCGTCGGGGGGGACGGGTCCTTGAGCTGGCGGGAGAGGAGCGGGAGGAGCGCCGCCTCGGTCTTGCCGGTCCCGGTCGGCGAGATGAGGAGCGCGTCGGACGCGGTGTGGAGCACCGGGAGCGCGAGCTCCTGGATCTCCGTGAGCTGCGTGATCCCGCGGGCCGCGAGGGCGTCCCGGAGCCGTCGGTCGAGGCGGCCCCACCCGGACTCGGCGGAGGCGCCGGCCGGCTCGGACGTCGCGCGGCTCACTGTCCCGGGGCCCGGCCCCTACAGGTTCGGCCCGGGGGCGAGGTCGAGGACCCGCAGGCCCAGCGACTCGTCCATCGGCCGACCGAACGTGTGACCCGGGAACGTCTCGAGGTAGAGCTCGACGAGGTTCTGCACCCGCGCGTCG
Organism: Thermoplasmata archaeon; assembly: GCA_035502055.1. Classification (GTDB taxonomy): domain Archaea; phylum Thermoplasmatota; class Thermoplasmata; order Lutacidiplasmatales; family UBA184; genus Lutacidiplasma. Next base: position 12,217 of record DATJVB010000060.1, on the reverse strand, counting down.
AGAAGATGCCCCCCGACGACGCCGTGGCTCGCCTCCCCGAGGCTCGCGTGGAGGTGGACCGACGGCTTCCCGTCCGCGACGGCGACGGAGCCCGCGAGCCCCACGAGCTCGTGGAACCCCGCGAGGGGGCGGGCCGCGTACTCCGTCCCGGTCCAGTAGCCGAGGGTAGCGCGGCCGATCCCGCCGATCGCGCTCACGACGAACCCGGCGCGGATCCCCTCGGAACGGGCGAAGTCGGCGAGCGTCGCGATCAGGTCCTCGCCGTCGGCGAGCCGGAGCACCCAGCGGGTCCCTTGGCAGAGGCGTTGCATCGGCGCGGGAACGGGCGCGAGGGTATGGCCTTGTGCCCCGCCCGCCCGCGCCCCTCGCCCGGGCCACCCCAAACCGTATCTCGGCGCCTCCGCTTCCCGCGCCGCCTCGGAGGGTCGGGGGGATCGGACGTGTTGGAGAAGGTCGAAGAGGCGAGCGACCCCGGGCCGATCCGGGACCGCCTGCGGGCCGCCGGGCCGGCTCTCGTCGCCCTCAGTGGCGGCGTCGACTCGGCGGTCGTGGCCCACCTCGCCCGACTCGCGCTCGGCGATGCGGCCGTCGCGGTCACGCTCACCGGCCCCGCCGTGCCGCCCGGCGAGCTCGAGCGGGCCCGCGCGGTCGCGCGGCACTCGGGGATCCTCCACGCGGTCGTGCCGGTCGATCCCCTCGGCGACCCCGAGTACCGGGCGAATCCGACGAACCGGTGCTTCTTCTGCCGCCGCACCGAGGGGGCCCGCCTCCGGGCGTGGGGCGAAGAGCACGGCGTAGTCCAGTTCCTCGACGGGGTCCACCGGGACGACCTGGGCGAGGAGCGCCCCGGCATCGCCGCGCTCGACGCGGCCGGCTTCCGCCATCCGCTCGCCGACGCCGGCTGGGGGAAGGCCGAGGTGCGGGCGTACGCCCGCGCCGTACGCCTCCCCAACTGGGACGCGCCGAGCGAGGCGTGCCTCGCCTCCCGGGTCCGCCACGGCGTGCCGATCAGCGTCGACCTCCTCGCCCGCCTCGGCGACGCGGAATCGTGGCTCCATCAGCGCGGGTACCGGCGCGTGCGCGTCCGGACCGACGGCGCGGGCGCCCGGATCGAGGTCGACCCGTCCGACGTGCCGCGCCTCCTCCGCGAGGCGGAGAACGGTTCGGTCACGGCCCGACTCTCGGGTCTCGGGTTCGCGACCGTCTCCATCGATCCCGCGGGGTACCGGGCCCGGCCGGGGGCGTGACGATGCCGTCCGTCGGGTCGAGCGACGCGGAGGCCGACCGGCCGAAGCCCGGCCGGTTCGAGCTCGAGACGGACCTCACGCCGCAGGGGGACCAGCCGGCGGCGATCGCCGAGATCGTCCGTCGGGTCCGTGCCGGGGAGCGGTACGTGACCCTCCTCGGGGTCACGGGGTCGGGGAAGACGTTCTCGATGGCCCACGCGCTCCAGGAGCTCCAGCGCCCCACCCTCGTCGTCTCCCCGAACAAGACCCTCGCGGCCCAGCTCGTGAGCGAGTTCCGGTCGCTGTTCCCCCGGAACGCCGTCGAGTACTTCGTCTCGTACTACGACTACTACCAGCCCGAGGCGTACGTCCCCCAGCTCGACCTGTACATCGAGAAGGACGCCTCGGTCAACGAGGAGATCGACCGGCTGCGGCACCGGGCGACGCAGGCGCTCCTCACCCGCCGCGACGTGCTCATCGTCGCGTCGGTGAGCTGCATCTACGGTCTCGGCTCGCCCGAGGACTATCGGGCGCACGTCGTCACCGTCCGCCGGGGCGAGCGCGTGGCCCGCAAGGGGCTCCTCGACCGGCTCGTCGCGATGAAGTACGCCCGGAACGACGTCGAGCTGCGACGCGGCCGCTTCCGGGTCCGGGGCGGCACCATCGACGTGATGGGCGCCGGCGAGACGATCCACCGGATCGTCCTCGACGCGGACATGGTCGAGTCGATCACCGAGCTCGACCCGACGACGCAGGACGAGCGGCGCGAGCTCGAGGAGCTTTCGATCTTCCCCGCGACGCACTTCCTCACGATCGGCGAGCGGCTCGAGGAGGTGCTGCGCCGGATCGACCGGGACCGGGAGGCGCGCGTCGAGGAGCTCAAGCGGCGCGAGAAGATCGTCGAGGCCCAGCGGCTCGACGGCCGGACCCGGTACGACATGGAGATGCTGCGGGAGACGGGCTACTGCGCCGGGATCGAGAACTACTCGCGGTACTTCTCCGGCCGCCGCCCGGGCGAGCCGCCGTACACGCTCCTCGACTTCTTCCCCGACGACTTCCTCGTCTTCCTCGACGAGTCGCACGTGACGGTCCCGCAGCTGCAGGGGATGCACAAGGGCGACCGGAGCCGCAAGGACAACCTGGTCGAGTTCGGCTGGCGGCTCCCCTCCTGCCGGGACAACCGCCCCCTCACGTTCCCGGAGTTCCTCGCGCGCATCGGCCCCGCCGTGTTCGTCTCCGCCACGCCCGGCCCGTTCGAGCGCAAGCACGCGAACGGGCTCGTCGAGCAGATCATCCGGCCCACGGGGCTCGTCGACCCGGTCGTCGAGATCCGCCCGCTCGCGGGCCATATCGCCCACCTCCTCGGGGAGCTCAAGACCGTCATCGACCGCGGCGACCGGGCGCTCGTCACGACGCTCACCAAGCGGACCGCGGAGGAGCTCGCGAACTACCTCGTGAACGCCGGGCTCAAGGTGCGCTACCTCCACTCGGACGTGGAGACGCTGAAGCGCGTCGAGATCCTGCGGGACCTCCGTCTCGGCCGGTTCGACGTCCTCGTGGGGATCAACCTCCTCCGGGAGGGGCTCGACCTCCCCGAGGTGAGCCTCGTGGCGATCCTCGACGCCGACAAGGAAGGGTACCTCCGCAGCGAGTCGAGCCTCATCCAGACCGCCGGCCGCGCGAGCCGGAACGTCTTGGGGAAGGTGATCCTGTACGCCGACCGGACGACCGGCTCGATGGACCGGGCGATCCGCGAGATGGCCCGCCGGCGCGACGCGCAGCTCGCGTTCAACGCGGAGCACGGGATCGTCCCGGCGACGATCCGCAAGGAGGTCCGCTCGATCCTCGCGGAGGGCGAGGAGGCGCCGAGCGGCTCCCTCTCGGTGGAGGGGTTGGGCGAGCGGTGGAAGGACCGGCTCCCGCTGCTCCTCGCGAACCTCGAGGAGGAGATGCACCTCGCCGCCGAGCGCCTCGACTTCGAGGAGGCCGCCCAGATCCGCGACAAGATCCGTCGGCTCGAGGAGCGGGCCGGGGTCCGCCGGGCCGCGACGGCGCGCGCGCGGACGGCCTGACCCGGCCCTGCCTATATGCCGCGTCCCGGTGGCCCCCGCGTGCCCCGCCCCCCGCGCCTCCCCGCCGACCTGGGCCTCAAGGGGCTTCGGCGGGCCGGCGCGGTGAGCGAGATCCTGTTCCTCTTCGAGTGCGCGACGGAGGCGACGCCGAAGCTCCAGCCGATCGCCGCCCGGCTCGGTCTCACGGTCCAGGCGGTCTCGCACACCTACCGGCAGCTTCGCCGGAACGGGCTCGCCGAGCACCGGAACGGGCTGTACCGGCCGACGGTCCGGGGCGTGGCGTGGCTCCACGCGGCTCTCTCCGCGCTCCGGGACGACCTCTCCGACCGGTGGGGCCGCCTCGACGTCGTCCGGACCTGCCGGGCCGTCGCGGGCTCGCGGCTTTCGAAGGACGCCTCGGTCGCCCTCGCCCTCGAGGGAGGGACCCTCGTCGCCCGGCGGGGGACGGGGCCGTCCCGCGGCCGCACCCTGGAGGCGGCCCGCTCGGGCGAGCTCGTCGAGGTGGGGCATCTCGAAGGGATCGTGCCGGTCGCCCCGGGGCCGGTCGCCGTCTGGACGTTCCCCGATCCCGCGAGCCGCGCCCCGGCGACGGTCGCGGCGATCGCCGGGGTCGTCGGGGACGCCCCTGAGGGGCTCCTCGCGGCGTTCGGCCTCGAGGCGGCGGTCCTCCTGGGCCGGGCGACCCGGCGGCCGTTCGTCCGGTTCGGCGTCGCCGCGGCGGCCGCCGAGGCGTCGGCGCTGGGGGTCCCGGCGACGATCGTCGTCCGCGCCCCGGACCTACCGAGGCTCTTGGGCGGATTCGACCGGGTCCATCCGCCGCCGGTGACGACCCGGCCGCTCGCCGGCCCGACCGACTGATCCCCGGGCTCCCGTCGCGCGCGGCCAAAGGCTTAAGGGAAAGCCTGTTTGCCTGAAATCCAATGTCGTTGAACGACCCCGCGTCCGCCCCGCCCCGGCCCGCCATCGGCCGCACGACGGTCGTCGTCGCCCTCCTCCTGGTCGCCGGCCTCTCGATCGGCGGCACCGCCGCCTACTACGAGCTTAGGCCGGCCGGTACGGCCGGCGGCGGGTCGACGGTCACCGTCGTCGACGACCTGGGACGGACCGTCACGACCCCCGTCGATCCCGGCCGCGTGGTCGTGCTGTCGCCGAGCATCGTCGACACGCTCTACCGGCTCGGGCTCCGGGACCGGATCGTCGCCGTCGGCTGCACCGCGTCCCTCGAGGGCGGGATCGAGAACGAGTACTCGCCCAACCAGACCGCGGCGTGGGGACTCTCGAACGCCTCGTGCCTCACCGACTTCCCGAACCTCAACACGGAGGGGATCGCGAACCTCACCCCCGGACTCGTCCTCGCCTCGACCCTCACAAGCCAGGTCGCAGTGGGCCAGCTCACCGACACGTACCACCTGCCGGTCGTCCTCCTCGCGCCGACGACGCTCGAGGGGATCGTCGGGGACGTCCGCCTGGTGAGCGAGATCTTCCCGTCGGCCGCGTCGGCGAGCACCGCCCTCGAGGCGACGCTCGAGTCGACGCTCGCGACGGCGGCCGGGGAGGACGCGAACCTTTCGACGGGCGGCGGAGCGACGCCGGGGGTCCTCCTCTCCTACTACTTCGACGCCGGGGGGTACTACACCTACGGCCCCGGATCGTTCGGAGCTTCGCTCATCGATCTCGCCGGCGGGTCGAACGTGGCGAGCGGCGTCCCGCTCCTGTACGCCGAGATGAACGCGACGGCGGTCCTCGACGATCAGCCCGCGTTCGTCCTCTACGGGACGAGCTGGAACGATCCGTACCTCGTCGCCTTCGAGACCCCGGACGTCTGGCCGACGGCGCCGTACTGGGCCCAGCTGACCGGCACGAAGATCCCGATCGACGTGACGGAGGTCACCGAGCCGTCTCCCTCGATGATCCTCGAGCTCCCGCACCTCGAGAACCTCCTCCACCCCGCCTCTCCGTCGGGGTAACCCTCCGTGGCGGCGGCCGGTCCCGGCGCCCCGACGGTACCGGGACCGCGGCGCCGCTCGGCCGGTGTCGCCGCCGTCGCGGGCGGCGCGATCGTCCTCGCGCTCGTCGTCGGGTCGGCGGCGATCGGACCTGTCGCCATCCCGTCCGGGACGGTCCTCGCGATCCTCGCCCACGAGGCGACCGGCGGGGCGTGGCCCGGCGGGGCCTGTCCGGGCGTCGGTTCGTCGAGCCAGTGCGCCATCTGGGTCGAGATCGTCTGGGACGCGCGGGTCCCGGCGCTCCTCCTCGCGCTCGTCGCCGGAGGGGCGCTGGGCCTCTCCGGGGCGACGCTGCAGGGCGTCTTCCGCAACCCGCTCGCGGACCCGTACCTGCTCGGCCTCTCCTCGGGGGCCGCCCTCGGGGCCTCCGCCCTCTACACGTTCGGGTGGTTCGCCGCGAGCCGGGCGGTCGTCCTCCCCGCCGCCGCCTTCCTGGGCGGGCTCGTCCCCGGCACGATCGTCGTGCTCGCGGCCCGGTCGGGGCGGCGGAGCCCCGAGACGCTCCTCCTCACCGGCGTGGCGCTCAACGCGCTGTTCGCCTCGATCCTCGCCTCGTTCCTCCTCTACAACCCGGCCGGCAACATCCCGCTGAGCTTCTGGCTCTTGGGCGGGCTCGGGGACGCGAGCTGGACCCACGACGCGCTCGTCGCGTCGGTCCTCCTCGTCGGGGGCGCCGTCCTCGTGGGCCGGGGCGCCGAGCTCAACCTCCTCCAGCTGGGACCCGATGTCGCCCGGAGCCTCGGCGTCGACGCCCGGGCGCTCACGCGCCTCCTCATCCTCGCCGCTACGCTCCTCACGGCCGGGGCGGTCGCGTTCACGGGCGTCGTCGGCTTCGTCGGGCTCGTCGCCCCGCACATCGTCCGCCGCACCCTCGGCGTCGACTACCGGCGCGTCCTCCCGTTCGCCGCCCTCACGGGGGGGATCTTCCTCCTCGTCGCGTGGGATATCGCCCAGGTCGTGGTGCCCGACGTCGTGATCCCCGTCGGGATCCCGACCGCGTTCGCCGGCGCGCTGTTCTTCCTGTACCTCCTCCAGCGGCGCGACCGGTCCGGGGCGCTCCGGGGGGACGCGACGTGACGGACCCGATCGTCGCCCTGGACGGCGCGACCGTCCGATACGGCGCGCGGGCGGCGCTCGCCCGCGTCTCGGTCGAGATCCGGCGCGGCGAGCTCCTCGCGCTCGCCGGACCCAACGGATCCGGGAAGTCGACGCTCCTCCGGGCGGCCGCCGGCCTCGAGACCGTCTCCGAGGGATCGATCCGGGTCGACGGGGAGGCGCTCGCGGCGCTGCCGCTCGACGGACGCGCCCGACGGATCGCCTGGATGCCCCAGGACGAGCCCGAGGGCGATGACGTACCGGTCGTCGACTACGTGGGATACGGCCGGCACCCGTACCGCGCGGTCGAGGGGGCCGCAAACACCGGCGCCGGGGGGCCGGTGCAGACGGCGCTGCGGACCGTCGAGATGGAGGACGCCGCGGCGCGAAGCGTCAGAGCGCTCAGCGGGGGCGAACGCCAGCGGGTGCGGCTCGCCCGGGTCCTCGCGCAGGAGACCCCCGTCCTCTTCCTCGACGAGCCGACGGCGCATCTCGACATCGGGCACCAGCTCACCGCGCTCGCGGCGCTCGCGCGGCTCGCCCACGCGGGAGACCGCGCCGTCGTCGTCGCCCTCCACGACCTCAATCTCGCGGCGCGGTTCTCCGACCGGATCGTCGTCCTCTCCCGGGGCCGGGTCGTCGCCGAGGGGAGACCGGCGGAGGTCCTCTCGCCGGAGCTGCTGCGGACCGTCTGGGGGGTCGACGCCGAGCTCAAGCGGGACCCCCGGACCGGGCTCCCGTTCCTCCTCCCGCGGACGCCGTCCGTCGGCCCGGTCCCTCCCCGCGAGCCCGCGGCGGCGACCCGGCCGGTCCACGTGGTCGGGGGCGGAGGCTCCGCCCAAGGGCTGCTCACCGGCCTCGTCGATCGGGGCGTCGCGGTCACCGCCGGCGTCCTGCCGCTGTTCGACGGCGACACCCTGGTCGCCGAGGAACTGCACGTGCCGACCGTCGTCGAGCTTCCGTTCGCCCCGATCTCGGAGGAGTCCCGGACCAACCTCCGGCGACTCCTCGGCGCCAGCGTCGCGATCGTCGTCGCCCCGTTCCCGGTCGGCCCGTCGAACCTCGCGAACCTCACCGAGCTGCTTCCCGTGGCCTCGGAGCGGCCCGTGATCCTCGTGGACCACCCGCCGGGCGCTGGGTGGGACTTCGTCGACGGGCGGGCGGAGGCGACCTGGCGGGAGCTCGTCGACCGGGGCGCGCGGGTGGTGCCCGACGCCGCCACCGCCGTTTCCCTCTCGGCGGAACTCGCCCGGGGGGAGCCGACGTCGCCGTCGGCCCCGTCTCGAGGAAAAACCCTATCTGCCCCGCCCCCTCCCAACGGCCCGGTGGAGGGAGCATAGGCTAACTTGGCAGACCAGCGGGCTCCAGTCAGGGTCCCGGTCCCGGGACCCTGCGGTTAGGGTCTGCGGAGGGGACGCGGTCCGCGTCCCCCATGACGAATGACTGGAGCGCGCGGAGAGACCCGCATATCGGGGTTCAAATCCCCGTGCTCCCATCCCAATCATTCGGGTGGGTCTCTCCTAGGCTGCGACGCGGGGGTTCGCGTGCCGCGCCGAAGGAGGGAGACTCTTCCCCCAGCCGCCGTTTCTCCGACGCTTGGGGAGGGGCGCCGGGAACATCCGCCGAGATTTCGAGGGCGGACGGGGGCTCCGACAGGACGGAGAAGAACGCTTTTCAGGGCCGGGGCCGTTCCGGTAGCGTGTCGGCGCCCAGGCTCCGGCGACCAACCAGCCGCGGGGTCGTCTCCCCGATGCATCTCGTCGCGGTGGTCATCGCGCTCGTTGGCGGGGTGGCGATTGTCGGGATCGCCACGCTGTCTCCGTACTCCCCCTTCAACATGGGATCCTCTCAATCCAGCCTCAGCCTAGCGGAGTGCTCCCAGATCGAATCCTCCACCAACCTCACGGCGGGAATCGTTCACCTCTACTACGGCGACGGGAATCGCACCGGACCCGGATCGGGCCTCATCAACCAGTCGTTGCCCGGTCCCAGCGCGTACCCGCCCGAGGACGTGGCCGTGGCCAACGTGGAGGGCGGGTGGAACTCGGTCTGCACGAGCCACGCGTTCTACGTCCTGGAGCAGCGGTGGGGTCCCCAGAACGCCTCGTGGAGCGGTCTCGCGCGGAACACCACGGGGATCTACGAGTACGTGATCACGATCACCTGGCAGGCCGACTCCACGCAGTGCACTCCCAGCTTCGGCGAATGCCTCGGATCCGCCGTATGGCTCGTCAACGTGGCTTCGGGAGCGGTCTCCGGCCCAAGCACCGACTTCTTCTCCCCCGTCCCGCCGGCGACACCTGTGCCTCCCTAGCGTCCTCCCCCGTTTCCGTCCCGTGGGCCGGCACGGGGGGGAGCCCTCGCGAAGGGGCTACGACCGCTCCGGGGCCGATGGACTCGCTTCCGAAGGCGACGCCGGTCCGTGGAGCGCGTGGCCTCGCCACGGCCACTCGGTGGGACGCCTCGACGCGCGACCCTCGCTGACTCCGGACCGCGTCCCTCGGCTCGCCGCTCTGGATTCCGCGTCGGCCCGGTCCACTCCCATGGTCCGCCTCCGGGGATCGACGCCCGTCACCGACACGTCGGCGAACGGATCCTCCGCGCCCGTCGGATCCTCCCCGTGACATGGTCCACAGCGCCGAGGGAGGGTTTTTGGAACCGAGCGAACAAACCCCTGGCCCTCTCCGCGTCGAGAAAGGCGCGCAGTCCGGGCCGGCCGATCGCTCCGCGTTCGACCACCGATCCCTGACCAGGAGGGTGGGAGGATTCGGGGGAGACACAGGACTCGGCCGCTCGCCAGGAGACGAGCGTACTCTCTTCGCTCCGGCTTGTCCGAGCCCGCCCCCATCCCCGGGTGGATTCGCCGATCGGAGCCCGTTCGTCCGTTCCGTCGTGCTCGCGCCCGGACGATAAGCCTCCCGCCGCGGCCCGGTCCGCGCCCGTCAGTAGTTCGCGACCAGCAGGATCGACTGCTGCCCCAGGTAGAACGAGGTGGGCAGCAGCGTCGTGGTGTGGACCCCGGGGGTCGCAATGCGGGGGGACCAGTACCAGTACGAGCCTGAGAGCGTCGCGGGGAAGAGCGACGTGGGGAGATCGACCACGACGGCCCGGCTCACGTTCGTGTTCACGACAAGCATCGCCTCGCGCGACCCGTTGCGGACGTACATCGCGGTGATTCCGCCCGGCGCAAGGGCGGAGGTGATGTTGACTCCGTAGGCCGTCCCGTGGGTGAGGTTGTCGAGGATCTGCTGGTATAGGACCCCCTCGGGGGCGAGGGAGTGGTCCGACGCGTTGAACAGATCGCTCAGCTGGAAGACGGTGAACGTCGAGATGTTCGCCTCGATCGCCTGGATCACGGAGACCGCCATGAACACCGCGCCGCCGTACTCGTCCGAGAACGGGCTGTGGGTGGGCACCGGGCCCGCCTGGTACTCGCCGACCTGGATCGGGAGCGACGCGCACCGTCCGCACGACGTGTTGAACAGCGAGCGGAAGTGGGTCGAGGTGTCGAGGACGGACTTCGAGGTGAACAGCGACTGGTAGAACGGCGCGATCGAGACGCTCGAGTTGTTCGCCCACGGATAGTTGTGGTAGGCGAGCGCGCTCACCTTCTGGCCGTTGACCTGGGCGACCGCCGCGATCATGGTCGGATCGCACGCGCAGGGCGCCTGGATGCCGATGTAGTGGTCCGACGGGTACTTCGCGCTGACCGCCGCGATGTAGTTCTTCTCCATCGTGGCGTACGCCGCCGGCGTGGGCGCGATCGAGTCGGACGTGGACCACTTGGTGAAGTTGATCCCGTAGTGCGTCCACGCCTCGGGTTCGTTGCCGAACTCCCAGTACGTGGGGACGAACTTGAGCACCGTGTGGAACCAGTCGGCCCAGTGGATCGCCGCCTGGGTGTCGTTCTCCTCGGCGGGGAGGTTCGCCATCCACTGGCAGTGCGGCGTGAGCGAGAGGCACCAGGCCCGGAACCAGGTGAAGTTGATCTGCGGCGAAGCGATGCTTACGTACTTCCCCGAGCCCGACGCCGGCGGGACGTACTCGACCTGGGTCGTCGGGTCGTAGCTGTCGGAGCCCCCGTTGATCCGGAACACCGTGAGCGGCGTCGAGTTGAAGAATTGGCCCATCGCGGCGAGGGTGTTCGTCGTGAAGTTGACCTGGACGTTGAGCCCGTAGAACGGCGCGTTGAACGCGAACCCCTGGGTGGTGTTCACGGCGAGCGTGAGGATCGACCCGAAGCCCGCCGGCGGCGCCCACGGCGTGAACCACGCCGGCGGGACCACCTTGAGCGGAGTGGACGCCGCGTGAGACGGAACGGCGACGTTCGGCCCGAGGGCCGGGACGGCGAAGAGCGCCGCGACGGCGACGATCAGGACGTACGACCAGCCGGCGGGAGGAGGCGGGAGCATCGGGAGGACCCTCCGGGCGGAGGGGAGGCGGATGGGAGAAGAACGCCGAGATGATGCATATATGCGTATTGTCGGTTCGACCTGACGTGTGGCATTCCGGTCCCGCGCGCTGAGCCCGGCCGACAGGACGGGCGGGGCAAGCGAAGGCTTCTCCCGAACAGACGGGGCGAGGTCGGGGTTGGTGGATGGGGCCGTCACGCGGCGGGGGAGGCGCTTCCGCGGGCCGCACCCCACGGAGGGTTATGTAGTTCCCGGAGACCGTCTCAATCGCCAGCGAGCGCCACGGACGGAGGCTCCGACGCGCCCCGCGGGCGGACAGGGAGGTCCGGCCGCATCCCCCGGCGGTGGGCGAGGGGCTATGACCGCCGGCACGTCTCGGACGTTGGGTCGTCGTGGCCGGCGCGGGCGGGGGGACGGGGACCGAGCTCGCGGAGGAGCCGATCCGTCACCATGTGGGCCTCAGCTCGACCGGGGTCTTCGTCATCAGCGTCGCCATCCAGGCGATCGGCGTCGCCGCGAGCGTCGCCCTCAACCATGTCGTCGGAGGGAACGACGCGGGTAAGGCGATCCTCGGGACCGTCCAGCTGTACCTGCTGATCGCCTCCTCGATCAACGGCATCGGGGACCTCCGCATCGGGACCGCCTACACGTTCTTCGTGGCGCGCGGCCGGCCGGCGAGCGAGCTCACCGGGACGTACCTCGCCCTCCGACTCGCGATGGTCGGGATCGGCGGCGTGTCGCTGTTCGTCCTCGGAACGATCCCGGGGAGCGGCTTCCAGTGGGCGTCGACGGGCGAGGAGATCGAGGCGCTTTCGGTGTTCATGGTGCTCCCGATCCTCTGGTCGATCCAGACGGTCTACACGCAGATGGTCGTCGCCGGCGGCCGGTCGGTCGCCGGACAGATCCCGCTCCTCCTCGAATCGTGCGTCCGGACCCCCCTCCTCATCGCGGTCGTCTTCCTCGACCCGACGGTCACGGGCCTCACGCTCGCCTACGTGCCGGGCGCGCTCGCTTCCGCCCTGTACTGCCTTAGGCCCGTCCTCCGCGAGACGTACCGGTTCCAGCGCGCGGAGGCGATGCGGCTCTTCCGGTACGCATGGCCGCTGATGGGGAGCCTCCTCCTCCTGTACCTCGCGAACAGCGCCCCGCCGCTCATCGTGAACGCGTACCTGGGAACGATCCAGCTCGCCGAGTTCTCCGCCGCGAACGGCTGGCGGATCCTCGCCCTCTCCCTCCCCGCCGCGGTCGCGGTCCCGCTCTTCCCGGTCCTCACCGCCCTCCACAAGGCGAAGGGGGCGGCGTCGGTGCGGGCGTCGACCTGGACGGCGCTGCGGTACACGGCGATGGTCGTCGTGCCCGGCGTGCTCGCGATCGTCGTCTACCGGAACAATCTCCTCAACATCTTC
>DATJVB010000059.1:0-16157 GCA_035502055.1 Thermoplasmata archaeon | reverse complement strand
CTGATCCGCTGCTTCGTCTCGGCGACGCATCTCTACAGCCGAAGGGCTGAGGCCGAGGGTGTAGCCGTCTACCGCCGAACTTAGATGTTACGGGTAACGATATCCCGACAGACATCTGTAGCTCACACTCGACCCAGCTCCAGCGCTACAATCTCTGTATCGAGTTGCAGTTCAGAATCTCCCGTAGTAGCCCAAGTTCTGCAGGACGACCTCTGCTTGAACTCTGGGAATACAAGTCTCGGAAAAGGCCGTCTGGCAATGTGCTTGTTCGACGACCGAAACCACTCCACCCCCGGCCCCCAGCAAGCCCGAGGCCAGCTGCGTGCGATTGGATGCGCCATTGACGTCACCCCCGTAGTACAGGGTGTTGGCGGAGAGATTGCTCCCAACAGTGAACGAGACTCCGGACCAAGAGCGATTCAGCGATATGTTGAGGAGCGTGACCCACACCGTGTTTGGTGGGCCCGGAACGTCGAAGTACAACCTGCTGCACAGGTCGAGACTGATCGGGGAGCTACAGTTTCCCACCTCGCCAATGACGAAGGTCTCGGAGAATACCGTGGGGTACTCGTTTCGAGAAGGGGTGGGGAGAAGGTCTCTCTGGACAACGTATGCGGCTAGGAGGACGATCAGGGAAACGACCACCGCTAGTGCAATCTTCAGGGCGCGCGGGCTGGTGTTGCCTCTACCGATCGCTGTGCTCGAGCTAGGACCGCGGAGACTCCCGATCTCGGACAGAGAGGACCGACCCCGGCTCGACGAGAGTGACTCTCGTCCAGACGTGCCAGCATCCGACATCGTCGCAGTGGACTGCAACCCCGCCGTCGTACGGAATCCCCTACGCGAGAGAGTGACCATTCGAATTGCCTCCGCTATGCCGGATTAGGCTGGGCCCGGAACCCCGCCCGGACGGGCCGAAATACAGCTAGCAGACACTTGTCGAGGTCGTTTGAGTGAACCGGTCATAGAACCAGAAGGGTGTCGAATCGCTGCCAGGTGGCACAAGGGGGGGTGACATCCTCTCTTGGTTGTACTGTCCCCCTCCTAATGAAGGCGAGATGCAATAGTACTCGGCTAGAATCGGACCAAGGTACCCGACGTCAGGCGAAGCATCAAAGGGTCCATTCAAAACGAGGCCGGAGCTTGTTACGTTTCCGAAGTTTGGGAGACTGTCGCTGTACCCGCTGGCTGAGTTCACTGGGTCCTCAATGACCCAGTCCCCCGTCGTCGGTATGGTTCCGCCATACACCGGCCAGGTGTTAGCGGGCCGGTCGGTTGGCCAGCCTTGCCCCTGAGTCCAGTCCATGACCTCGAACGACCCGTATCCGCCCAAGACGGAATCGTAGCCGTACGAGATGAAGAGCGTTACACTGTCCCCGACCATCGGCGTAAATGAGAGGTAGGGGACTGAGGTCGCACAGCCGGAGAAGCCTCGATGTGGACACTTGTCGAGCGTCCACGACCCCGATCCCTGCCAATCGAGAGTCCCCCCGCTGCTTGCATAGACCGTTCGATCGTACTCGTCCGAGGTGACGGGGTCGACAAAGAAGTCAACGGTCGTGGAGGAACCCGAGGATGCCTTGCTGACGAGTACGCCAACTTGCCAGAAACACCCGCCAGTGGGGCAAGCCGAGACCCCGGTCGTGGGAGTCTTGTCAAAGCCCCCGATCCCGACCCAGAGAGATAGCGCCTCCGGGTCACCGGCATAGATTGGCCCGGGGGACGCCCATGAGATGCTCGGAATGGTAAGGTTCGCCGACACGCTTTGGACGCTGGAGTCTGAGAGAAGTTCGCCGGACCAGCCGCCGAAGCCGCCGCTCGTTCCAGAGCTTCCCCCAGACCCGGATGAATTGAGCTCCGCGGCGAAGCTTCCCGACGTTAGCGTCGTGCTCACATTGAAGTATGTTGTGATTGAGGTAGCCATGAGGAAGAATCCGACGTTTGCACGCCATTCGACGAAGTGAATTGCGGTGGCGGACGGGTCCTGCGTGTACGTGATAGACCTGTTGCTGGGGCTATAAAGGGAAACCGAGTCTCCATCATGCATCGTGTGCCCCGCGATTGTCGCAGTTCCGGTGTCATTGAATGCATGGTAGGAATAGAGTACGGAGTGACCGTAGTACGGCGTGAAAGTCCCATAATGCTGGCCCGAGAGGTAGCAATACGGGTAGTTGTTCGAGTGATACGCGTTTATCTCAAAATACACCAGGGTGTATGGGGGCAACCCGGTTAGACTTACTTGATGGTTCGAGGGCGAGGCCGGGTGGTTGTACTGTCCGTTTGTACCCCAGTAGAACTGGTCGGACGACGAGGAGGGGTTGTCTGTCCAAGAGACCGTGGCCGTCGTTCCGGTGCTTGAGTTGTAGCTCGTGATCCGGACGCTAGTAACCGTGATCTGAGTGTAGGAATCACAACACGCTGGCCAGCAACCTCCGCGGGGTTGCTCGCAGGGGAGGCAGTCGGCGATAGCAGGTTTGGTGACTGTCAGGGGACCGGAGTGAGGGGCGTCTGCGCAAAAGACGAGGAGAAGGGGAAGCCCTCCGAGACAGATGGCAAGGGCAAGCCGCATCGAGAGACGCCGTCGGGTTCGAGGCAGTCTGGAGCTGATGATTGGCGTCATCGCCCAATTCGGAGCCACCGACCATTTCCCCGCATTTCAATCCGTGGTCAGCTAGAGTTGAGTCACTTGGGCCGGGGTCAGAACGACCGCCAGCGGACCACGGCAAGGATAGATCGGAGCTAGCCGGCCTTGCCGCCGAGCATGGGGAGCCATGCCCACGCCCTGTCGGCCGCTCGATCGGCTCCGAAATCCTTCCTGAGGGATTCGGGGCCCGCTGAGATCGAGGTGTAGCGAGAACCGGAGGACCGGGGTAAGGAGAGCTCGTCATCTCTCCCGCCTCAGCCACTCGATTCGATCGAGGAGCCAAGGGAGCACCATCCTCGAAGGGTAGCCTTTCGGGGTCGGATCGCCAATACATGCAAGTACTCTTTGACCCGATAGTGTGATACCGGGGGGCGCACTACGCCCTTCGATGCCCTGATTTCGGCGTCGGAGGGCCCGCGCTCGACAGGTGACCGCGCGCGAGGAACACTGCCGTATCGCCTACCGGATCTTCAGCCGATGGACCCCGAAGGCGGCGATCGCCCGGTCTCCCGGGGTCTCGTACGTGACCGTCTGGCGGTGGGAGTCCCGCCGAAATACCGAGGACTCCGACTCCTGGCGCTATCACGATCATCCGGGATCGGAGCGCCGCCTCTCGGCCCTGAATCCGATGACGCTTCTTGAAGTGCTCAAGCGCGGGGCGCGCGTCTACGGCTATCCCACCAACCTCTGGACGCTCAAACGCATGGCGGAGGCGAATCGCAAGGAGTACAGGGTCGAGTACACCATGTCCGGGGTCTAGAGAGTGCTGCGGGCCCTGGGCCCCTCCGCCCAAGTCCCGCCGACCCGAACCCTGGAGAGAGACGAGCGACACATTCGCAAGTCGGTGCGCGACCGATGGCCCGAGATCTTCCGAGGGGCATTCGACGGGAACCATACGGTGGTGTACCTCGACGTGAGGGAAGTACTGACGAGCCCGGACGTCCGACGGAGCTGAGCGACCGAAGGATCCCGCCCGGCCCCTCGGACCAAGGGCCACCGGGAGAGGGCGTCGGCCATCAGCCGCTTGACGTTGAAGTGCGGGCCGTACGTCGAGTGTTACCGGAATGATCTCTTGAGGACCGAGGTGGTATGGTTCCTCGAGCAGCTGTTCGAGGAGATTCGAGGTCGGATCGTGGGGGAGCGAGACAACGTCGGCATTCACCGAAGCTTCGAGCTGGCGACGTTCCCCCGGCTGAACCGACGGCGCCTGGCTGCGCGACGGCTCCGAGCATGCGCCCACTAGCTCAACCCTGACGAAGCGATCGGGGACCTGATCAAGAACAATCGGCTGGCGAACTTCTGTCCGTCGAGCACGGACGAGCTCGAGGTCGCGGCGGTCTCGGAGGTGGATGCGCAGAAGGTTCGCCCGACCGGGTCTGGAGGGCGATCCAGCAGACGGAGTTGCCCATCCACACGATCGGTCAGCTGGTGGAGGCGGGGGGGTTCAAATCGCCGATTTCACCGCAAGGTGGGCAACGGACCTGGACCTCCTCGAGCGGGTCTCGGCCGGAGCGATTAGGCCGACCCCCATCGCCCTTGGGTCCTTCACCGGATCTTCGAGTGTACCTAGTTCGCGGAGGAGGCTCAATCGACGCTTAGCGCGACGCCGCAGATGCCGGACAAGGAGCTACTCGGCGACTTCAGCGTCGCAGCTTAGAGGGGCTTCGACCAGAAGGAGCGAACGCTCCGCGTGTTCGCCGACAATTCTCGTCTTCGCTGGGGCAGTGGTGCGATCCGAGACGGGAGACTACTCGCTCGGGAGCGGTAGCGCGTCTTCGAGTTCTGCAACATCAACTCCCCCGATTCCGCCTCCTCGCCCGCCCGACCTTGAACGAGTCGGGTCCACGAGTGCTCTACCGACGGTCGGCGAGCGCTCGCGATGGGAGACGGATCCCGGCCAACGACTTCCTCCATCGCATCCTCGTCTCCGTCGAAGCGACCGTCGACCTCACCGACCGCCTCGCGATCATCGAACGGAAGTCCCGACGGGCGCCCTCCCCGCCGCCTGAGGGCGATCCTGAGGGGAGGTCAGGGCAGGGGATCCAGAGATGTCCGCGGGTCCATTCATGTGGTATTCGTCAAGCCGGGGTAGACGCCCGTGCTGGGATTCGAACCCAGGTCTGAGGCTCCGCAGGCCTCTAGGATAATCCAATGCAGCCGGGCCGGGGAGGACCCGGACCGGTAGCTACCCCACACGGGCGCGGTGCGTCGGCTCGCGGACCGGGCGCGCCGAGGGTCCGCGTGGTATAAAAGCCCGGTCGCGCGGGAGGCCGCGCGCGGAGGACTTTAAAGGCGGGAGCCCTCCGAACCCCGGGCCCCCCGGGGGACCGCGGCGCGGGCCCCCTGTCGATGGACGACGACCCGATCGAAAGCATCCGCGCGCTCCCGATGGGCGCCGAGATCGAGATCCACGGCGCCGACGGCCGCGTCTGGCGCGGAACGCTCGTCCCGTCGCACGGTCTCTCCGGCGAGCGCGTCGTCCAGCTGAAGGTCGACAGCGGCTACAACATCGGCGTCGAGGTCGGGCCCCGGGACCGGGTCGTCGTCGGCGCGCTCCCGGCCGCTCCCCCGTCGCGAGGGAACGCTTCGGGAACTCCGCGCCGGTCCGAGCGCGCCGGACCGCCGGTCGCCCTGCTGACGACCGGGGGCACGATCGCGTCGCGCGTCGACTACCGGACCGGGGGCGTCCGACCGGTCCGGGAGGAGTCCGAGATCCTCGAGTTCTACCCCGACCTTGACCGGGACGGCCCGGTCCGGGTGGTCGGCGTGTTCGACCGGTTGAGCGAGGAGATCCAGCCCGACGACTGGGTCGTCCTCGCCCGCCACGTGGTCCGGGCGTTCGCCGACGGCGCGACGGGGGTCGTCGTCGCGCACGGGACGGACACGCTCGCCTTCTCCGCCGCCGCGCTCAGCTTCCTCCTCGAGGACCTCCCCGGGCCGGTCGTGCTCGTCGGGGCACAGCGCTCGCCGGACCGCCCGTCGTCGGACGGCTTCACGAACCTCGAGGGCGCCGTGCGGCTCGCGCGGCACCCCGGCCTCGGCGAGGTCGTGGTGGTGATGCACGCCGGGCTCTCCGACGACCGGCTCGCGATCCACCGCGGCACGCGCGTGCGGAAGATGCACTCCACCCGGCGGGACGCGTTCCGCACCCGGAACGCCCGGCCGCTCGGATCGATCGGACCCGATTCGATCGTCCTCGACCCGTCGGCGCGGGGGCGGGCCGCGGGCCCCGCGCGCCTCTCCGAGGGGCTCGATCCCGGGGGCGCGCTCCTGTGGATGCATCCCGGGCTCGACCCCGACCGGGCCCGCGCGTTCGTCGAAGGCCTCCGGGGCGTCGTGCTCGCCGGGACCGGCCTCGGGCACGTGAGCAGCACGCACCTCCCCTGGATCCGGGACGCCGTCGCGCGCGGCGTGGTCGTCGCGATGGTGACGCAGACGCTGGGAGGCGACGTCGATCCGTACGTGTACTCGACGGGGCGGGAGCTGCTCGCCGCCGGCGTCCTCTACCTCAACGACCTCCTGCCCGAGACGGCGTACGTGAAACTCCTCTGGGCGCTCGGACAGAGCGAGGAGCCCGCGGAGGTCGGCCGGCTCCTCCTCGAGGACCGGGCGGGGGAGTTCGAGCCCCGGCACGGCCTGGGGGCCGAGCCGTGAAGGTCGGACTCGAGGTCCACCAGCAGCTCGCGACGGGCAAGTTGTTCTGCGACTGCCCGGCGGTGCTCTCCGACCAGGTGGAGGCGACGTTCACCCGGCAGCTCCGGGCGACCGGCGGCGAGAACCACGCCGTCGACGCCTCCGCCGCCTTCCAGGCGTCGCGCGGACTCGTCTACCGGTACGAGTCGGTCGCGACGAGCTGCCTCGTCGAGCTCGACGAGGAGCCGCCCCACGCCCTCAACGCCGAGGCGGTCGACGTGGCCCTCACGATCGCCGGGCTCGTGCACGCGCGCCCGCTTGACGAGATCGAGGTGATGCGCAAGATCGTCGTCGACGGATCGAACACGGCGGGGTTCCAGCGGACCGCCCTCCTCGCCGTGGACGGGCGGATCGAGGTCGCCGGCCGCACGCACGCGATCCAGTCGATCTGCCTCGAGGAGGACGCCGCCCGCAAGGTCGAGGAGGCCGAGGGGACCGTCGCGTACCGCCTCGACCGGCTCGGCATCCCGCTCATCGAGATCGCGACCGGCCCGGACATCGCGAGCGGCCGGGAGGCCCGGGAGGTCGCGGAGGAGATCGGCGCCCTCCTCCGGGCGACCGGCCGGGTCCGGCGGGGGATCGGGACGATCCGGGAGGACCTCAACGTCTCCGCCGAGGGGGGAGCCCGCGTGGAGATCAAGGGGGTTCAGGAGCTCCGCCTCCTCGAACGGTACGTGGACGCCGAGGTGGAGCGCCAGCGGGTGCTCCTCGAGGCGGCGGCGTCCCTCCGGGCGCGATCCGCGCGCGTGGACCCCGGGGGCGGGGTTGACGTCGGCGCCGACCTCGCGGGCGCCGGCCCCGGGTTCGTCCGCGACGCGCTCCGGCGCGGGTCGACCGCGATGGCGCTCCGCCTCGAGGGGTTCGCCGGACTCCTCCGGCCGCCGGGGGGCGCGGAGGAGCGCCTCGGCCGCGAGCTCGCCGACGTCGCCCGGGCGCACGGCCTCCGCGGGCTCCTCCACTCGGACGAACTGCCTGCCCTGGGCGTGGGCGGGCCGGAGGTCGAGGCGATCCGCCGGAGGCTCTCGGCGTCGGCCGCGGACGCGTTCGTCCTTCTCGTCGCCCCGACTCGGCCCGTGGCGGAGCGGGCCCTCCGCGCGGTCGCCGCCCGGGCGCAGGCCGCGCTCGCCGGCATCCCCTCCGAGACCCGGGACCCGCTGCCCGATGGGCGGACCCGGTACTCGCGGCCGCTGCCGGGCCGGGACCGGATGTACCCCGAGACCGACGTCCCGCCCGTGCGGATCGACGTCGACCGGATCGCCCGGATCGAGCGAGCCCTCCCAGAGCGCCCCTCCGAGCGCCGCGCCCGGCTCGCCGCCGCGCACGCCCTCAGTCCCGAGGCCGTCCGCGCGCTCGCACGCGACGACGAGCTCGACCGGTTCGAGCAGCTCGTCGCCCAGGGCCGGCCCGCGCCCCTCGTCGCCCGGCTGCTGACCCACGACCTCCCCGCCGCCCTCGAGGGCCGCGACGCCGTCGCGGGTGACCGCCTCGAGGATCAGCTGGGAGGGACGCTCGCCGCCGTCGTGGACGGCCGGCTTGCGAAGGAGGGCGTCCCCGCAGTACTCCGGGCGTTCCTCGACGGCGCCCAGTCGCTTGACGACGCGATCCGGGCCACCGGCGCAACGGCCCTCGGCCCCGACGAGCTCGACGCGGTCGTCGCGCGCGTGATCGCCGGCAACGCCGAGCTCATCCGATCGAAGGGGCCGGACGCGTTCGCCGGCCTCATGGGGGATGTCATGCGGGAGGTGCGCGGACGGCGCGACGGGAAGGACGTCGCCGACCGGCTGCGCGCGGCGCTCGCGGCGGCCGTCCGCGGGAGCGCCCCCGCGTGAGCCGCCCGACGCCGCCCGCCCCGGGCGAGCTCAAGGCGATCGTCACCGACGTCGACGGGACGCTCACCGACGGGCACCGGCGCCTCGACCCCGGGGCCGTCGCCGCGCTGCGGTCCCTCTCGGACGCCGGCTGGCCGGTCGTCCTCGCCACCGGCAACGTCCTCCCGATCGCGCTCGCGCTCCACCGGTCGCTCGGGCTCTCCGGTCCCATCGTCGCCGAGAACGGCGGCCTCCTCTACGAGGAGGTCGCGGGGCGACCCCGGATCACGCGGCTCGCCGACCGGGCGGTCGCGCTGCGGGCGTACCGGGCAGCGCGATCGGCCGGCCTGCCGCTCGAACGCCTCTTCACGGACCGATGGCGCGAGAGCGAGGTCGCCGTCGAGCCGACGGTCCCCGTCCGTCGGATCCGGACCGCGGTGCGCGCCTTCCCCGTGCACGTCGAGTCGACTGGCTACGCGATCCACTTCCTCGAGCGGGGCGCAGGAAAGCTCCCCGCCCTCCGCCGGGCGCTGCCGACCCTCGGCCTCGCCGTCGCCGACTGCCTCGTCGCGGGGGACGGCGACAACGACATCGCGATGCTGCGCGAGGCCGGGTGGGGCGTGAGCTTCCCGTCGGGCAGCCCGGGCGCCCGCCGGGCCGCGTCGTACGTCGCGCGGGCGCCGCACGCGCGCGGCTTTGTCGAAGCGCTTAAAGACGCGGGGGTGTACGCGCGGTCGGCCACCCATCGAAGGGACCGGGATGCTCGTCGGCGCGTGCGCACGGTGCGGTAAGCCGGCGACGCTCCGCTGCGCGATGTGCGGGCGGACCGTCTGCCGCGAGTGCCTCGACGAGGACGAGCGGTACTGCCCCGAGTGCACGCAGATCCGGAAGCGGGCGAAGGGCGCGCCCGGCTCTCCGCATCCCCCGTCCCGACGGGTCGGCCGGACGTAGCGAGCCGGCCCGCGCCCGCGGGCCGTCCTAGTAGGAGTACCCCGGGAGGACGATCGGTCCGCGGGGCTCGGAGCGGGCGACGGCGAGGATCCCCGCGCCGATCGCCCCCGTCGCGAGCCCGATCCCGAGGGCGATCTCGGCGTACGGTCCGAGGGCCGAGCCGATCCGCCACGCCCCGAGGGCGACGACCCCGCCGCGGGCGGCCGCGTGGACGGCGAGGTTCGCGACGACCCCGAGCCCCCAACCGACCACGACGAGGAGGGCGCCGGCGATCTGGAATCCCAGCCGCTCGTCGCCGCCGGTATCCATCGGCGGCACCGCCGGGCGCTCCTGGAGATCGGTCACCGGCCGGCCGACGCGCGCCGGCTCATATCGTTCGCTCATCGCCGCCGCGTCGGCGCCCGGGGGTCGACGTGCAACTATTAAATACGAGTGCAAACTTACTATTGTTGCCATACGAGGTGATCGACGAATGACGGATGGATCCATGCGACTCGCGACCCGCGCGGCGAACGACCCGTTCACGGAGCTCGACCGGCTGTTCGACGACCTCCGCGCCCGGTTCTACGGGCCCGGCGGCGTCTGGTTCGCGCCCGACGGCCCCGTCGCCTTCGGGCTCGTCCAGCCCGGCCCGGCCGGCCTTAGGGCGCCGGCAGCCGACGTGACCGATACCGGCGCCGGCTACCGGATCGTCGCCGAGCTCCCCGGCATCCCGAAGGAGAAGCTCGAGGTGCGTATCCACGGCGCGCTCGTCGAGATCGAGGCGCAGGTCGCGGCGGAGGCGGAGCCGAAGGACGGCTCGGTCGTCTACCGGGAGCGGACCGAGCGGGGGTTCTACCGCGCCGTCGAGCTCCCCGAGCCGATCGTCGCGACCGAGGCGACCGCGAAGCTCGTCGACGGGGTCCTCACGGTGGAGGTCCCGAAGGAGAAGCCGGCCCCGCCCGCGGGCGAGGTGAAGGTCCCGGTCGCCTAGGACCGGACGCGCGCTCGGCCCGGCCCAACCGCTTCCCGCCCGTCCACCGGCCGCAGGCGCCCGCCGGGAGGGTCACCCGAATCCGGGGATCGGCTTACCGTCCTTCGGCGCCATCGCCCGCGCCGGGTTCTTCCGAAGCTCCTTCGGGCACTCGACGAGCCGGACCAGGGGGGCGGACTGGACGATGTACGCGGGGAGGCCCGTGTTCGGATCGTTCCCCGCCCGCAGGATGTTCATGATCTCGAGCTTCACCTCGATGATCGACCCGTCCTTGAGCTTGAGGCGGACCTTCGCGTCCCCCTCGAGGACGGAGTAGTCGACGATCTCCGCGTTCGCGAGGTCCGGCATCGGTCCGCCGGGGGCGCCGCCCATCATGCGCCCTCGCGCGCGGCGACGCGGTCCTTGAGGACGGCCCGGGGGTCCTCGCCCCCGACGGTGATCCCCATCGACACGCAGGTGCCGATCACCTGGTTCATCCGCTCGTCGACGGTCCGGCCGAACAGGTCCGTGCCCTTCGCCTCGGCGATCGCGCGGACCTGATCGAGCGAGACGTCGCCGACGGTCTCGGTCTTCGACTTCCCGGAGCCGGACTCCTTGCCGACCTCCTTGAGGAGGAGCGCGGCGACCGGCGGCCGCCCCACGATCAGCGTGAACTGGCGCGTCGCGGGGTCGACGCGGATGACGACCGGGACCCGCATCCCGGCGAACCCCTTCGTCTGCTCGTTGATCTGCTGGACGACCTGGCCCACGTTGACGCCGAGCGGCCCCAGCGCGCTCCCGAGCTGGGCCCCCGCCACCGCCTTGCCGCCCTCGACGAGGACGCTCACCTCATCCGCCAGCTTTCCCACTCCCCTTCTCGAGCATCCGGACGTGATCGCCCCGGACCGTCACCGGGATCGGTACGACGGCCTCGATGAGCTCGACGGTGATCTCCTCCTTCGCCTGGTCGATCTTCTTCACCCGCGCCTTCTCCCCCTTGAACGGGCCCGCGATGAGCTCGACGATCGCGCCCTCGACGAACCCCTCGACGGTGATCTTCGGGACGAGGAGCGGCTCGACCTCCTTGAGCGTCGTCTCGCCGGCGACGAGCCCCCGCGCCTTCCGGATGCCCTTCAGCATCTCGTGGACGCCCTCGAAGCTCATCCCCTCGGCGAAGACGTAGCCGCGGAGCGCCGCGGGGACGAGGATCGCGAAGACGACGTCGCGCTTCTCCTCGGCGCGCGCATGGAGCGTGTCGGCGACCTCCCGCTCGTACCCCCGGGAGGTCTTGATCGCGAGGACCGCCTGCCGGGCGATGCACGCGAGGACGAGCCGGCTCGGCCGGGAGTGGTCCTCCCACTCCGCGGTGAGGCGGATCTCGACGCGGTCGCCGTACCGGACGCCGACGGGCGCGGTGATCTCGAAGGCGATCGGGACCGGCTGGCCCGGCGTGAGGTTGATCGCCGCGCGCTCCTTCCGGGCGACCAGCTCCTTGAAGTTCTTCTTCCCGGGGAGGAGCCACGAGACGGGCCACTCGGCCCCCTCGCCGGGGTAGGTGGACGTGTAGGCGATCTCGACCGAGACCACCGCGGCGCCGGGCGCCGGATGCCGGCTCGTGAGGACGGCGCTGAGGGTGGTCACGTTCCCGGCCGTCACCGCGCGCTCGAGGTCGTCCGCGGGCTTGATGTCGAGGAGCCCGGGCGGCTCGACCTTCGGGGCCGGCGGCGCGGGGGCGGCGACGGGCGCGGCCGGCGCGGCCGCAGGGGCGGCGGGGCCCTTCGGAGGGGCGGGGGCGTGCGCCTCCTCGCCCGTGATGAGGCCGATGCCCTCCTCCTCCGAGTTCCCGCGCACGCGTCCCTCCGGCCCGCCTAGAGGCCGCCGCCGGCGAACCAGTTCGACCAGATCCACGGGCCGGCCTGGGTGAAGAAGATGTAGATGAGGAACCCGACGACGCCGATGAGGACCGCGCCGAGCCAGGTGACCTCGAGGACCTTCACGTACTCGTCGACCGTCGGCCGGCGGGCCATCCGGAGGATGCGGCCGTACTTGCCGTGGCCGACGTTGCGGAGCCGGCCGTCGAACTCATCCTGGACCCGACGGGCCCGGTCGAGGAACGCCATGAGGCTACCCTATCACCGGACGACGTCGAGCTCCGGCCCGGACCGCCGGGGCGCCGCGCCGCCCGAGGGGCCCCCGAAAATCTGGGGGGATTTAACACCGGTGACCACGAGCATGACGCGGATCGTGCTCTGCATCGTCGGGTCGACCGCGGCCCCCCAGATGATCCGGGCGGTCGGGCTGATCGCCCGCTGGACGACCTCGGCGGCCTTCTGCGCCTCGGCGACGGTCATGTCCGGTCCGCCGGTCACGTTGATGAGCGCGCCCGTCGCCCCGGCGATGTCGACCTTGAGGAGGGGGGAGTTGATCGCCTCCAAGACGGCGTCCTCCGCGCGGTTCTCGCTCTCGGACTCGCCGATGCCGATGAGCGCGACGCCGCCGCCCTTCATGATCGTCCGGAGGTCGTTGAAGTCGAGGTTGACGAGGCCCGGCTTCGTGATGATCTCGGTGATCCCGCGGATCGCGCGGGCGAGCACCGAGTCGGCGACCTTGAACGCGGTCTGGATCGGGAGCCGCGGAACGAGCTCGAGGAGGCGGTCGTTCGGGATCGTGATCACCGTGTCGATCGTCGCCCGAAGCCGCTCGAGGCCCCACGCGGCGTTCTCCCCCCGGACGAGCCCCTCGCTCGAGAACGGGAGGGTGCAGACGGCGATGGTGAGCGGGTTGCCGCCGTTCGCGGTCTTCGCGACCTCGGCGACCACCGGGGCGGAGCCGGTCCCGGTCCCGCCGCCGAGGCCGAGCGTGATGAACACCATGTCGGAGTCGGTGAGCGCCTTCTTGAGCTCGTCCTCCGCCTCGCGCGCCGCCTGCTCGCCGACCTGCGGGAGCGCCCCGGCGCCGAGCCCGCGCGTGAGGCGCCGGCCGAGGAGGATCTTCCGCGGCGCGTGGATCGCGAGGAGGTGCTGCGCGTCGGTGTTGCACGCGACCATGTCGGCGCCGCTCAGGCCCTCCTCGGCGAGACGGTTGATCGTGTTGCAGCCGCCGCCGCCGCAGCCGACGACCTTGATGTTCGTCTTGAGGGAGGCGAGCACCGCCTCGAGCTCCCGATCGTCGTCGGTCGGGGCGGGCGGGGTCTCGGGCCCGCGCTTCGACTCGGCCGGCAGGTGCGACAGGATCTCCTGAGCGAGCGGGCGCATATCGGGCGTTCCTCGAGGCGGCAGAGCCACGCCCTGTTTATAAAGCGTCGGTCCTCGTACCCGCTGTCGTGCGGTACGACGACTGGGCGCCGCTCTACGAACGGATCCGGGCGTCGCTCGGCTTCGAATGGGAGCGCGAGGTCCGCGCGCGCGAGCTCCTCGAGTCGCTCGTGCCGGAGCGTCGGGCCGAGACGACGTTGGGGGAGGCCGCCCGCCGCCTCGGGGGCCGGACGGTGGTCATCGTCGGCCTCGCGCCCGGGGCCGGTCCCCCGCCCGTCTGGCGGCTTCCCGCCGGGGTCCCGCCCGCGCTGATCGCCGCCGACGGGGCGGCCGCGGTCTGCCTCGACGCCGGTCTCGTCCCGGACGTCGTCGTCACCGACCTCGACGGACCCGTCGCGTCGGAGGTGACGGCGGAGAGCCGCGGCGCGCTCCTCATCGTCCACGCCCACGGCGACAACCTGGAGGCGCTCCGCCGGTGGGTCCCGGAGCTCTCCTCCCGCGCCGGCGCCTCGTGGGCCGGGCCGCCGACGGCGATCTGCCTCGACGTGGGCGGCTTCACCGACGGGGATCGGGGCGCGTACCTCGCCGGACACGCCAAAGCCGCCCGGATCCTCCTCTGGGGGTTCGACTTCGGCCGGGCCGACGACGCCGACCCGGCCGGCCGGGTCCGCAAGATCGGCAAGCTTCGGTGGGCGCGCGCGGCGCTCGACCGGCTCGCCACCGTCGGGGCGACGCCGCTCCACGTCTGGCGGCGCGACGGCTCGATCGTCCCCTACGCGCCGGCGGCCGAACCCGAGTCGACCCAGTAGACGACCTGCGGACCGTTCTCGTACACGGGGACGAACGGCGGGGCCGAGAGCCACCCGAGCGCCGCCTCGCTCATCGGCTGCGCGAGCTCGCTCGGGTCGAGCGCGACGCCCGTCCGCATCGTCCCGTCGATCGCGACGGCGTTGATCGGGCGCTCGACGTGGGGCGCGAGGGCGCCCGACAGCTGGGCGAGGGCGGCCGACCGGTCGGTCCCGGTGAACAGCGGCCCCGTCGAGTCCCACGTCGCCGGGTTTCCGTCGAAGCCGAAGACCATCGAGCTCAGCCGGTGGTCGCTCGCGATCGTCGCCCAGCCGGGGACGCCGAGGCCGACCCACAGCCAGAGCGTCGCGTCGCCCGCGGTGAGCCCCTCCTCGAACCCTCCGAAGACCGTCGGCGGCGGGTAGGCGATCGCCGCGTTCGCGCCGAGGAGGACGACCGCCGCCACGCCGGCGGCGACGACCGCGCGCCGGCCGCGCGGGACCGCCCACCGCCCGGCGAGGTGGCCGAAGCCGACCGCGACCAGTAGCCCGGTCGGCAGGAGGAGGTACTCCGCGTGCCGGGCCGGCGAGAACTCGCCGAGGCCGGAGGCGATCGCGACGACGGCGGAGAGCCCGAGGGCGGCGAGCCACGTGAGGGCGAACGGACCGAGCCGCGACGACGTGAGGAGCCGGCGGCTCCCCGTCGCGAGGACGACCGTCGCGAGGAGCGGCGCGAAGAACGCGATCGCGACGCCGACGGTCGTCTGGGTGGTCCCGGGGAGCGGCACGACGGTGAGCGACGCGATCCCCGCGACCTCCGCCCCCCCGATGAGGAGGGCGTCCCGGAGGAGCGACCGGTCGGACGGGTACCGGAACCGGAACCGGTGCCGGGTCCCGCGTCGGCGGCGCCAGCGCACGAGGAGGGCGGAGACCGCGACGCCGGCGAGCGCCGCCGCCTCGGCCGGCACGAGCCAGGCGGCGGAGAGGCCGGGAAGCCCGCCCGCGAGGTCCGCGAGGAACTGCGGCGCGTCGAGGAACCAGTAGGCGAGCACGACGGCGGCGAACGCCGCGAGGAAGACGAACTCCCGGGCGGGGAATCGGTTCGACCAGCTGCCGGGGTGCCACAGCTCGAGGAGCAGGAGCCCCCCGAGAGCGCTCACGAGGAGGAAGTAGCTCGACAGGTGGTGCGTCACGACGAGGGCGCCCGAGACGACGGCGAGGGGTCCGTACCATCGGGCGTCGCGGCGCCCCTCGACGAAGCACCAGAGGGCGACGATCACGAAGAAGTCGCCGAGGGCGAGCGGAGCCGGGTGCGCGATGGAGAACAGGTGGGGCATGAACACCGCCCCGACCCCCGCCCCCAGCACCGCGAGGATCGGGCGCGGCAGGAGCCGCCGGAACAGGAGGAACAGCGGGACCGTCCCGAGCGCGGCGGTGACGGGGACGATGACGGTGAGCGCGCTCAGCGGATCGACGGCGAGGGCGCCGGCGCCCGCCCCCGCGAGGAGGAAGATCCCGGGGAAATCCGGGTACCCGCTCCCCCAGCCCGTGTACGCGGCGGTCGGGAGATGGCCGGTCGTGACCAGGTCGTGGGTGAGCCGGAAGTACTCTCCCGTGTCGGAGCCGAAGAGGGCGTACGTCGCGAGCGGCTCCAAGACGAGCGCGACCGCGAACAGGGTGAGGCCGGCCAGGAAGAGGACGATGGCGGGACCGATCCGCCCCTCGCTTTCGTCCGGCGGAGGTCCCGCCCGGGGCGGTTCCGGGCCGTCCACGGCGGTCCACCCCCGCGGCGGGGAAGTAGGTTTGCCTTCGCCGGCGGCGATCGTGGGGCCGGTTTCGCCAATTCATAAATAGGGGAGCTTGGTGGGGGCCGAAGCGAGGCGACCGTAGCGTGCCATCTTCAGCGCGATCGCGGCCGCCACGACGTTCTTCCGCGCCGGCCCGTCGGCCCGCGGTCCGACCGAAGCCGAAGGCGAAGCCTGCCCCCAAGCCGGCTCCCAAGTCGGCCCCGAAGACGGCGCCCCGGGCCCCGGCCCGGCCTCCGGCGAAGCCGACCGGGAAGCCGGGCGC
>DATJVB010000058.1:0-6508 GCA_035502055.1 Thermoplasmata archaeon | reverse complement strand
GTGCCGACGGAGATGCAGGGGCGGTACTTCGGCGTCGACGGCCTCGGCAGCTGGGCGATCCTGCCGGCGGGCCAGATCGGCGGGGGATTCCTCATCGCCGGGCTCGGCATCCGGTCCGCGTACCTGCTCGCCGGGATCGTCTGGCTCGTCTTCGGGGCGGGGTTCGCGTTGTCGCGCCCGCTCGCCCGGTGGGGGCACCGGCCCACGGGCACGGAACCGTCGTCGCCGTCCCCCCGATGACCCGGCCGGCCGCGAAGGGGCCGGAGGGGGCGACCGAGAAAGCCGGGTCCGGGAGGGACGGGGGTGTACGGTCCCGCGGGCCTACGGGGTCCAGACCGGCGACTGGTACCCGGGCGGGAGGCGCGGCGGCGGCACGGGGGCGCCGAACGGGTCCGGCCGGGGGGTCGGCGCCTCGCCGACCTTGTTCCTAAGGTAGGCGTCGATCGCCTCGGCGGTGGTGGTGCCGGCGGCCATCGCATGGACGACGGACCGCCCGCCGCTCGCGAAGATCCCCTCGAGGTTCGTCCGGCCGTCGGGTCCCGTTCCCTCGGGCCAACCCTTGGAGGCGATCCGGAGCCCGAGTTCCGGGGAGATCCCCGTGAGGTCGGCCTTCTGGCCGACGGCGATGATGACGGTGTCGCAGTCGATCGTCTCGAACGCGCCCGGGATCGGCTCGACCGCGCGGCGTCCCTTGCCGTCCGGCGGCCGGAGCTCCATCTTCTGGAACTCGACGCCTTCCACGTGGTCGGTGCCGAGGATCCGGACCGGGGAGAGCAGCCAGCGGAACTCGACCCCCTCGGGGTCCGCCTCGCGGAGCTCCTCCTCGCCGGCCGGGGCCTCGTGCCGGGTCCGGCGGTACGCCATGATGACGTGGCCGCCGTGCGCGAGCCGGACCGCGGTCCGCACCGAGTCGATCGCGACGTCGCCGCCGCCGATCACGACGATCCGCTGGCCGACGGGCTCGTACTTCTCGACGTGCGCGTCGAGGAGGAAGTTGAGCGCCTTGATGACCCCGGGGAGACCCTCGCCCGGGATGCCCGGCGACCCCGCCTTCGACGCGCCGAGGGCGAGGTAGACGGCGTCGTACCCCTCCGTCAAGAGGCTCTCCGGGGTGAAGTCGACGCCGGCGACGCGGTTCATCTCCCACGTGATGTCGAGGCGGTTGAACCGGCGCAGGTCCTCCTCGACCTCGTCGCCCGGCATCCGGTAGCGCGGGATCGCGATCGCCTGGCCGCCCGTGATCGGCTCCTTCTCGAAGACGGTGACGGAGTAGCCGCGCAGGCCGAGCTCCCACGCCGCCATGAGGCCGGCGGGGCCGGCGCCGACGATCGCCACGCGCTGGTGCTTCGGCGGGAGCGGCACGTACTCGATCAGCGAGTCGCCGATCTCGAGCGCGGCCCGCTTGAGGTGCCGGATCGCGATCGGGGAGCCGCGCTGCGCCATGATGCAGGCGTCCTCGCAGAAGTGGTAGCAGACCTTGCATAGGGTCGTCGCGAGCGGGTTCCCCTCGAGGGTGAGCTTCGCGGCCTCGTCGAACCGGTCGGCGGCGATGAGGCCGATGTACCCCCGGCAGTCCTGCGCGATCGGGCACGCCTCGACGCAGAAGGGGAGAGCGCACTGGAGGCACCGGCTCGCCTCCGCGATGGCGACGGCCTTCGGGTAGGCGTGCAGGACCTCGTCGAACCCGTCGACGCGCTGGTAGGCGGGCTCCTCGGGCACCTCGACCCGCTTGTAGCGGACGTCGTCAGCCATGACGGGCACGATGCTCCTAGCTAGAATGCGAGGATTTGAGCCCTTCCGCTCGTCCGCAGTTCGGTAGTTACTCGACCGACACGACCTCGCGGACCCGCGTCCGGCGCGCACCGCCGCGGTCCGCGGGCCGAGTAAAATACGACGCGCCCCCTCCGCTTCCCGGCGCCCGATGATCCACACCGACGGGCTCACCAAGCGGTTCGGCGACGTGGTGGCCGTGGACCACGTCTCGCTCGACATCGCCGAGGGCGAGGTGTTCGGCTTCCTCGGCCCCAACGGCGCGGGGAAGACGACCACGATCCGGATGCTCGCCGGCCTCATCGGCCGCACCGAGGGCTCGGCCGAGGTGGCCGGGTGCGCGATCGGCCGGCCGGCCGACGAGCTCCGGCTGCGTCGGCAGGTGGGGCTCCTGCCCGAGAACGTCGGCCTCTACGAGGGATCGAGCGCGTACCAGAACCTCGAGTACTTCGCGGAGCTCGAGGGCCTCGATCCGCCGACCCGGCGGCGGAACATCGAGTCGCTCCTTCGGCGGATGGAGCTGTGGGACCGGAGGGACGCGCCGGTCGGGACGTTCTCGAAGGGGATGAAGCAGAAGGTCGCGCTCGCCCGGGCCCTCGTCCACGACCCGCCGGTCCTGTTCCTCGACGAGCCGACCGCGAACCTCGACCCCGAGGCGTCGAAGATGGTCCGGGACCTGATCCTCGGGCTCAAGCGGGAGCGGCGCACGATCTTCCTCAACACCCACCACCTGGACGAGGCGCAGCGGATCTGCGACCGGGTAGGGATCCTTAGGACGCGGCTCCTCACCGTCGGCTCCCCGGAGGAGCTCCGCGGCCGGCTCTGGGGCGGACGGACCGAGCTGCGCTTGGAGCGGGTCACCGAGCCGGTGCTCGCGGCGGTCCGCGCCGCCGCCGGCGCGGCGCCGGTCGAGTCGACGGAGCGGACGATCGTCGTCGCCGTCGCCGACCCCGACCGGGACAACCCGCGGCTCGCCGAGGCCGCCATCGGGGCGGGGGGCCGGCTCCAGGGGCTCGCGCAGCTCACGCCGTCGCTCGAGGACGTCTACCTCCAGCTCGTCGGGCCCGGCGGGGGGGCGTCGTCGGCATGAGGCTCTCCCAGGCGTGGATCGTCACGCGCCACGACCTCCGGCTCCTCCGGGAGCGGAAGACCATCCTCGCGACCCTCGTCGGCTTCCCGATCGCCGTCGCCGTCGGCTTCCCCCTCCTCGTCCGGTACATCCTCGCCCATACCAGCGCCGCGGTGCACGCCGGGTCGTACCTTCCCGGGCTCATCGACTCGTTCAGCTTCTGGTTCGTGATCGGCGGGGTCTCGGTGCCCGTCGCGATCGCGTCGTACAGCATCGTCGGGGAGAAGCTCGAGAAGAGCCTCGAGCCGTTGCTGGCCACGCCGACCACCGACGGGGAGATCCTCCTCGGAAAGACCCTCGCGGCGTTCCTCCCCACGGTGATCGCGGTCCTCGCCGCCGCGGTCGTCTTCATGGTGCTCATCGACCGCGTGACGGGAAGCGCCCTCGGCTACGCCTACTACCCGAACCCCACGATGGACGTCCTCCTCGCCGGCGTCACGCCACTCTCGGTGCTCGTGTCGATCGAGGCGACGATCCTCGTCTCCTCGCGCGCCACCGACGTGCGGACCGTGCAGCAGAGCGCGGGGCTCCTCTTCCTGCCGTTCATCCTCCTCTACCTCGCGGGCGAGATCGGGGTCCTCGATCTTGACGCGACGACGCTCCTCGAGATCGCCGGGATCCTCGGCGCCGCCTGCCTCGGGCTCTTCTTCCTCACGGTCCGGACGTTCGACCGGAACGAGATCCTCACGCGCTGGCGCTGACCCGGGGGCATCGGGCGGCCCCCCGCCTCAGGGGGCCGCTGCCGCACGGCGGCGGATCCGCATCTCCTCGCAGAGGACCCACCCGGACGGCGGCTCGCGGAGCTCCTCCGCCCGCCATCGGAACGCGCGAGGCGTGATCTCCGAGAAGATCCACTTGAGCGGGTTCCCCCGGGCGCTCGTCCCCTCGAGGACGATCTCGTCGCCGACCGCCCGCCCGACGAACGTGCGAACGACGCCGAGCACCGGCGCGATCCAGACGCTGTGCCAGGCGTCGATCCGGGAGTCGTAGAACCGCACCGTCGTGCCGATCGGCCGCGCCCGCCCGGTCGCCTCGTCGATCGTCGACCAGACGTCCTGCACGGCCCGTCCCTCGAGGATCCACCGCCAGTGGAGCTCGCCGCGCTCGACGGTCCACGATCCGTCCGCGTTCAGGTTCCGGCACTCGGTGATCTCCCAGTCGCCCACGAACTGGCCGAACAGGGCGAGACGGGGCGCGAGCTCGGGAAGCGGGGCCGACGCCGCGAGGCCGGCGACCTCCCAGGCGCCGGCCGCGGGTTCCGGGTCCGGCATCGGCTCCGCCTCCCAAGGAGAGGAAGTCGGCCCCGCCCGCATAACTCCTCGGTCAATCCGGAGCGAGCCGGCCCGCGCGCGCCCCGCGTCCCGGTCCCGAGCCCGCCGCGCTTATCGGCGACCGGACTTAGCCGGTCCCGATGCAGGGGGATCCGGCCTCGGGGGCGCCGCCGTCGCTCCTCGGGACGACGATCCGCCGGTCGGTCGTCGTCGGCCGGGTGTACCTGGTCGTGGGCACGCTCCTCTCGATCTTCTACTCGGTCGTCCTCAGCCTCGCATCGGGCGACGCCTTCGCGACGGCGGGGCCCCTCCTCCTCCCGATCCTCGCCGTCGTCGGCGGGCTCGGCGG
Source organism: Thermoplasmata archaeon (assembly GCA_035502055.1). Lineage (GTDB taxonomy): Archaea > Thermoplasmatota > Thermoplasmata > Lutacidiplasmatales > UBA184 > Lutacidiplasma. The sequence continues at coordinate 1,989 of DATJVB010000058.1, read as the reverse complement.
GCTCCTCGTCTTCACCAACGACCGGTTGAAGGGGGTCCTCGAGTACCTCATCGCCTACGGCTACGCGCCCCGGTCGCTGTTCCTCAACGTGGTGGGGGCGACGATCGTCCTCGTGTCGATCGTCCTCGCCAGCTCGACGGTCGCCGGGATCGCGGCGTTCGTCGCGACCGGACACGCGGTCACCGTCTCGCTCGTCGCCGCGCTCGCCATCTACACCGTCCCGATGAGCTACGCCTCGGCGTCGTTCGCGGCGACGGCGGGGATCTTCTGGACCTCGCTCTCGTCGCCGCGCGAGGGGATGAACAGCCCGATCGGGCTCATCCCGGTCGTCGGGGTGGCGCCCCCCCTCCTCACCCTCGTCGCCGTCTCGGTGGCCGACGTGACCGGCGCCGTGCCGATCCTCGCGACGATGGGCCTCGCGGTTGGGATCGTGGTCGCGATCGTCGCCGTCCTCCTCGCGTTCATGAGCCGGCTCATGCACCGGGAGCGGCTGCTGTCGCCGACGTAGGGGGGGCGGGCAACGGATGGCGTCGAGCGCAGGTACCGCGGGCACCCGCCTCCCGGCCGACGGGACCGGAGTCGCGTGCCGATCGGTCTCGTCCGGCTACCTCGGGTCGAAGGTCCTCAAGGGCGTCTCCTTCTCGATCGACGAGCCCGCGATCTACGTGGTCCTCGGACCGAACGGCTCCGGCAAGACGACGCTGTTCCGCACGATCGCCGGGATCCTCCGTCCGTACGAGGGCGAGGTGATCGTCGGCGGCTTTCCGATCGAGCACCAGCGCTCCCGGGACCGGCTCCACTACCTCTCGCATCTCGACGGGATCCCGGACGGGCTCCGCGTGCGCGAGGCGCTCGAGTTCTACGCGCGCGTGGAGCGGGCCACGGCCGCGGACGTGGAGCGCGTCCTCGATCTCCTCGAGATCCGGGAGCTCGCGGACCGGTACCTCTCCCAGCTGAGCGCCGGGCAGAAGAAGCGGGTCTCGATCGCCCGCGTCTTCCTCCGGGAGCGGTCGATCTACCTCCTCGACGAGCCGACGAGCAGCCTCGACCCGAAGGTCGCCCGGGAGATCCGGACGCTCATCCTCAACCTGAGCCGGGAGAAGATCGTGCTCTACTCGTCGCACAACCTGTTCGAGGCGCGCGAGATCGGGCGGTACGTGCTCGTCCTTCGGAACGGCGAGCTCGCCCTGTTCGACCGGATCGAGAACCTCCGCGGCGCCCGGTTCGTGGTCGGCCTCCGGACGCTCGCGCCGTCGGACGCGCTCGCGGGGTTCGCCCGGCAGGGGGACTACTACCTGCGGGAGCTCGCGGGACCGGACGAGGTCCCCGCGCTCATCCGCGAGCTCGAGGGCAAGGGGGTCCGCCTCCGCGAGGTGCGCGAGATGGAGAACCCCCTCGAGGACCTTTTCACGTAAGCTCGTTCGCCGCGATGGCCCCGGGAAGGGGCGGTCCCCGTCCCCCAGAGCCGGTGAGAGTGGACCGGAAGATGTTTGGCGGACGACGCGGATCGACCGGCGGTGTCGCAAGAGCCCTGGGTGGCGGTGCTCGTCGCCGCGGCCGTCGGGATCGCCGCCGGGGCGACCATGGTCTGGTGGTCCGACACCGGAGCGACGGGTCCGTGCGGCTCGGGCGGTGCGGGGAATCCGCCCCTCGGAAGCGCTCCCGCGCTCGGCGTCCCCGCCGAGGCGACGGCGGGCGGGCTCCATTGGTACAACTTCACCGTGCTCGGCTGGGGGAACGCCCCGCCGCTCGACCGGATCACCTTCTCGATCCGGAACGCGGCGGGCGCTCCCGTGCTCCCGACTGGATCGTCCCTGGTGCACGTGGTCTCCCCGAGTGGGGGGACGCTCGGCACGTACGACCTCGGTACGTCGACGTGGTCGGCCGGGTCGAGCGCGTCGATCGCCTCCGGGGACCGGATCGACGTGGGACCCACTCCGACGAACCTCTCGGGGGATACGTTCTTCCTGATGGTCGCGCCCGGCGGGG
>DATJVB010000057.1:0-4241 GCA_035502055.1 Thermoplasmata archaeon | reverse complement strand
GCTCCCCGAGAAGCTCTGGGCACGGTCGACCGCGCTCGGCGGCTATCGCGAGGTCGGCCGGAGCGCCCACCTGCTCACCACGCAGAACTCGAAGATCCTGATCGACGTGGGGCTCGACCCTGGCTCGGACCGCACGCCGTACTTCAACGCTCCCGAGCTGCTCCCGCTGGACTCGCTGGACGCGGTGGTGATCACCCACGCCCACCTCGACCACTGCGGGCTGGTCCCGGTCCTTCTCAAGTACGGGTACAAGGGGCCGGTGTACTGCACGGCGCCGACGCGCGACCTGATGACGCTGATGCTGCTCGACGCGATCAAGGTCGTCAACCAGGAGGCCCGGCGGGGGCTCTACGACTCCTCGCACGTCCGCGACCTCGTCACGCGGACGGTCCCGCTGCGGTGGGGGGAGACGACCGACATCGCCCCCGACATCCGCCTCACGCTCCACAACGCCGGCCACATCCTCGGCTCCTCGATCTGCCACTTCCACCTCGGGGAGGGGGACCACAACCTCGCCTACTCCGGCGACATCAAGTTCGAGCGGAGCTGGCTGTTCAACCCGGCGACGAACCGGTTCCCCCGGCTCGAGACGCTCGTGCTCGAGTCGACCTACGGCGGCTTCCGGGACATCCAGCCGAGCCGCCAGCAGGCGACCGACGAGTTCTCCGCGCTCGCGACGAACGTCCTCGCGCGCGGCGGGAAGCTGATCGTGCCGGTCTTCGCGGTCGGCCGCTCGCAGGAGGTGATGCTCGTCCTCGAGGAGCGGATGCGCGCCGGCAAGATCCCGCGCGTGCCGGTCTACCTGGACGGGATGATCTTCGAGGCGACGGCGATCCACACCGCCTACCCCGAGTTCCTCAACAGCCAGCTGCGGACGCAGATCTTCCAGCAGGGCGACAATCCGTTCCTCGCCGACATCTTCCACCGCGTCGACTCCGGCCAGATGCGCAGCGGCATCCTCGACTCCCGCGAGCCGTGCATCGTGCTCGCGACGAGCGGGATGATGAGCGGCGGGCCGGTGATGGAGTACTTCCGGGCCTGGGCGCCGGACGAGAAGAACGGACTGCTGTTCGTCGGATACCAGGCGGAGGGGACGTTCGGGCGCCGGCTCCAGCGCGGCCTGCCCGAGGCGAACTTCCTGGACGGCCCGCGGCAGGCCTCCGTGCCGGTGAAGCTCGAGATCGCCACCATCGAGGGGTTCTCGGGGCACTCGGACCGGACGCAGCTGATGAACTTCGTCGCGTCGCTCGACCCCCGGCCCCAGCGGATCCTGCTCAACCACGGCGAGGAGTCGAAGTCGCTCGACCTCTGCTCGAGCCTCCACAAGCGCTTCGGCGTCGAGTCGCGCCTGCCGTACAACCTCGAGGCGGTGCGCCTCCTGTGAGGCCGACGAGCCCCGCGGTTGGACGCTCGGTGATATAGCGCCCGAGGCGGTCGTACGGTCCGGAGGTGCGAACCCGCACGATGACCCCCTCGGCGCGCCGCGTCCTCGTCCTCGGCCTCGACGGAGGGACGTTCGACCTCCTCGACCCGTTGTTCCGCGCGGGGGAGCTCCCGTTCCTTCGCTCGCTGGCGCGCGACGGCCTGCGCGCCCCGCTCCGTTCCGTCTACCCGGCGAAGACGATCCCGGCGTGGTACTCGTTCGCGACGGGCCGGGACCCGGGCGAGCTCGGGATCTTCGGGTTCCTCGAGCCGAACGGGGGGCCCGGCCGCTCGCAGATCGTCCAGACGTTCCGCCCCCACGAGGCGCTCTGGGACACGCTCAGCCGGGCCGGGGCGAAGGTCGGCGTGCTCAACCTCCCGCTCGGGCGCGGCTACCCCGTGCACGGCTTCGTCCTTCCCGGCTTCTTCTCCGACGCCTCGGCCTCCTACCCGAGCGGGCTCCGCGCCGAGATCGAGGGGGCGCTGGGATGCCCCTACCCGGGGGAGCTACCGGTGTTCCGCGGGACCGACCGCGCCCGCTGGGTCCGGGACGCACGACGCGCGATCGAGCTGCGGGCCCGGGTCGCGTGCCTGCTCGCCGAGCGCGAGCGACCGGAGTTCCTGTTCGTCCTCTTCCGGGAGACCGACCGCCTCGAGCACCAGCTCTGGCACGAGCTCGCGCGGCCCGTCGACGAGCTCCCCGCCGACCTGCTCGAGTTCTGGCGCGCGGTCGACGACGGCTGCGCCCGCGTCGACCGGGCGTTCCGCGAGGCCGGCGGCACGACCGCCACGTTCGTCATCAGCGACCACGGCCACGGAGCGATCCGCTCGGACTTCCTGACGAACCGCTGGCTCGAGCAGGAGGGGTTCCTCGCCTTCGCCGGCGGAGACCGGCTCGACGGCCGTCGTCTCGTCTCCCGGATGTTCCTCGCCTCCCAGCGGTTCGCGCTCGGGCGTGCCCTCGGCGGCCCGGTCGCCGACCTGCTGCGCCGCCCCCGGTTCACCCCCGTCCAGCGGCTCGTGAGCGGTTCGACCTCGTTCGAGCAGGCGGCCCCGCGGATCGACTGGCAGCGGACGACGGCCTACTCCTATCCCGTGCCGGAGGGGATCTACCTCAACCGCTACAACCCGTCGATGACCCCCGACCGCTGCGCCGACGTCGTCCGGGAGCTCCGCTCCCGGCTCGAGCGCTATCCGGACGCCCACATCGAGGTGATCGACCCGAGGTCGTTCTACCGCGGCCGACGGCTCGAGCGGGCGCCGGCGCTCCTCGTCCGGATCGACGGGATGGCGACGGAGCCGTGGATGGACTTCCGCTACGACCGGCCGCTCGTGAAGGAGCGACCCGCCTTCTTCTACGGCAGCGGGACGCACCGGATGGACGGCGTCCTGATCGCGGCCGGGGAAGGGGTCCCGCGGCCGCCTCCCGGGACCGGGCTGAGCCTGACGGACCTCGCGCCGACGATCCTCGCGATGATGGGGCTGCGGCCTCCGCCGACCGGGCCGGACAGCCCGGCCCGGCCGGCCGCCGCCTGAGCCTCCGCTCCGAGCGAACGGTTTTGGGGAGGACGCCGGTGGACCGGCGATGACCCCGCGGACGGTCGACGTCGTCGCCGCGGGCCCGCCGAGCGACGACCCGTTCGACCCGGCCGCCTCGGCGTGGGCGCTCGCGGGGGCGCTCGCCGCCGCCGGCGGGTCGGTCCGCGTCGTCTACCCCGGCACGGAGGGCGGCGCCGCCGCCCCGGCGGGGGTCGACGTCGCCCCGTATCCGGCGGTCACGGCGCACGTCGGGACGTTCCGCGGGGACGCGGAGCTCGCCCGCGGCGCGGCCCACCACCTGCGGCGCGGCGCGGACGTCGTCGTCCGCGACCCGCTCGGGTTCGGTCCGGTCGGGCCTCCCGCGGGGTCGCGGCTCGTCGCCTTCGTCCGGGAGGTCGCCTCCGAGCCGAACGGCGACGCCCCCGCACCGCGGCGACGCCTCCCGCTCCGGCTCCCGCTCGAGCGGTTCGGCGCCCGGGGGGAGCTCCGCCGGCTCGAGGGAGCTGCGGTCGGCGAGGCGAACGTCGTCTGCTGTGCCAGCCCGGCGGTCCGCGACCGTCTGCGCCGCGTGCACGAGGTCCCGGAGGAGCGGCTGCGCGTCCTCCCCTCCGCGGTCGCGACCGGCCCGACGCCCCCCGACCGCCCGGCGGCGCGGCGGAGCCTTGGCCTCCCGGACGACGTGCCGTTCGTCGCGATCCTCAGTCCTCCGGACCCGCATCGGGACCGGCTCGTCGCCCCGGCCCTGGACGGCTTCGGACGCATCCGCCGCATCTTCCCGGGCAGCCGCGTCGCCGCGGTCGGGGTCCCCACGCCGCGCATTCCGGGGATCGTCCCCGCCGAGGGAGGCGACGCGGCGACGCTCGTGACCGCCCTCGCGGCGGCGGACGTGGGGGTCGTCGTGGGAGGGGTCCCGACGACGACCGCCGCGCTCGTCGCGACCCTTCGGGCCGGTGTGCCGTGCGTCGCGCCGACCTCCGTCGACCTCGGGGACGGCAGCGAGGCCGCGCTGCGGCGCACCGACCTAGGGGACGCGGGAGAGGTCGCGAGCGTGCTGGCCGAGATGCTCTCGGACGCGGGCGCGCGCAGCCGGCTCGCGGCGGCCGGAGCGACGATCGCCGAACGGTTCGCGCCGGAGCGGGTCGCGCACGAGCTCGAGGCTGCCGGCTGGCTGGGCGGGCGCTAGCTCGGGCCGTCGGCCGTCTCGTCCAGCCGCCACTCCCGCCACTGTCGGCCCCCCGACGCCCGACGGACCTCGCCGAGGACCCCGGACCATCGGACGT
>DATJVB010000056.1:0-9501 GCA_035502055.1 Thermoplasmata archaeon | reverse complement strand
TCGGACCCTCGATCCCTCCCGAGATCGCGGCCTCGCTCGCCACCCTCGGGGGGGACGCGCCGCCCGCGCTCGACTGGACCGAGGTCGCGTCCGGCCTCTCCCAGCTCATGGCCTGGGCGCGCGCGGGCGAGGAGGAGATCGTTCGGACTGTGGCGACCCGCGCGCACGCCTACACCGAGTGGGCCGGCCTCGCCCCCGCGGAGGTCGGCGCCGTCGACGCCCGGGTCGAGGAGGCCACACGCCCGATCGCCGCCGGCGATATCGGACCGGCGCTCGACGCGGTGTCGGCGATCCTCCTCGACGCCGGCGCCGCGGGGAAGCAGCGTCGGGACGCGGTCCGGTCCGACGCGGAGGCGATCCAGGGCGCCGGGCGGGAGCTCGGCGTGCCGATCGAGTCGCTCGAGGCCGCGCTCGCGGCCGACGCGAGCGCGGGCCCCCTGGACTGGGCGACGACCGCGGCGGCCGTCGAGAGGGCGGCGGGGGCCTTGGGCGGGGCCCTGCGCGAGCGTGTGGGCCAGGTGTTCGACTCGCTCCGTCAGACGCTCGAGGCGCTGCGCGAGTACGACGTCGACCCGACGGAGTCGATCGCGGGCCTCGAGGACCTCCGGTCCCGGCTGCCCGGCGCCGGTGCGTCGGCCCTGCCGACGCTCCTCGCCGAGGCCCGGTCGGAGACCGAGGAGCCAGTCGTCGGCGTGGTGGCGAGCCTCTTGGACGCGGTCCGCCCGAAGCTCGTCGAGGCGCGGCGCCTCGGGCGCGACGCGACGGAGGTGTTCGCCGCGATGAACCGGGCCCGCGAGGCGCTTCGGCTCAAGATCTACGGCGAGGCCCTCGCGGCGAGCCAGGAGGCGATGGACCGCGTGGCGCAGCTCACCGGGGACCTCGACGGGGCCCGGGCGGAGGCGGATTCGCTCCGCGCGCTCTTGGGCCGGCTCTCCGCGTCGAAGTTCCCCGTGGCGACGTTCGAGGAGTCGCTTCGGCGGGTCGACGCGTACCTCGCGCGGACGGAGCTTGACCCGGCGCGCGAGCTGCTGGCGCAGACGATCGGGCGTCTCGGCGCGGAGACCGTCGCCTACTTCTCGGATCGGTTCGCCACCTTGGAGCGCATCGTCGAGATCGCGCGGGAGCGCGGATTCCTACCGGACGATGCCGGTCCCGCCCTCGCGGGGGCCCGGCGGGACCTCGAGGAAGGCCGGCTCGCCGAAGCCGCCGCGGGCGCGGCCGCCCTCGAGGCGCGCCTCCGGACCGCGGCGGGCCCCTACGTCGCACGCCGCGTCGAGGAGCTCGAGTCGGGGTTCCGGGAGATCCCCGACGCCTCGCTCGTCGGACCTGTGCAGCGTCTCCTCGCGGATGCGGACGTCGCGCTCCGCGTGAAGGAGGACCTCACCGCCTCGTTCGAGAGCCTCCGGCGGGCGGAGCGGGAGTTCGCGGCCGTCTTCGCCGCGCACGCCTCGACGCTCGTCGAGATGCTCGAGGAGGAGCGTTCGGTCCTCGAGTCGATGGGCGGGACGGGGGACGAGATCCAACGCCAGATCGACGAGGTCCAGCAGATCTTCAACATGGGGGACTTCGTGAAGGCGTCCCGGACCTCGCAGGAGATCCGGACGCGCGCGCAGCAGCAGCAGCTCGTGCGGAGCGAGGAGGCCGTGTCGCACGCGAAGCTCGCCGTGATCGAGCTCGGCAAGATGGGGCTCGACGTGCAGGCGATCCGCACCCACCTGGACGCGTCGCAGGAGGCGGCCCGAGACCGCCGGTACGCCGAGGCGTACCGGTCGGCGCACGACGTCCTCGAGTCGGCGACGCAGGTGAAGACGGCCGCGCAGCGGGTCCAGGACGCGCTCGCGACGGCGTCGGGGCTCTGGCAGGAGCTCAAGCGCGCCGGTCTTGCCGTGGACGACCAGCGCGAGCGGCTCGCGGCGGCGCGCTCCGCCTACCAGCGGCTCGATTTCGACGGGGCGCTCGGCTCCCTCAGCGAGCTCACCTCGACACTCGCCCGGCGGCGCGACGAGACCGAGGCCCGCCGGCTGATCGACGAACTGCGGCTGCTCGCCGAGGACGCGCACCGCCTCGGCGTCGCGGGCGACGCGGGGTCGGCCCCGGTCGACGCGATCGAGCGGACGCTCGCCGAGGGCCGCGCCGAGGAGGCGGTCGAGCGGAGCCGGGCCGCCCACCGCGCCCTCGTCGATCTCCTCCGGCCCGTGCTCGCGGATCACCTCCGGACGGTGGAACAGGACGTCGACGTCGCCCGGTCCGCGGGGCTCGAGCTGCCCGACGTGGAAGCTCGGCTCGCGGAGTCGCGCCGCCGCTTGGGGCTCCCCGTGCCGACCGGGGTCGCGGAGCTCCTCGAGCGCGCACGCGCCGATCTCCTCGAATCCCGGGGGCTCCTCGAGCACGCCGAGCGCGTCGTCCGACGCGCCCGCGAGGCCGTGACCGAGGCGGAGCTCGTCCGGGTCGACGTCGGGACCACCCGCTCGCGCCTCGAGACGGCCGAGGCCGCCCTCGGACGACGCGAGTACGCGCGCGCGATCCAGATCTCGACCGATCTCGAGCGGGACATGATCCAGGCGACCTCCCAGCAGGTCGGGCGCACGCTCGCCGGCTTCCAGGCGATGGTCGCGAAGGCCCGCCACGAGGGAAGCGATACCGCCGTCGCGGAGAACTACCTCAAGCAGGCTCGCGGGGCCCTCGAGGCGGGCCGGGCCGTGGAGGCGCTGGGTCTCGCGGCGCGGAGCGAGACCGAGGTCGAGCGGGTGGAGCTCCAGCTCCGGCTCGCGGAGGGATGCGTCGCCTCGCTCGAACGGCACCTCGGCGAGGCGCACGGTGCCGGCCTCCGATCGGCCGAGGCGGAGGCCGAGATGGAGAAGGCGCGGGCCGCGTACGCGGACCACCGGTACCCGGACGTCCTCGAGCACGCGATCGCCGGCGGCGAGGCGATCGACGCGGCGCGCGAAGGGTTCCGCCGGTCGCGCGAGGCCCTCGATGCGGTCGACCGCCAAGTGAAGCTCGCGGTGGAGCTCGGGGCCGAGGTGCAGCCTCTGGTCGGGGCGCTCGACCGGGCCCGGCACGCGCACGCGGAGGGGGCGTACGCCCAGTCGACCCAGCTGGCCCGGGAAACCGCCGAGGGGGCGCGGTGGGCCGTCGACCGGCTGTACACCTCCCGCCTCGGCGAGGTCCGTCCGCTCCTCGAGACCGCGACGCGCGCCGGCGCGACGGCCGCCGCGGCCTCGGCCACCGCCGACTTGGACGCCGCCGAGATCGCGCTCAAGGCCCGGGAGTACGCCCAGGCGAACGTCGCCCTCGACCGCGCGGCCGCCGGGCTGCGGACCGCCCTCGACGCGCTCCTCGAGGAGCGCGCGGCGCGCGTCCGGTCCGGGTACGCGGGGGCCGCCGAAGGTACGCCGGAGGAGCTCGCCCTGCGGGAGGAGTTCGGCCGCCGACTCGCGGAGGAGCGCTCCCGGGGCGCGTTCGACGCGGCGCTCGCGGACATCGCCGCCGAGGAGGCCCGGCTCGCCTCGCACCGCCGGACGGGGCTCGAGCGGTCCCTCGGGGATCTCAAGGACCGCCTCTGGATCGGCGAGCGCCTCGGGCTCGACACGACGCCCTCGATGGAGCTGTTCAGCGAGGCGACGATCGCCCTCGAGACCGGCCGGCTCGACGAGGTCGACCGGCTCGTCCCCCGCGTCCAGGAGAGCCTCGACGGGCTCGTCGCCGGCCGGCTCGGGGAGAAGATCGACGAGCTGCAGACCGAGCTCACGTTCTCCCGGGAGGGGCTCCACGTGGCCGTCGATTCGATCGCCGAAGCGGTGGGGCGGCTCCGGGCGCTGCGCGCCGAGGGGAAGACCCTCCTCGCCGCCCGCGCGCTCCTCGAGGCGGAGGAGGAGCTCGCGCGTCGCAAGGCGCTCCACCGCGAGCTGCTGAACCTGCACTACCTCGTCGACGCTGCCCTCGCCCGCGCCGCGGAGCGGCACCTCGACACCTCCGGGGCGCGCGCGCTCCTGGAGGCGTCGATCGCCGCCCGGGCGACGGACTATCCCCTCGCGCTCGCGAAGGCGCGCGAGGCGCTCCAGCTGCTCCAGGGCCAGCTCAAGGGGTCGGAGACGCCGAGCGGGTTCTGGGCGCTTCGGCGGCCCCCGCCCGGGTGAGGGCCGGCCGGCTCACGCGGGGAGGGTTCCCGGCGTCGGGAAGCCGGGCGGGTTCCGCGGCGTCCCGAGCGTGAGGCGGTCGTACTCGACCACGTGCTTCACCCCGCGGCGCCGGAGGAGCACCGAGACCTGCTCGGTGATCTGGACGATCTCCTGGCATCGGCTCGGCTTCGAGAAGTAGAACTCAGCGCGCTTCGGGTCGACGAGCGGGAAGATGAGCCGCATGCCGAACGCATCGGGCCGGTTGTACCCGGCGGGCTTCCGGTTCGCCCGCATGTCGCGCAGGTTCTCCTCGAGGAGGACGTCCGGCATCATCGGTTCGGTCTCCTTGAAGAACGGCCGGTTCGCCTCGACGACGCGCCGATGGATCTCCGGATAGACCCGGACCAGGTCCCGGTACGATCGCTTCGGGTCGAGGAGGATGTGGCCGCTTCGGGCCTTGACCGGGGGGGTCACTTCCCCCGCCAGCGGCGCGGCGTATTTGGCGGTTCCCGCCGAGGGGGCGCGGCGACGAAAGCCCTTAAGGGGAGGTCCGCTACGCGCTCCCGGCGCTCCCGTAGTCTAGTGGTCAAGGATAGAGGCCTCTCGAGCCTCTGACGCGGGTTCAAATCGGCGCGGTCGGCCGGCCCCGCCGGGAAACTCCCGCCGGGAGCACCAATCTTCCCCCCGTTCCCCCCGTTCCCCCCGTCGCGGGAGCGACGCTGTCTTTTCCGTGCGCTCGCCGCCGTCGCGCCGAGCGGTCCACCCGCCGCCGCGATGGGCCCCGGCCCCGCGACGGCCGGCCCGAACGCGCGCGAGGGGGCGCGCGCGCGACCCCGCGGCCCAAGGCTCTTTATACCCGGGGTCGCGAAATCATCGGCCGACGGACGGAGCTCGACGATGCGATACTGGGCGATCTCGATGGCTTGGACGCTGGGGACCGCGATCGGAGCCATGCTCCTCCTGTCGGCCGCGGGCGGCGCGATGGGCCACGGGGCGAGCGACCGGCCGTCGATCGCGGGGAGCTTCGGCGTCGTGACGATCGCCGCCGATGGGACGATCAGCAACCCGTCCGCGCCCCTCGCGAAGAGCGGGTCGGACTACCAGCTCACCGGCCCGCTCAACGGTTCCCTCGTGATCCTGGCCAGCGACGTCGTGGTCGATGGCCACGGCTTCCTCGTGAACTACACGGTCGGCGAGTTGGGGGGCGACGGCGCCGCGGTCACCGTCTCGAACGCGAGCGGGGTCACCGTCGAGGACTTCACCTCCGCCAACGCCACGGTCGGGATCCTGGCGAACGATACCGTTGATGTCACGATCACCGACAATTCGGTAGTCGGCGGACTGTACGACATCGCGGTCAACAATTCGACCGGCGCGGCCGTCTCGAAGAACGATGCCTCGGGGGCGCCGAACGTCGGGATCTGGATCGGCCAGAACAGCTCGTTCGCCTCGGTGACCGGCAACACCGCCGACGACGCCATGCTCGGGATCGGCGTGCAGCTCGCGAGCTCCGTGACGATCTCCGGTAACGATCTCAACGATAGCTGGGGGGACGGGGTCCTCATCGACACCGCCAACGAGGTGACGGTCTCGGACAACCAGATGCAGAACACCTCGTCGGGCTTCGGATCGGCGCTGTACGCGCAGTACTCCGCGGGCCTCTCGATCCTCGGCAACCAGGGGGCCAACACCTACGGAGGGTTCCAGGTCGACTATTGCCGGGACGTCCGGATGATCGACAACAACGCCTCCGCCACGTTCGAGGGTCTCTATGCCGAGCACTCCCAGAACGTGACGATCGAGGAGAACACGGCGTACGACGCCGCTTTCGGCCTCGGGAGCGAGTACAGCCTGAACGTCTCGGTCACCGACAACACGCTGCCGTCGAACGACGAGCCGATCTACGATGCCTACGACGTCCAGTTCACCGCCTCGGGCAACGACGCCCCGTACACCCAGTCGTCCGGAGATGGGATCTACTCCTACTACAGCATCTCCTCGACGTTCACCGACAACAACCTCTCCAACAGCGCGGACACCGGGGCGTACCTCTACGAATCCACCGGGGTACAGCTGCTCGACAACAATCTCTCGGGCGCCGCGGACTACGGGATCTATGGCGAGTACCTTTCGGGAACCAGCACCTTCACCGGGAACGACGTCTCGCAACCGTTGGGCTCGTCGTCCGCCGACGGGATCTACCTCTACGCGAGCTACGGCCCGGTCGCGATCGACGGCAACGACCTTCGCGGCCAGGAGTACGGGGTCTACGTCTACTACAGCTACGGGCCGCTGACCCTCGGTGGGAACGACCTGTCGAACGCGTCGTACGCCGGCGTGTACCTCGACTATTCCTCCGCCTCCGTCACCGTCGCGAACAACACGATCGACAACGCCTCCGACTACGGGATCTACTGCGAGTATCCGGAGGGAGGATCCACGATCTCGATCACGGGCAATTCGATCGACTTTGCGGGGTACGCGGCGGTCTACGACTACGTGGAGGGGGAGTCGTCCGTGGGACTCGTCGTCTCCGACAACCTCGCCCGCAACGCCTCGGAGTACGCGGTCTACGCCTACTACCTCTACGGCCTCGTGTCGATCACGGGGAACAACTTCTCCGGGGCCGAGACCTACGGGGTCTACCTGGACGACTGCGAGTACGGGACGACCACCGTCGCCGGGAACGACCTCTCGAACGTCGGCGACGAGGCGATCGAGTCGTACTCCGGCAACAACGTGAGCGTCCTCGACAACACGATCCTGAACTCGGGAGAGTACGCGATCGACCTCGAGTACGATGGCGGCGTCGACACGATCGTCGGCAACGACCTCTCGGGCGGGGCGGATTACGGGATCTACGACTACGACTCCTACGGCTCCGTCCTCGTCACCGATAACAACGCGTCGGGCACCGCCGGGTACGCCCTCGACGTGGAGCTCGCGACCGCCGGGCCCGGCGCCTGGATCGCCGGGAACAACCTCTCGAACTCCGGCGGGTCGTACGTCTACGGCTGCACGCTCACCGAGTTCGCGGCGAACGCCCTCCTCAACGTGACCGAGGTCTTCTTCGAGGCCAACAGCGTCGGCGCGTTCTACCACAACTCGATCGACTCGACGGCCTTCGTGTCGATCGCCAACGCGGTCGAGGGCGGCACGTGGAACGCGGACTACCCGGTCGGAGGGAACTACTGGACCGCGTACGCCGGGTCGGACCTCTACTCGGGACCGGGCCAGAACGTCGGCGGGGCCGACGGCATCGGGGATTCGCCGTACACGATCGACGGCGCGACGGACGAGTACCCGCTGATGACCCCGTGGGTCGCGGCGACGGTCACGTTCACGGAGTCCGGGCTGCCGGCCGGCCTCGGCTGGTCGGTCCACCTCAACGGCATGGGGCTCTCGGCGAGCGCCGGCGAGACGATCCCGTTCGTCCAGACGAACGGCGCGTACACCCACTTCGCGTACACGGCGAGCTCCCTCGACGCCCGGTACGCCCCCGCCCCGCGCAGCGGCTCCGGGGTGGAGGACGGCATCGACCAGTCGATCGCCATCGCGTTCATTCCGGTCGACTACACCGTCAACTTCACGGAGTCGGGGCTGGCGGCGGGCACCTCCTGGTCCGTCACGGTCGACGGGGTCACGGCGATGTCGACCGGGCCCACCGTCGCGTTCAACGAGACGAACGGCACCCACGACTTCACCGTCGCCGCCGTGGCCGGATACGTCGCCTCCCCGTCGGCCAGCACCATCTCCGTCGAAGGCGGCGCGGTGGCGGTCCTCGTCAACTTCACGAGCCTCCATCCGACGGTCGTCTTCATCGAGAGCGGCCTGCCGGCGGGCGCGTCGTGGTCCGTGACCCTCGGCGGCTCCACGGTCCCGTCGACGACGACGACGGTCTCCTTCGCGGTCCTCCCCGCGACGTACTCCTTCACCATCTCGGTGCCGAGCGGCTACGCGGTGAAGCCCGCCAGCGGCTCCGTCGTCGTGACGGACGGGAACGTGACCGTCTACGTGGTGGCGTATTCGAGCGCCCCGGGCGGACCGGGATCGAGCTCGGGAACGACGGTCGGCTCCATCCTCACGTCGCCCACCGGGTACGCGCTCCTCCTCCTCTTGGTGATCGCCATCGTCGCGGCGATCGCGGGCTGGGTCCTCTACCTGCGGCGCCAGCGGCCCGGCGCCGGGGCGACGCCGGCCCCGTGGGTCCCGCCCGCGGCGATGGGTCCGTCGGGCGGACCGGCGGCCGGCGGGAGCCCGCCGTCCCCGCCCCCGTCGGGCGACCCGGGCAGTCCCGCCCCTCCGACCGGGGCCCGCTGACCGGCCGGACCGGGCGCCACGCGCCTGCGAACCCGGATCGCCCGTACCGGGCGGGAGCCCCGTCGCCTCCGCCGGAGCCGGGCACCCGCTCGCCGGGCGACGGACCCGTCCGGCGGGAAATCCCTCTCCCAGGCGGGCACGCCCGCTCGGCTTACCCGTCCCTCGCGCCTGACCGGGGGCGTCCGGGAGCGGCCTCCGGGTGGGGCGGCCGGCCGGAGGATCGTAGGGAGCCGTCGTGGAGCGCATCGAGAGCGTAATCGTCCTCTCGGAGGAGGATCCCGTCGCCCGGGCCCTCCACGCGATCTGGGGGACCGGAGCCCCCGAGCTCGCCCCCGTCGACGGGGCCCCGCCCAGGGCGCTCGCGCCGGGCGTCGTCACGCTGCGCCGCGCGACGCTCCACATCCGGGACGACGACCTCGATCGGCGACTGCCTCCCGAGCTCCGGGCCCAGCGACCGACCTTGATCTTCCCGTCGGTTCACCGAAGCCGATCCGGCGTCCGGTGCCTCCCCGTCCATCCGATCGGCAACCCGGGACCCGACGCCGAGCTCGGCGGACGGCCCGGCGAGCTCGTCCCGACCTCGCCGCGCCTGATGGCGTCGGCGCTCCGGCGGCTCGCCGAGGGAGCCCCCGCGGATTTCCCCGCGACGTTCGAGGCGACGCACCACGGACCCTCGGTCGGCCTGCCGGCGTTCTTCGTCGAGATCGCGACCGGCGACGACGACCGCCCCGACCCTGCCGCGGTCCGCCACCTCGCCGAGGTCCTGCGGGACTTGGAGCCGGACCCGGGCGACCGCGTCGCGGTCGGTGTGGGCGGGGGCCACTACGCGCCCCGGTTCACCGACCTCGCGCTGCGCCGTCGGTGGGCGTTCGGGCATCTCCTCCCCCGGCACGCCCTCGACGCGGCCGGTCCGGCGCTCCTCGCCCGCGCCCTTAACGCGACCCCGGGCGCCGAGGGGTTCGTTCCCGCGCGCGCCCAGGACCGGGACGCCTTCGCCGCGGGCGGGGCCGCGCGATGGCTGCGAGAGACCGAGGCGCCCCCGCGCGGGGACCCGGCTCGG
>DATJVB010000055.1:0-15631 GCA_035502055.1 Thermoplasmata archaeon | reverse complement strand
GGACGGCGAACGGGTCCTCCATCAGGAGGCCGCGGAGCAGTTCCTGACCGAGGGTCGGGTGCCCGGCGTGCTCTACCTCACCTCGGAGCGGCTCGTCTACGAGATCCACCGGACCGGCGGACTCCTTCGACCGGGCCACGTGGTGACCCACGTCGACGTCCGTCTCCGCGACATCCGGAACGTGAGCGTCGTGCACCAGCGGATCGGTCCGCCGAAGCTCCAGGTCGACACCGTCCGGACGTCCCACACGTTCCGCGTCTGGAACCCCGGCGCGCTCCGGGAGTCGATCGTCACCGCGCGAACGCACGCGGCCCGGGCCGCCCCTCCGCCGCCGCCCCCTCCGCCCCCGCCTCCGCCCCCGCCGCCGACGCCGTACGCCGCGGCGGGCGCCCCCGTCGTCGTCCAGGTGACGCCCGGACCGGCGGTCGAACGCCAGGTGGTGAAGGTGCGGTGCCGCCACTGCGGGAACCTGGGCGACGAGGCGACCGGCCGGTGCGGCCGCTGCGGCGCCCCGCTCTAGGCGGTACCGGGCGGCGCGGAGCAAGCGTTATAGCGACCATTAAATGACGGGCCTCCTTGTTGATGGGGGAGATAGTGCCGGTGCCCCCGTCGTCCATGGGCGGTTCCGGTCATCGCGGCCCGACGGCGTCCATTGAGTACACGCGCTTCGAGCGCGCGCGGATCTTGGGCGCCCGCGCCCTTCAGGTGTCGCTCGGCGCCCCGATCCTGATCGACCTTCCGGCCGGGATCATCGACCCGGTCGACATCGCCGAGCGCGAGTTCGCCGCGGGCCACATCCCGATCACGGTCCGGCGCGGACCGTCGTCGGAGTGATCCGCGCGGACTAGATCGCCGCGTCGTCGAGCGCGTGCGCGCACCGGCAGCCGACGGGGTCATCGGCGATCCGGGGCCAGAGCGCCGCCAACACCTCGCGCATCGCGCCCACGTTCCGCCCCATCGTCGCGACGATCTCGGCCCCGCTCACGGGGGTCTCCGCCCAAACGTCGAAGTCGGTCACCATCGCGAGGGCGGCGTAGCAGATCCCGCGCTCCCGGGCGAGCGTGACCTCGGGCACGAGGGTCATCCCGATGACGTCGGCGTAGGTCCGGAAGAGGCGCGACTCGGCCCGCGTCGAGAACCGGGGGCCCTCGACGCAGACGTACGTCGCGGGTTCCGAGAACGGATGGCCGGCGGCGGCGCCGGCCGCCGCCGCGAGGCGCCGTAGGTCGGGGCAGAACGGGTCGGCCATCGAGACGTGGTAGACCCGCCCGCCGTCGAAGAACGTCGTCGGGCGGAGCCGCGTCTGGTCGACGAACTGGTCCGGGAGGACGAGCGTCCCGGGGGGGAGCTCCGCCTTCAGCGAGCCGACGGAGCTCACCGTCACGATCGCCTCCGCGCCGAGCGACCGGAGCGCGTCCACGTTCGCGCGGGCGTTGACCCGGTGCGGCGGGATCGTGTGGCCGGTCCCGTGGCGCGGGAGGAACAGGAGGGTGAGCCCCGCGACGGACGCCTCGACGATCGGGGCGCTCGGCGCCCCCCACGGCGTCCCGACGCGGTGGACCCGGGTTCCCTCGCCGAGGAACCCGTCGGAGAGGCCGGAGCCGCCGATCAGCCCCACGACACGCCGACCGGCCGTCACGGCGCCTCCGGGGACCGGGTCGCCGGGACGCCCGCCAAGACGTGCGCGAGCGCCACGTCGCCGCGGGTCCGCTCGAGGATCGCGCGGGCCGCGTCCTGCTTCGGCTTGAGGGCGACGATCGCGCGCGTCGTGTCGAACCGAAGGAGGGTGCGGACGAGCGCGTCCAGGGTGGCGAGCGCCGCGTCCGCCCCGGGAAGGTCCCGGGCGATGAGCCGGGCGAGGATCAACCGCCGGACCTCCCCGGCGAGGTCGCCGAGCCCGGTGAGGTAGATCTCCGGGTCGACGCCGAGCGCCGCGGGCCCGGGGAGGGGCGCGCCCGCGACGACGGCGCCCAAGAGGAGCGCCTCGACGCCCTCCTGCAGCGCATCGCGGGCGAGCCCTTCGTCGCCGCGGCCCTCGGCGCGGAGCCACGCGGCGAAGGCGGCGGTCTCCTCCCGCACCCGGGCGAGATCCGCCGCGTACGGTTCGCCGGCGTGGACCGACTGCATCGTTCCCTGCGCGAGCCGTCGCAGGGCACGCGCGCGGCCGTGGATCGACTCGCGGCGCGCCTCCCGCTCCTCGAGGTGTCCTTCGATCGCGTCGGCGACGGCGCGCGGCAGCTCCCCGGCGCGGCCGGGGTCATCGGAACGGGGTGAACCGGGCGTCGTCGCCCCCTCCGTCGAGGAGCCCGAGCCGGACCCCCGCATCGAGCCAGCCGTGCGCGTAGCTCACGGCGGCGAGCGCGCGGTCGGGGTCGCCCGACCGCGCGAAGTGCTCCGCATCGGCGAGGTAGGCGCGCGCCATCGCGACGAAGTCGTCGCCCGCCCCCGCGAGGAACGACCGGGCCGGCACGCCGGGCCGGACGAGGGCGAGCGCCTCCCGGGTGAGCCGCAGGTACCGGGCGAGCAGCGGCTCGGCCGGCGCCGGCCCGGGCGGGGTCGTCACGAGCGTCCTACCCGTCAGCCCTTCGGGACCTTCTCCCAGTCCTGGAGGAACCGGGCGAGCCCGAGGTCGGTGAGCGGGTGCGCGACGAGCTTCTCCATGACGGCGTACGGCATCGTGGCGATATCCGCCCCGATCTTCGCGGCCTCCAGCACGTGGATGGGGTGCCGGACGCTCGCGACGAGCACCTGGGTCGAGGTCTGGTAGTTCCGGTAGATCGCCACGATGTCCCGGATGACGTCCATCCCGACCTGCCCGTGGTCGTCGAGGCGGCCGATGAACGGGCTCACGTACGTCGCGCCGACCTTGGCGGCGAGGAGCGCCTGGTTCGGGGAGAAGACGAGCGTCATGTTGACCCGGGTCCCCTCGCCGGCGAGGGTCCGGGTCGCCTTGAGGCCCTCCGGGATCATGGGGATCTTCACGTAGATCGACGGGTGGATCTCGCGGAGCCGGCGCCCCTCGGCGACCATCGCCTCGGCCGTCGTTCCCACGACCTCCGCCGAGACCGACGGGACGCCGAGGCCCGTGATGTCCCGGAGGACGTCGTCGAACTTGCGGCCCGCCTTCGCGACGAGCGACGGGTTCGTCGTCACCCCGTCCAGGATGCCGAGCTCCCACATCGTCCGGATCTCGTCGATGCTCGCCGTGTCGAGGAACAGCTTCACCGCTCCACCCCGTTCGGCCCGGAGCCGGCGGCGTTAGTGAACTTTCCCCTTCGCCCTCAGGAGCTCCCACGCCTCCTCGAGCGCGCGCTCCACCGTCACCCCGTGGGCGTCGTCGCCGCGGGCCGCGGGAGGCGGGGTCGCGGGGAGGTCGGGGGCGCCGAGCCGCCGGACCGGCACCGGACCGTGCTCGGCGACGAGGGCCGCGACGAGCGTGCCGACCCCGGTCGTCGTCTGCTGGGTCTCGATCGTCAGGATCGCGCCGGTCTCCCGCGCCGCGCGCCGGAGCGCCTTCGCATCGACCGGTTTCACCGACGCGAGGTCGAGCACCCGCACTCCGACGCCGACGCGGGCGAGCTCTTGGGCGGCGGCGAGCGCGATCCCGACGCCCGCCCCGAGCGCCGCGATGGTGAGATCGTCGCCCGCGCGAAGCTCGCGCGCGCGGCCGAGCTGGAACGGCTCGCCGACCGGGACCGGGTCCGCCCCGGGCCCGAGCCGGAGGTACGCGGGTCCATCGCCTGCGACGAGCTCCCGGAGCGCCTCGACGGCGGTGGGCGCGTCGGCGGGAACGACGACCGCGACCCGGGGAAGGCCCCGCAGGAGTGCGACATCGTCGAGGAGCGGGGCGTCGGCGACCGGGTCCCCCTCGAGCGCGACGACGAGGAGGGGGGCCCGGTCGGGGCGACCGGCCGCGTCGCGGAACGCCCCCAGGCCCCGTCCGGCGAACTCGTCGACCGTCGCCGCGACGACCCGGGGGCTCCCGAGCGACGCCGTGCGCGCCGCCCCGTCCATCGCCTCCTCCGCGCCGTCGACGATCTCGGCGCGGTCGGGGAATCGGGCCCGGAACGGTTCGAGGAACGCCCCGGCCCGGCGGGTCGCGACGACCCGAAGGCCGGGGTGGACCGCGCCCGCGGCGGCGAGCGCGATCGCCGCCTCCGTCGCCGGGGAGCCGGCGGGGCCGGGCGACGTCACCCTACGCCCCCCGGCGTGGCGCGACGGCGGGGAGCGGCGCGGGCGGCGCGGGGAGTGCGGACCCGCGCCGGCTTTCCCGTCTCGCCTCCGGCGAGGCCCCGCAGGGTCGCGAGGTCCTCGCGGTACCGCGCGTAGTCGTCGTCATCGAGCGGGGTCTCGAGGTACCCGGGCACCTCGGCCCAGGCCCGGTCCGTGACTAGGTGACGGAACCCGTCGGGACCGATCTGGCCCTTGCCGATGTTCTCGTGGCGGTCCCGGTGCGAGCCGAGCTCGCCCTTCGCATCGTTGAGGTGGAACGCCCGGACCGCGGCGCGACCGAGCTCCGCGTCGAGCCGGTCCATGAAGGCGCCGTACGCGCTCTCGGAGCGCAGATCGATGCCGGCGGCGAAGAGGTGGCAGGTGTCGACCGCGACGCCGAACCGCCCCGGCTCCCGGACGCCGTCCAGGACCCGGCGGAGCTCGGGGAACGCCGAGCCGATCGCCGTCCCTTGGCCGGCGGCGTTCTCGAGGAGGATCCGGACCGTCCCCCCGGGGAGCTTCGCCGTCGCCTCGTCGAGGCTCTCGATGAGCGTCTTGAGGCCGGCGTCGACGCCGGACCCCAAGTGCGCCCCCGGGTGGAAGATGAGGGCGTCGACGCGGAGGAGCTCCGCGCGCGCGAGCTCGTCGGCGAACGCCGCGCGCGACTGGGCGAGCATCGGCGGTTTCGGCGAGGCGAGGTTCGCGAGATACCCGTGGTGCACCGCCGTCGCCCGAAGCCCCTCCCGGCGGACGCTCTCCGCGAACCCGTCGGCCGCGGCTTGGGGGATCGCGGGCCCCTGCCACATCTGCGGGCTCTTCGAGAAGATCTGGATCGCGTCGCAGCCGATCGCCCGGCCGGTGACGGGCGCCTCCGCGAGCCCGTCGGCGATGCCGATGTGCGCGCCGAGCCACACCGGTCGCGACGACCCCGGGCCGCGGTTAAAGCCCTTGCGAAGGCGCCGACGGCTCAGCGGACCCGGGGAGAGGGAGGCTGACAGCTTTCCGCGGTTCCCGTAGGCTCGCGCACTTCAGTACCGCGCGGAACGCCAGTGGGCTTAACTGCCGGGTTCGGAATGAGACCGGGTGTGACCCCACCGCTTTGGCCGTCAGCCGATCGGGTTCGAACCGGGACGCCTATTTAACGTGAACCCGGCCGGCGCCGCGCGTCCGCCCGGCGCCCGGTCGCCGCGGAGGCCGGCGGGGCGCGCTGGCGCCCGCGGCTCCACGTTCCGTCGCCGTGCGACCAGATGTACCACGTCCCGTGGGCCTGGCTGAGGAGCGTGCCGTCCCCGTCGGACAGGTCGCCGCGCACGAACGCGAGGTGGCGTCCCCGGCGGACGACCTCCCCCCGGGCGGTGAGCGTCTGCCCCTCCTGGGCGGGCCGGAGGAACTCGACGTAGAGGCTCGTGGTCGCCGTCACCTCCCCGTCGGCGAGCAGGCTCACGACCGCGCCTCCCATCGCCGTGTCGAGGATCGTCGCGTAGACGCCGCCGTGGACCACCCCGTTGATGTTGAGGTGCCGGCGCTCGACGGCGCCCGCGACCGTGCAGACGCCGCGCCCCGTCCGGGCCGGATCGATCGAGAAGCCGACCTCGCGGTGGAAGCCGCCGAGCCGGGCGATCTCGCCCCACTCCCGCGGGGGCCGGATCGGGCGCGGATCGGGGCGCGCGGCGCCGGGCATCGCCGGCCGACCCCTCCCGCGCGCATAAGTAGTCTCGCACGCCGGGCCCGCCGGATGACGATGCGGGGCGCGGGCGCACGCTCCGCGACGTGCGAGGCCGCCCCCAACATCGCGCTCGTCAAGTACTGGGGGATGCGCGACCCGTCGCTCGGGCTCCCGTTCAACTCGTCGCTCTCGCTGACGCTCGATCGGCTGAGGACCCGGACCGTCGTCGCGTTCCGGGACGGCCCCGGACCGGACACGTTCCGCCTCAACGGCGCGCCGGTCGAGGGGCCCCGGCGCGAGGCGGTGACCCGGTTCCTGGACCGGGTCCGCGCGCTCGCCCGGACGACGGCCGGGGCCGACGTCGACTCGCGCAACAACTTCCCGACGGCGAGCGGGCTCGCGAGCTCGGCGAGCGGGTTCGCCGCCCTCGCCGGCGCGGCGACGGCCGCCGCCGGCCTCGCGCTGTCGCCGCGCGCCCTCACCCAGCTCGCGCGCTTGGGATCCGGCAGCGCCTCCCGCTCCGTCCTCGGGGGGTTCGTCGAGTGGCGGGCCGGTTCCGCCCGCGACGGCCACGACTGCTATGCGACGGAGCTCCACCCGCCCGGCTTCTGGCCGGAGCTCAAGGACGTGGTCGCCCTCATCGCCGACGCCCCCGAGAAGGCGGTCCGCTCCGCCGACGCGATGCAGCGGAGCGTCGCGACGGCCCCGGGCTACCGGGCCCGCGTCGACGCCGTCTCCGGCCGGCTCGGCCGGCTTCGGCGGGCCGTCGCCGAGCGGCGGGCTCCCACGGTCTTCCGCCTTGTGATGGAGGAGTGCGACGAGTTCCGGTCCGTCTGCGAGACGACGCGGCCGCGCCTCGACTACCTCACGCCGTCGTCCCGCGCCGTCCTCGACGCGGTCCGGTCCCTCAACGCCGACGCCGGGGAGACGATCGCCGGCTACACCCACGACGCGGGGGCCCACGTCCACGTCTTCACGCTCGCCCGCGACGCGGGGAGGCTCCGCCGGCGGCTCGCCGACGTCCCGGGGATCGCGCGGCTCCTCACGCTCGGCGCCGGGCCCGGGCTTACCGTGCTCGCCCGACCGGGGACGGACTAGAGGATCCGCCGGTCGAAGTCGGCCGGCGGGAGCTCGAGCCCCATCGAGCGGATGATCGGGGCGATCTCCGCGATGTACCGCTCGCGCGCCTCTTCGTTCGTCCACCGCTTGAGCCCGAGGTCGATCGCGAGCCGGCTCGTCTCGGACTGGGAGTGGCCGAACATGTCGAGCGCGCGGGGGTACCACTTCCGGATCGCCGCCTGCGCCTCCTCCTTCGAGCCGGCGTACTTCGGGCCGTCCTTCGCCATGCGGCGGAGCACGCTCGCGCCGAAATTGAGGTGGAGCTGCTCCTCGCTGAGCATGAGGGGCATGGCGCGAGCGAGGGGGCCGTACGAGCACTCCTGGAACGCCCGCAGCTGGTAGACGCCGACCCGGTCGACGAAGCAGGTGAACGCCCCGACGTCGCTCCACCGGTCGAACTTCATGTTGAACGCGTCGAGCTTGTGCTCGCCTTCCCGCTTCGTGAGGAGGTCGTCGATGTACCGCTGGCCCTCCTCGCCGAAGTCGCGCAGGATCCGGCACGCCTGGAGGCCGTGCCGAGCCTCGTCGGCGACGATCCGCGCCTCGATCCACCGGTCCTCGAGGACGGGGGCCTGGTCGAGCCACGGCCGGTGCTGCTGAATCGACGCGAACTCGGTGTCCGCCTGCACGACCATGAGCCGGATGAGGAGCTTGCGCATCTCCTCCGGCACCTCCTGGGCCGTCTCGTACTTCCGCATCCCCGCCGAGCTTCCCCAGAGGATCTCCCGGACCGGCTCGATCGTCCCGCCGGCCTTCAGCGCCTCCGAGGCGGGCGCGTAGCTGGGGGCGGTCGGGAGCGCGGGGGCGGCCGCGGGAGGGACCGGGGCGTGCATCCTCGCTCCGTCCTAGGGCGCCCGGGGGCTTAACCCCTTAGTCATCACTTTCCGTGGAAGACCGCCTTCCGCTTCTCCGCGAAGGCGGCGAGGCCCTCCTTCGCGTCGTCGGTCACGAAGAGCCGGTTCTGCAGCTCGCGCTCGAGCGCGAGGCCGGCGGTGAGCGGCATCTCGATCCCCTCCACCACCGACCGCTTGATGAGCGAGATCGCGCGGCTCGGGCCCGTCGCGACGGCGCGGGCGTACGATCGGACCTCCTCCGCGAACCGGTCGGCCGGATGGACGTAGTTGACGAGACCGATCTGGAGCGCCTCCTCGGGCGAAAGGAGGCGGCCCGTGATCATGAGGTCGAGCGCCCGGGCGGTGCCGATGAGCCGGGGGAGGCGCTGCGTGCCGCCGGTTCCCGGGAGGACGCCCAGCGTGACCTCGGGGAGGCCGATCCGCCCGCTGTCCTTCGCCATCATGCGGAGGTCGCACGCGAGGGCGATCTCGAGCCCGCCGCCGACGCAGTGGCCGTTGATCGCCGCGATGACGACCTTCGGGGTCTGCGCGAACTTGTTGAGGGTCTCCTGGCAGTGGAGGCAGAACATCGCCTTGAAGTCCGGCTGGCTCTTGCGGAGCATCTCGATGTCGGCGCCGGCGCTGAAGAAGCCCGGGACGGCGCTCGTGAGGACGATGACCTTCGCCTCGTCGGAGAAGCGGAGCTCCTCGATCGCCTCGTCGAGCTCCCGCATCATCTCGAGGTCGTAGGTGTTCGCCTTCGGCTTCGCGATCTCGATCGTTCCGACGCCGTCGGCGATCTGCGTCCGGAGGTGCTTGCCGTGCATCGTCTGCCCCGCGGTCGGCGGCGAACGGGGGTTTCTCGATAAAGGTTCCCACGTCACCGCGCCGGCGCGCGGGAGGGGACCGGGGACGACGTGGCCGCGGGCCGTTCGAGCTCCTCCACCGTGTCGTCCGGGAGCCCGACGAAGACGCGGTGCGCGAGGCCGACGAACAGGCCGGTCTCGACGACCCCCGGGACGGCGCGGAGCTCCGACTCGACCGCCGCGGGGGCGTCGAGCGGCGCCGGCGGCGTGAGGTCGAGGATCTCGTTGCCGTTCTCCGTCCGGAACGGCGCCCCGTCGGGCGCCGTCCGGAGCCGGACGCCGTACCGGCGCTCCCCCAGCTGCCGGGCGACGACCGGCCGCGCGAACGGGACGACCTCGACCGGCAGCGGCGCGCGCCGGCCGAGCCGGTCGACGAGCTTCGTGTGGTCGACGACGATCACCACCTCGTCGGCGAGGCGGGCGAGGTACTTCTCGCGGAACAGCGCGCCGCCGCCGCCCTTCGTGAGGTCGAGGTGCGGCGTCACCTCGTCGGCCCCGTCGATCAGGATGTCGAACCGGTCGTCCGGTGCGAGGGACCGGACGGCGAGGCCGTGCTCGCGCGCGAGGGTCTCGCTCATCCCCGAGCTCGCGACGGCCTCGATGCCGGGCCCGCTCGAGAACCGCTGCGCGAGCGCCCGGATCGCGTACGCCGCCGTCGTGCCGGTGCCGAGCACCACGCGCATCCCCGGGCGGACCCGTCGGACGGCGGCGCGGGCGGCACGGTCCTTCTCGAGGGAGAGCGCGTCGGGGTCGGCCACGCCGCCGGCGGGAACGCCCCGGGGCTTAAGGGTGCCTCGGTGCCGAAACCAAGATGTCTTTGACCCCGCATCGGCCGCCCGTGCCCCCCCGTGCGAAACCCCGGCGCGGCCCGGTCGTCCTGTCGCTCGGGGGCTCCGTCTTCGCGACGGGCGACGGGGACGCCGCGTACCTCGACAAGCTCGCCGGCCTCCTCGGGCGGCTCGCGCGGGAGTTCCCGCTCGTCGTGACCGTCGGCGGCGGCCGCACGGCGCGGGAGTACATCCGCCTCGGACGGGCGCTCGGCCTCACCGAGATCGAGCTCGACGAGATCGGGATCGACGTGACCCGGCTCCACGCCCGGCTCCTCGCCGCGCGCGTCGGCCCCCCCGCGCCCGCCCACCCGCCGACGACGATCGCGGGCGCGGTGAACGACGCCCATCGGGGCCCGCTCGTCATCCTCGGCGGCACGGAGCCGGGCCACACGACGGACGGCGTCGCCGCGCTGCTCGCGGTCCGCCTGCGCGCCGCGCGGGTGGTGAACGCGACGAACGTCGACGGGGTGTACGACCGGGACCCCCGGACGCACGCGAAGGCGAAGCGCCTGCCGCGCCTCCCGTGGGACCGGTTCCGGGCGATGGTCCACGCCGGAGCGAACGGGCTCGCGGGGCAGGAGTTCGTGTTCGACCGGCTCGGCGCGGACACGCTGAGCCGCGCCCGCATCCCGCTGCGGATCGTGAACGGCCGGGACCTGGACAACCTCGAGCTGGCGCTCCGGGGCCGCGCGTTCGAGGGGACGCACGTCGGGTAGGCCGGGACCGGCCGCGCACAAGGTCTATACAGGGGGGGCCGTGCGGTCGCCCGCATGCCCCGCATCGTCCTCCTCGGCCCGCCCGGCTCCGGGAAGGGGACCCAGGCGACGGCGATCGCGCGCGCGCTCGGCATCCCGCACCTCTCGACCGGCGACATGCTGAGGGCGGCGGCGAAGGCGGGGACGCCGCTCGGCCTCGAGGCGGACCGGTACATGCGCGCGGGCGAGCTCGTGCCCGACCGCGTCGTCCTGGGCCTCCTCGCCGACGAGCTGCACCGGCCCGGCGGGGGGAACGGGTTCCTCCTCGACGGGTTCCCCCGGACCGTCCCGCAGGCCGAGGCGCTCGGACGGCTCGTTCGGATCGACCGGGTCCTCTCGTTCGAGCTCCCCGAGGAACGGCTCGTCGATCGCCTCACGGGCCGGCGGAGCTGCCCGGTCTGCGGGAGCGTCTACAACCTCACCACCCAGCCGCCGAAGGACCCGGCCCGGTGCGACCGCGACGGCACACCGCTCGTCCAGCGCGCCGACGACCGTCCCGAGGCGGTCCGCACGCGGCTCGCGGTCTACGACGCCCAGACGCGGCCCCTCCTCGAGTACTACCGGGCCCGCGGGCTCCTCACCCCCGTCGACGTGCAGGGGTCCGTCGACGAGGTCGGGGCCCGTATCGCGAACGCCCTCCGGGACGTGCCGCGGGGGTGATCCGGGGCCCCGGGTCCTGCCCCCGAGCGGCGCCGCCGGCTACACGATGCGGAGCATCTCGTACGGGCCGGCCTCGGACGAGTCGGTGATGACGTACCCCGAGGTCCACGGCTTGAGGCCGTAGACCAACGCGCGCCCCTGCCGGCTGACGACCCGCAGATGGATCGCCGCCAGCGATCGGAGCGGCCGGAACAGGAGCGCGTCGACGCGGCCGACCGCGAGGACGTGGAGGTTTCCGCTGCCGAGCGTCGTTTGGATCGCGGCGGGCAGGCTCGTACTGACCTCGGGGGTCAGCGGGATCTTCATCGCGCCCGCGAGCGCCTCGAGGCCGCTCGCCCACATGGTGAGGAGTCCGGGGTGCCCGCCGGCGACGCCGCCCTGCAGCCACCGGCTCACCTCGTTCTCCTCGGGATTCCGCCCCGGCGTGGGGGGCGGGAGCGCGCTCACCGGCACCAGGCTCGCGAGCCGGTCGGGCTTTCCCTTCCGCAGCGCCCGCTCGAGCTGCCCGGTCACGTCGAGGACCCGGAACACCTCCGACAGATGGCCCGCCGGCCGGGCGCCCTCGACGGGTCCCCAGATCTCGTCCGGGGAGAGCGCGGGCGACGGGATCACGAGCGTCCGGCCGCCGTGGGTCACGGCGTGCACCTTCGCCGGCGTCAACAGGTGCTGCACGACGTACTCGGGGACGTCCCCGTCGATCTCGAGGAGCGTCATCCGGCCGATCGGCAGGCGTCCGAACGCCTCCGCAAAGCTCTTCGACCCGGGCCAGACGAATCCCGGCAGCGGGTCGGGCTCGGGGTCGATGGTCCCGTGCCGGAGCTCCGCGTACGGGCGGAGCGGCTCGATGCACTGGAACTTCGCCCCCTCCACGGTGTACGGATAGCTCGCGTTCGCGATCCGGACCCCCCGTAGCTTCGGCAGGTGGAGCCACCGCTCCAGGCGGTCGTTGACGAGCTCCCGTCGCGTGACCACGACGCCGTTCACGAGGTAGTCGAGCTGCGACTGCTCGTCCGACTCGACGACGAGCACCAGATGGCACGGGGTGCGGCCCATCCAGCGGAGGAGCATCCGCTCGATCTCGGCGCGGTCGAGCGGGAACTCCGGCCGGAACCCGCGGCGCCCGAGATAGTGTTCGACGAGCGCGTCCCACGAGTCGATCACCACGGTCGACGGCTCGGCCTCGGGCAGCCGGCTCCACGCCTCCTGGATCGGCGACGGGAGCGCGAGGAACTCGGAGAGCCGCTGGCGCGTCGTGGAGTCGACGTCCGCGATCATCGAGGCCGCCGACGCGGCGCTCGAAATGCCGTGCAGCGACAGCTCGAGGTCGCTGCTGTCGACGACGTCCCACGTGCGGCCGCCGTTCTCCCCCAGCCATGGGAACTCCCGGCGGAGCTCCGACGTCGAGACGCGGTTCGAGACGAGCACCTTCGTCCCGGCCGACGCTTCCAAGAGCGCGAGGCTCAGCGTCGTCTTCCCCGACCCGGGAGGACCCCGGATCAGGAGCGACTGGGGACCGGCGAGGCCGAGGAAGTGCCGCAGCTCGACCGGTAGGCGGACCGCCGTGCTCATCGCAGGGCCCCCCGCCCGATTGGGCGAGCGGTAGGTACCGATGGGGGGCTCCTAGCGAATGAAGGTTGCCCATCCGCGCGCGCGGGCCCCCGCTCCCGGCCGGCTGGACCGAAGGCTTATTCTCCCCCCCGAACTCGCGGGAGGTACCCGGCTTAGCTCAGTGGTAGAGCGGGGGACTGTAGGCGAGACCGCCGGCTACCGGCGGCCCCCGTAGATATCCTCAGGTCGCCTGTTCGAGTCAGGCAGCCGGGACCTGAGGGCCTCGGGTCCGCGAGCCCGCTCCCGGACCGTCCCTACGGGGGGGCACCGGCGAGCAGCCCGCGGACGACCTCGACGAACACCTCCGGACGGATCGGGAGCTCGAGCTCCCGGAGCCGGCGAAGGGGCGGGACCTCGACCCGGACCGGCGCGAACACGACGAGGGCGGCGTCCGGCCACCCCCCCGCGACCCACCGGTCCGCGACTTCGGACCGCTCGCGCCGACCGGTGCAGACGAGCACTCGGGTCCGGCGGTCGCCGGCGACGTCGGTCCGCCCGTCGGCCGGACCGAGGAGGCGCGCGGGCAGCCCGGCGTCCGCGAGGAGGTCGAGGAGCGCGTCGGCGAGCCCGGCCGACTCGGCGGTGACCGCGATCGACGGCTCCCCCACGTCCCTCGACGGGGGCGCCTCGGAGAAGAACCGGGCGTCAAGCCCGGTTGAGCGGCGCGGCGACGGTCCCGGGCCCCCGTCGCGCGGGCGGTGGGGTTTTCTCGCGGCCGCTCCTCCGCGCCCCGATGGACCCGGACCCCGCGCCGTCGGCCCTCGCGCAGGCGTTCGACGGGGCGAGCACGGCGTTCGCCATCTTCGATCGCCGCGCCCAGCGCGTCTGGGCGAACCGGGCGTACCGGG
This sequence comes from Thermoplasmata archaeon, assembly GCA_035502055.1. GTDB lineage: Archaea > Thermoplasmatota > Thermoplasmata > Lutacidiplasmatales > UBA184 > Lutacidiplasma. The sequence continues at coordinate 2,234 of DATJVB010000055.1, read as the reverse complement.
CGGCCGTCGACGGCCCGGCGGGGGCCGCGATCGCGGGGCCGCTCGACGAGGTGGTCCGCCGGACCCTCGCGGAGGGCCGGGCCGCCGCCACGTCGGTCTCCGCCCGCGACGACGGGACGACGTTCGAGATCGAGGCCCGCCCCGTCGCGGACCCGGGCGGGGGACCGACCCTCGCGCTCGTCGAGGTGCGCGACGTGACCGAGCGGCTCAGCGAGCAGCGGCGGGCGCGCCTCTTCTACGAATCGTACCTCTCCTCCACGAACGCGATCGAGATCACCGACCGCCACGGGATCCTCGTCGACGTGAATCCGGCGTTCGAGCGGATCTACGGCTACCGACGGTCGGAGTGCGTGGGCCGGAAGCCGAACCTGGTCCGAAGCCGCGCCACCCCGCCCGAGGTGTACGCCGACCTGTGGGCGGCGCTCCTCGACCCCGCCCGGGGGTTCTGGTCGGGGGAGATCGTGAACCGGGACCGGTGGGGCCGCGAACGGCCGGTGTTCCTCACGATCACGGCGATCCAGAACGACCGAGGGGAGACGACCCACTACCTCGGCGTCGCCGTCGACCTCGCCGAGCGGCGGGAGTGGGAACGCCGGACCGCCCACGGCGACAAGCTCGCGTCGCTGGGGCAGCTCGCGGCCGGGGTGGCGCACGAGATCAACACCCCGCTCTCGACGGTGCTCCTCGTCACCGAGAGCCTGCGCCGTCGGACCGACGACCCGGCGGCACGCGCGCGGCTCGACACGATCGCGCGCCAGGTCGAGGTGGCGGCCGTCATCGTCCGGGGGCTCCTCGACTTCGCGGCCCGCCGGGAGCCGAAGATCGCGCCGGTCGACCTGGTCGCGACCGCCCGCGACGCGGTCGCCTTCGTCCGCGGCAAGGAGTCGTCGGATGTCGAGATCGTCGAGGAGTATCCCGCCGCGGGCCTCGTCGTCGAGGGCGACCGGGGCGAGATCATGCAGGTCCTCACGAACCTCCTCAAGAACGCCTACGAGGCGATGCAGGGACGCGGGCGGATCGCGGTGACGGTCCGGACCGGCGACGCGGGCGCGGAGCTCGAGGTCGCCGACTCGGGCCCGGGGATCCCGGCCGAGGTCCTCCCCCACCTGTTCGAACCGTTCTTCACCACGAAGCCCGAGGGCGAGGGGACGGGGCTGGGCCTCGCGATCTGCCACGGCATCATGCAGTCGATGCACGGACGGATCACGGCCCGCAACGGACCCGGGGGAGGCGCCGTGTTCCGGCTCCTCTTCCCGCTCCCTCCGAGCCTCGGCAACGGGAGTTCCGGGTAGGGCGGGGAGACCCCCGTCCCGCTCTCGGCAAGGGTTTTGCCGTCCCCCCGCCGTGGGGTCGCCCGTGCGGATCGTCATCGCGGACGACGACGCGGCGTTCCGGACCGAGCTCGCCGACCTCCTCCGGGACGAGGGCCACCAGGTCGACGAGGCGAACAACGCCGCGAAGGCGATCGAGCTCCTCGAGCACGGCGAGCCGGATCTCCTGTTCACCGACCTCAAGATGCCGCGCCGCAGCGGGCTCGAGCTGCTCGGGGACGTCCGCGCGCGGTGGCCGCGCGTCGCGGTCGTCATGATCACGGGGTACGCGACGGTCGAGACCGCGGTCGAGGCGCTCAAGCACGGGGCGGTCGACTACATCCGAAAGCCGTTCCGATGGGACCAGGTCGCCCGGACGATCGAGGTCGTCGAGGCATCGCACCGGTTCGTCCCGGCGCCCGACCTCGTCCGCGACCCGCTCGCCGAGGCCCGCCGGCTCGCGGAGGGCGGGGCGCACGCGGTCCTCGTCGTCGGCGCGGACGGGATCCGGCCCGGGAAGGGGCTCGAGGTCGCGCCGCTCGACACCGCCGAGCCGTCGAAGCTCCTCGCGCTCGTCGACGGGTTCGTCGCCGGCCACCCGACCGCGGCGGTCGTCCTCGTCGGCGCCGAGCGCCTCCTCGACGGCCACCGCGTCGAGGCGATCGCCGGCATCCTCCAGGAGCTCCGCCACCGGCTCGAGGGCCACGGCCCGCTCCGGGTGGCGTTCGACCCGGGCCGGCTGTCGCCGGCCGAGGCGCTCGCCCTCGGGGGTGCCGTCGCGGCGGAGGAGACGCACCGGACCCTCGAGGCGCTCGCGAGCCCGATCCGCCGGCGGCTCCTCGCCCGCTTCGCCGAGGGCCCCGCGTCGTTCCACGAGGCGATGACCGCGTCGGGCGTCGAGGAGTCGCCGAAGCTCGCGTTCCA
>DATJVB010000054.1:0-18495 GCA_035502055.1 Thermoplasmata archaeon | reverse complement strand
AACCACCCAAACCGTTTATTCGCGACCGGCCGTCGGGCGGCGTGGTCCCGTCCGGAGCGAAGGTCGTCATCGCCGACCCGATCGACCCTTCCGCCGTCGAGCACCTCCGGGCCGCGGGGGTCGCGGTGGTGGACGCCACCTCCGGGGCGGACGCGCTCGTGGCGGCCCTGCCCGACGCCTGGGCGCTCGTCGTCCGCTCGCGCACCCGCGTGACGGCGGAGCTTCTCGGCCACGCGAACCGGCTCGCGCTCGTCGCCCGCGCCGGCGTCGGGGTCGACAACGTGGACGTGCCGGCCGCCTCCGCGAAGGGGATCCGCGTCGTGAACGCCCCCGGGGCGGCGACCGGCAGCGTCGCGGAGCTCACGATCGGCCTCTACCTCGCGCTCGCCCGGGACCTGGTGGAGCGCGCGCGCGCCACCCGCGCGGGGGACTGGAAGCGCGGCGAACTCGGCTTCGAGCTTTCCGGGAAGACCGTCGGGTTCATCGGGTACGGGCGGATCGCCCGGGAGATCGCGCGGCGGCTCCAGCCGTTCCGGGTCCGGACGATGGCGTTCGATCCGTTCGTGACGACGGCGGTCGACGCGACGGAGATCGGCCCGATCGACGCGGTCCTCGCCGGGTCGGACATCGTGAGCGTCCACGCCGCGCTGACCCCCGAGAACCACCACCTCCTCAACGCGACGCGGCTGGCGCAGATGAAGCGCGGCGCGTACCTCGTGAACGTCGCCCGGGGGGCCCTCGTCGACGAGACGGCGCTCCTCGCCGCGCTCGACTCGGGCCAGCTCGCCGGCGCGGCGCTCGACGTCTTCGAGACCGAGCCGCCGACGGGCTCCCGCCTCCTCGGGCACCCGCGGGTCATCCCGACCCCGCACATCGGCGCGTCGACGCGGGAGGCCCAGAAGCGGGCGGGCGTCGAGGTCGCCGACGAGATCCTGCGCGCGATCCGGGGCGAACGGCTAAGCGCGGTCGTGAATCCCGAGGTCGCCGCCCGCTGACCATGCCGAGCGATCCCGAGACCGCCACGTTCCTCATCGCCGGCCCGGTCCGCATCCACCCCCGGGTCCTCCGGGCGATGTCGATGCCGTCGGTGAACCACCGGGGCGACTACTTCCACGGGATCGTCCGCGAGATCCGGGAGCTCCTGCCGGTCCTGTTCGGGACCGCGAACGGCCGGTCCGTGATCCTCTCCGGGAGCGGCAGCGCGGGACTCGAGGCGATGTACTCGAGTCTCGTCCCGAAGGACCGCCGGACGCTCGTCCTCAAGAACGGGAACTTCGGCGAGCGGACCGACCAGATCGTCCGCCGGTACGCGGGCGCCGTCACCACGCTGGAGGCCCCGTGGGGGTCGCCGGTCCCGATCGACGCGGCCCGGGCGGAGCTCGAGCGCGGCGACGTCGGCGCCGTCTGCCTCGTCCACAACGAGACGAGCGTCGGCCTCGCGAACCGGCTCGACGAACTCGCTCCGCACGTGAAGCGGTCGGGCGCCCTCTTCCTCGTCGACGGGATCTCGGCCGTCGCGGGCATCCCGGAGCCGATCGACGCGTGGGGGATCGACGCCGTCGTCGCCGGGAGCCAGAAGGGGCTCGCGGCGCCGGCCGGTCTCGCGATGGTCCACCTGTCGGACCGCGCGATCGCCGCCCTCCATCCGGGGACGTTCTACCTCGACCTCAAGAAGCACCTCGAGAGCCTGGAGAAGAACGACACGCCGTGGACCCCGGCCGTCCCGCTGTTCCTCGCCCTGCGCGAGGCGCTCCTCCTCCTCGCCGAGGAAGGGCTCGCGCGCCGGCACGAGCGCACCCACGCCCTCGCGGAGGCGACGCGCGCCGCGTCGGCGGCGCTGGGGCTCGCGCTGTTCCCCGATCCGGCGTATGCGTCGGACACGGTGACGGCGCTCCGCATCCCCGACGGCCTCACCGACGCGGACGTCCGGCAGACGCTGCGCGAGAAGTACAACGTGCTGCTGCAGGGCGGCCAGGGCGCCGTCACCGGCAAGATCTTCCGGATCGGGCACATGGGGATCGCCGACTGGCCCGACCTCCTGGTCACGTTCGCGGGGCTCGAGCGGATCCTCGGCCGGGCCGGCCGGCTCCGGGAGCCCGGGGCGAGCCTCCGGGCGATCGTCGAGCGGATGCCGTAGCGGGGGCCCCTCCCGTTCCGGCGCCGGAGCCGGCGCCCTAGATGTCGAGGATGACCCGGGCCCGTCCGCGGACGGGGTCGACCTCGATCCGGTGGTACGTGACCGCCTTCACCTCGATGCCGGGCCGGTGCCGGGACGCGTCGAACGGCTCGCCCCGGACCGTCGCCCGGACGTGCCGGCCCCGGTCCGATACCGCGACCGCGATCGTCCGCCCGATGAAGCCGTCGTCCTGCTCGAGGAGGAGGAGCGCCTCGAGGAACGCGACCGTCGTCGCCGGGAGGTCGGCGCCCGACGCCTCGACCGCGCGGCGCTCCGTCGGCCGGACGCGTCGAAGGTCGGTGAACTGGCCGAACAGCGCGTGCCCGAGGCCCTCGAGGAGCCCCGCCGCGCTCCCCGCCCGGGCGAAGATCCCGACGTCCGCGGTGGTCGGGAACGAACCCCAGCGGATCCGCTCGCCGCCCCGTCGCATCGCCCGCCACCGGCGGCGACCCGAAGGAGCTTAAGCGGTTATCCCGTGCGTGCGAGGGGAATGCGGGCCAGCCTCGTCATCCCGACGCTCAACGAGGCGGAATCGATCGCGCTCGTCCTCGAGTCGTTCCGCCGCGCCGCCGCGGAAGCGAACGCGGGGGTGCTGGCGTCGGACCCGGTCGACTGGGAGATCCTCGTCGTCGACGGCGCGTCGACCGACGGGACGGCCGAGATCGCCCGGGCCCAGGGGGCCCAGGTCATCACCGAGCGTCGCCGCGGCTACGGCCGCGCGTACCGGACCGGATTCGAGGCGGCGACGGGCGCGCTCATCGTCACGCTCGACGGGGACGGGACGTACCCGGTCGACCGGATCGGACCGCTGGTCCGGCGGCTCCTCGACGACCGGCTCGACTTCATCTCCGGCGACCGGCTCACCCACCTCGACGCGAAGGCGATGACGACCGAGCACCGGCTCGGCAACTGGGTCCTCAACACGTTCCTGCGGATCGCGTACGCGTACTACCTCAAGGACGTCTCCGGCCGCCTCATCCGCGACAGCCAGAGCGGGATGTGGGTGTTCCGGCGGTCGATCCTCCCGTCGCTCGCCCTCACCCAGGACGGAATGCCGATGAGCGAGGAGATCAAGATCGAGGCGATCACGCGAGGGTTCCGGTTCGCCGAGGTGCCGATCCCGTACGCCGAGCGGTGGGGGGCGCCGAAGCTCTCGAGCTGGCGAGACGGCCGGCAGAACCTATTGTTCCTGTTCCGCAAGCGGCTCGCGATCGCGCGGGCGAACGCGCAGGGGCGGCGGCGGCCGTCGCTCGGACCCAACGGCGAATCGTCGACGGCCCGGTAGGCCCCGGGGGCCTACTGGGTCTTCCCGGACCGTTCGCGGGACTTGGGGCGGAGTCCGTGGTAGCCGCACTTGCGGCACTGCACCGCGAGCGGGGAGTTCCGAGCGGAGCAGTTCATGCAGATCCGCTTGTTGAGAAGCCGGTTCACGGCCTCGGGGAACGGCATCGGGGGCCGCCGTGCCCCTCGGGCCTATAAGGTCTCGCGGGCGTCGTCGCAGACGAGGGGTCCGGCGCGATGGTGACGGCCGCGGAGGCGGGGACGGCGATCGGGCTCGCCCGTCGCGCGATCGGGGAGCGGTTCCGCGGCGCCGACGCGGACCCCGCGGCCGCGACCCGCGGGGAGCGACTCCCCCCGGTCCTCGACGAGCGGCGGGGCGTCTTCGTGACCCTCGTGCGCCACCCGTCCGGCGCGCTCCGGGGGTGCATCGGCTATCCCCTCCCCGTCCACGCGCTCCGGATCGCGATCCCGCGCGTCGCCGTCGCGGCGGCGTTCGACGACCCCCGGTTCCCGCCCCTCGCCCGGGAAGAGCTCCCCACCACGCGCGTCGAGCTGTCCCTCCTCACGGTCCCGGAGCCGATCCCGGCCACCGACCCGGACGAACGGGCGCTCGCGGTGCGCGTCGGCGTCGACGGCCTCGTCCTCGAGCGGGGCGACGCGAGCGGGCTCCTCCTTCCCCAGGTGGCGGTGGCGGAGGAGTGGGACTCGGAGCGGTTCCTCCGCGGCGTCGCGACGAAGGCGGGCCTCCCCGCGTCGGCGTGGCGCGATCCCGCCGCGACCCTCTACCGGTTCCAGGCCGAGGTGTTCGCCGAACGATCCCCGGGCGGGACCGTCGAACCCGTCCCGCTCGACCCGACCCGCCGGTAGGGCGCGTCGGCGGCCCGCCCCGGCTCGCCGGTCGCCGGGCCGCTGCTCCCGACGAGCGCGACGGGGCCGCCTCCCGCACGCCGCGGGGGGCCGCCCGGGACGGGACGGCACGCGGAAGCCCCGGCGGTCAGGCGTCCGGGACCCGGAGGAGGCGGGCCTGGACGCGGTCCCCGTCGGCCTCCCACTCGGTCGGGGGATCGCCGGGCGGGAGGGTCGCGAAGAAGGCGATCGACTCCGCGAGGAGTTCGCGGCGGAGACGCGCCTCCTCGGGGGCGAGGATCGCGCGCAGCTCGTCGGCGACGCCGAGCTCGACCCGGACCCGGTCGTCGAACCGGAGCCGCGCCTCCTTGCGCATCGCCTGCAGGCGCCGGAGCGTCTCGCGGACCCGCCCCTCGCGGAGCATCGCGGGCGACGGGGTGCGGGCGAGGAACCAGCGCGGACGGTCCGCCTCGGCCCGCGAGACGTACTCGGGATCGTCGTCGGCCGGCGCTTCGGCCGGGGGGATGAGGCGGTACTCGCCCACGTTGAGCTCCGCCGCGACGAGCCCGAGCGCCTCCGGGCCGGCGCGGGCGTAGCCGGGCGGCGGATCGGCGACCCGGAGGAACGCGGGGAGCGGCACGCGGGACTTGACCTTCGCCCGCTGCCGAAGCTCCCGGCCGACCTCCACGTCGTGCCGGAGCTCGGCCATCGCCGCGTCGAGGGCCGGGTCCGCGCGGCCGGCGGGCCGGGGCCAGGCGCACCGATGCACGGACGCCTCCGCGTCGTCCCACCGGTCGCCGAGGACGGTCTGGTGGATGTGCTCCGCCAGGAACGGGGCGTACGGGGCGAAGAGTCGCGCGAGCGTGGCGAGGGTGAACGAGAGCGTGTCGAACGCCTCGTCCCGGTCCGTGGTCGGCGTGTCGCTCCAGAACCTCGGACGGCTCCGGCGGAGGTACCAGGTCGAGAGGTCGTCGACGAACTCGCGGAGCGCGACCGCCCCGGGCCGCGGGTCGGACGACGAGAGCGACTCCGTCACGAGCTCGACCGTCGCGTCGAGCCGGGCGAGGATCCACCGGTCGAGGAGGCCGGCGGGCGACGGCGCGGCCGTCGCCGGCGGCCGCCCGACGGCCCGGGCGTTCTCGGCGTAGAACGCCGTCGCGTGGGCCGCGGTGCCGAGGGTGCGCGCCGCGAGCTGGCGGACCGTCGTCTCGCCGATCCGCATCGGCTCGGTGAAGTCGGTGACGACGAACGCCCAGCGGACCGCGTCGCCGCCGAGCCGTTCCAAGAGCGTCATCGGATCGACGACGTTGCCGCGCGACTTCGACATCTTCTGGCCGCCCTCGTCGAGGACGAGCCCGTTCACCACGCACGTCGCGTACGCGGGCCGGTCGAACAGCGCCGTCGCGAGGACGAGGAGCGTGTAGAACCACCCGCGCGTCTGGTCGAGCCCCTCGGCGACGTAGTCGAGGGGCCGCTCGGGAAGGAACGGGCCCGGCTCGAACGGGTAATGGTACTGCGCGAACGGCGCGCAGCCGCTGTCGTACCACCCGTCGATCGTGTACGGTTCCCGGGCCGTCTCGGCGCCGCACGTCGGGCAGGGGAAGTGGATCGGGTCGACGCCCATCCGGTGCGGGTCGAACCCGTCCGGCAACGGTCCGCCCGTCCGCTCGGCGAGCTCTCCGAAGCTCCCGATGCACGTCGCGTGGCCCGCGGGGCAGACCCAAATCGGGAGCGGCGTGCCCCAGTACCGGTTCCGGGAGAGCGCCCAGTCCTTCGCCTCGGTGAGGAAGTTGCCGAACCGGCCGTCGCGCAGATGCCGCGGCACCCAGGCGACGGTCGCGTTGTGGGCGACGAGCCGGTCGGTGAACCGCGACGTCCGGACGAACCAGGAGTCGATCGCCCGGTACAGGAGGGCGCTCCCGCACCGCCAGCAGAACGGGTAGGTGTGCGTGACCGTCCCCCGGTGGACGAGGGCGCCCGACGCCGCGAGCGCCTCGAGGAGGACCGCGTCGGCCGCCTTGAACGCCTTCCCGGCGACGGGCGGGACGGTCGGGAGGAAGTGCGCGCGGCTGTCGAGCGGGTCGAACCGGCCGACGCCCTCGCGGGCGCCGATCCGCTGGTCGTCGGGCCCGTAGCTCGGGGCGATGTGGACGAGGCCGGTCCCCTCCGCGGCCTCGACCATCTCGTCGAGGACGACGCGGTACCGCCCCGGACCCGGCCCGGCGAACGGGAACAGCGGCTCGTACTCGAGCCCCGCGAGCGCCGCGCCCGGATGCCGCTCCACGATCTCCGCTCCCGCCTGGTAGCGCGGAAGCGCGCTCTCCGCGAGGAGGTGCACGCCGCCGTCGGGCGCCCGGACGCCCACGTACGCGAGGTCGCCGCGGGCGGCGATGAGGAGGTTCGCGGGGAGCGTCCACGGCGTCGTCGTCCAGACGAGGAGGTATCGGGGCGGATCGTCGGCGGGGGCGCCCGGACGGGGGCGGAGGCGGAACCGGACGGTGACCGACGGATCGGTCGTGTCGCGGTACCCCTGGGCGACCTCGTGCGATGAGAGCGGCGTCTCGCACCGGGGGCAGTACGGGAGCACGTAGTCGCCCTTCTCGAGGAGATGGCGGTCGTGGAGGGTCTTGAGCGACCACCAGACGCTCTCGATGTACGCGGGCTGCATCGTCGCGTAGGCGTGGTCGTAGTCGAGCCAGTAGCCGAGCCGTTGGCTCATCTCCCGCCAGACGTCGACCGACGCGAAGACGCTCCGGCGGCACTCGTCGCAGAACCGCGCGACGCCGTACGCCTCGATCTCCCGCTTCGAGCGGAGCCCGAGCCGGCGCTCCACCTCGAGCTCGACGGGGAGCCCGTGGCAATCCCACCCGGCCATCGAGGTCACGATCCGGTGGCCGGTCATCCGGCGGAAGCGGAGCGCGACGTCCTTGAGGGTCCGGGCCGCGGCGTGCCCGATGTGCGGCACGCCGTTCGCGGTCGGCGGGCCCTCGGTGAACCGGAACGGCGGCCCGTCGGGCCGCCCCGCGAGCGACCGCGCCGGGACCCCGGTCGCCTCCCAGTACGCCCGGACCCGCCGGGCGATCCCCTCGAGCGAGGGGGCCGTCGGGTCCCCCGGGGCGTCGGGCATGGCGCCGCGCGAGACGGGCCGGGGAGATAAAGGGCCGACCCCGGACGGCGCCGGCCGCTAGCGGGTGAGGCCGTACGGGTGGTCGGATTCCGCGAACGGGCCGACCCAGGCCGTCCGGTGGCGTTGGACCACGGTGCCGTCGAGCCGGGTCACGCGGGCGAGCGGTCCGAGCCGTATCCGCTCGGCGCGAAGGTACTCGCAGTCGACGTGGGCGAGGGCGACGTCCGTCGCCTCGATCCGGTCGACGGTGAGCCGCGTCCCGCGGGCGACGAACGGGGGGACGACGACCCGGGCGTTCTCGGACCGGATCCGGCCGATCCGAGACGGCCGGCGCAGGCGGATGAGGACGAACGGGCTGTCGATCGCGCCGGGGACGTCGACGCTCCCGTCGATGTGGACGCCGCGCGCGGTGACCGGCCCGGGCGCCGCGAGGTGGCCCCGGAGGCGGATCTCGCCGTTCGCGGCGATCGGGCCCCGGACCTCGACCTCCCCGGAGAGCGCGAGGTCCCCTGTCTCGAGGCCCCCCGTGAGCCGCAGGGTCCCGGCGAGCGTCGCCTCCCCTCGGGCGACGACCGGTCCGGCGACCTCGAGGCGCCCCTCCGACCGGAGGTGGGCCGCTTCGAGCCTTCCTCCGACGACGGCGAGCCCCTGGAACGCGGCGGAGGTGACGACGACGTCGCCGAGCACCTTGAGCTCCCCGGTCGCCGTGTAGCGGGCCGTCCGCACGCTCTCGCGCCGGGTCGCCCCGACGTCGTGGAGCTCTCCTTCGAGGGGCGGGGGGATGGGGGTCGGAGCGCCCGCCGTTGCCACCCGCGCGCCTCCTCCCTAGCCCGAACTCCGCTTCGGGGCGATGCGGAGGCGCCGGTGCTCCTGCATGATGCACCGGTCCATCACGACCGGCACCCCGCGGGCCGCCGCGGCGGCGGCCGCCGCCGGGTTCTCGACCCCGAGCTGCATCCAGACGAACCCCACGCCGCGGGCGAGCGCCTCGTCGACGACGGGAGGGACCTGATCGCTCCGGCGGAAGATGTCGACGATGTCGATCGGGGTGCCGGCGGGGATCGCGGCGAGGCTGGGGTACGACCGCTCGCCGAGGACCTCGGAGAGTATCGGATTGACGGGAACGACGCGGTACCCCTGCGCCTTCAGGTACCGCGCGACCTCGTTCGAGTCCCGCTCGGGCTTGTCGGATAGGCCGACGACGGCGATCGTCCGGGCGCGCTCCAAGACCGCCCGGATCGCGTCGTCCGAGACCGCCACGGTGGACGAGAGCCGGTGCGGACTATGAGGGTGGCGGCCCCGGTCCGTACGGCGGCGGCGGGGGCGTCGGCGCGAGCGTCCCCGCGAAGGGTCCGGGGGACCGGAACGGCCGGATCCCCGCGTAGTCGACGACGGCGATGAGCGCGCCGACGCCGACGATCCCCCAGTGCACCGCGAGCGAGGCGGGGGTCGAGACGAGGCTGAGGAAGCTCGCGGCGTCGTTCGCGCCGTGCAGGAGGGCGACCACGATGAGGTTCCCTCCCGAGTAGTGGACCGCGGCGGCGAAGGCGAGGCCCAGGAAGAACAGGTCGGGGTAGACGATCGGGCTCGCGATCCCGTAGGTGAACCCGTAGTAGAGGTGGACGCCGGCGAACAGCGCGCTCGAGCCGACCGCCGGGACGATCCACGGGACACCGGGGCGACCCCGCCAGAACCCGAACAGCCAGCCCCGGAAGATCGTCTCCTCGAGCGCGCCAACGGCGAAGGAGAAGGCGATCCAGAACCCGGGGTCGGCCCGGGCCGACTCGACGACGGGGTTCGGGCGGGTCAGGAGGTCGAGCGCGGCCGGGTCGACGGCCTCGTAGACGAGGACGAGGGCGACGGAGACGAACAAGGCGACGACCGAGAGGAGGCCGTACCACCGGAGGCCCTCCCAGCTCGCCCGGCCCATCGAGCGGGCGAACGGACGGAGCGGCTCGACGCCGACGAGGAGGAGGAAGGCGAGGATGGGGAGGCCGTAGACGACGGCGAGCGACCCGACGAGCGAGCCGTAGACGACCCGGGTCGCCGGTACCGTCTCCGGTAGCCAGTACTGGCTCACGACGGCGAGGACGGTCGCGACGACGGCGACGGCGTAGGGACCGACGCGCGGACGGCTCCCCGTCGCGACGTCGGTCGACCCCGGGACCGCCGGTGCGAGCACGATCCCCGCGGACCGCCGGCCCGCTTATCTTGTGGGGCGGGTCCTCCGGTCCCGCCCGTGGCGATCGTCGTCCTCGCGAAGGTCGTTCCCGACGCGGACGACCTCGGGGTCGATGCGAGCGGTCGAACGGTCCGGCGGGACGGCGTCGAGATGTTCCTCAACCCGTTCGACCAGCGGGCGCTCCGCGTCGCCCTCGACGGCCGGTCCGGCGGCGAGACGGTCACCGTCCTCTCGATGGGACCGCCCTCCTCGGAGACGGCGCTTTCCGGGGCGCTCGCCCTCGGCGCCGACCGAGCGGTCCTGGTCGTCGACCCGGCGCTCAAGGGATCGGACACGCTCGTGACGGCGCGGGTCCTCGCGCGGGCGCTGCAGCGCATCGACCACCGTCTCGTCCTCGCCGGCGCCCGCTCGACCGACGCGGAGACCGGCCAGGTGCCGGCGGAGGTCGCGGCGCTCCTCGGCGTCCCGCACGTCGCCCATGCGCGGGCGATCCGGCGCGACGGCGATGCCCTCGAGGTGACCGCGGACCGGGACGACGGGTGGGCCCGGTACCGGCTCTCGGCGCCCGCGGTCCTCTCCGTCGGGGAGAAGATCGCCCGCATCGTCAAGGTCGACGAGGCGGCCGCCCGGGGACGCCGGTCGGACGTCGAGTGTTGGGACCTCGACCGCCTCGGCCTGTCGGCCGGCCACGTCGGCGAGAGGGGCTCGCCGACGATCGTCGAGTCGGTGGCCCGCGTCGCCCCGTCCCGAGCGGGCCTCCGGGTGGACGACGGTCCCGTCGAGGATCGGGTGCGGCGCGCGGTGACGCTCGTCCGCGACCGGTGGGTCCCGCGCCCGGGGCCGGCGACGCCCGCCGCGTGGGCGGGGGGACTACCGACGGAGAACGAGGCGATCGTCCTCGCGACGGACGAGGACGGCGGGATCGATTCGACCGGACGCTCGATCCTCACCGAGGTCCGGCGCGCGCTCCACCCCCTCTGGCCGTCCGCGCTCGGCGTCGGCCCCGCGCCCTCGCGCGACGACCGCGTCGCGCTCGCCGAGGCGGGCGCCCTCCGCCTCCGCTGGCTCGAGACCCCGGCGCCGGTCGCCGCCGAGACCGCCGCCGGCGCGATGGAGGGCGCGCTCCGGGAGGCGCCCCGCGCGGCGGCCGGGTTCGCCGCCGCCACCGCGTTCGGCCGGGGCGCGCTCGCCCCGGTCGCGGCCCGCCTCGGGCTCGGCCTCACGGGCGATGCGACCGCCGGCCGCGTCGGATCCGACGGGATCCTTCGGCTCGACAAGCCGTCGTTCGGGGGCGGCGACCTCGCCACGATCGTCTCGCGGACCCGCCCCGCCCTCGCGACGGTCCGGCCCGGAGCGTTCGAGGTGGGCGCGGTCCCGGACCCGGTGCTCCTCGAGCCCGACGCGGTGCCTCCCGTGCCGGGCCCGCCGCGCGTCGTGCGCGTCGACCGTGGTAGCGAGCGGGACCCCGCGTTCGGCGACCTCGACCGGGCGCGGGTGGTCGTCGCGGTCGGCCGCGGGATTGGAGGCCCGGATCAGATCGCCACGCTCACGCCGGTCCTTCGGACCCTCGGCGCCGCCCTCGGGGCGACCCGCAAGGTCGTCGACGCGGGGTGGGTGCCGCCGTCGCGGCAGGTCGGGCTCACGGGCCGGTCGATCGCCCCGGAGCTCGCGATCCTCGTCGGCGTCGGCGGATCGCCGAACCACCTCATCGGATGGCGCCGCGCCGGGACGCTCGTCGCGATCGATCCGCGGCCGGACGCGCCGGTCCTCGCGGGCGTCGACGTGGGGCTCGTCGCCCGCTGGGAGGAGGCGCTCCACCCCCTCGCCGCGGGACTTTCGGCGGGGCCGCGGGAACGGACGGGATGAGCCCCGCGGTCCGCTCGGCGGCCTGGACGCAGGCGAGGAGGTCGTCGACCGTCGCCCGGGCGGTGGCGGGCGCGGTCGGCGGGACCGTGAACCGCACCGTCCGACCGACGGCCCGCGTCGCCACGAGGAGGCCGTTGTCGGCCCGTACTGCATCGGCGAGCGCGCGGGCGAGGGCGGCCGTCGGATACGCCCGGGCGAGCCGGACGGTCACCCGGACGGCGGGTTCGGGCCGCTCCGTCGGCGAGCCTCCTCGGCCGCGCCGCCGGCCCCGGGTCCCCGCTCGAGCGCCCCGGGGACCGTCGGCTGCGTGCGCGTGCGGCGTCGGCGCTCCTCTTCGGCCCGCTCGTGCAGGTACCCGAGCACCGACGGCCAGATCGTCCCGTCGGTCCGCGCCTTGTTCTCGAAGTTGTTGACCCCGAGGAACCGGTCGAACGCCTGGGCCGTCGCGGCGTCCCACGACCCCGACCGCTTCCCCGTGAAGTAGCCGAGGAGCCCGAGCTCCTCCTGCACCGTCCGCGCGACGTCGTCGGTGATCCGGACGAGCGTCGCCGGGTCCTCGCGCGTGAGGAGGGTGAGGTCGTAGAGCCGGAAGATCCGCCGGAGCTCCTCGATCGGCGACGGATGGTCGTCCACCCGGATGTCCACCCACCGGTCGCTCCCCGCGTCGTAGCCGCCGCCGGCGCGCACGATGAGGAGCGCCGCGGACTGCATGCCCCGGCGGTCCCCCCCTTCCCGCTGGCCGGCCGACAGTGCGGCGAGGAGGCGCTCGGGGAGGTCGCCGGGCGTCGTCTCGAACCCCCGGGCCATCGCGCGCACGACGGCCGGCCCGAACAGGATGTTCCCCTGGCAGGCGAACCCCTCGCCGACCTCGTGGCCCGCCCACTCGAGGCAGGCGGGACCGGTGTACGCGGCCGCCCGGCCGGTCCGGTCGACGACCCCGAGCTGCCGGTGCTCCCGCTTCGGATCGGCGTCGGTGAGCGCCTTCACGACTTCCTCGGCGGAGCGCCCCTTCTCGAGGAGCGACAGCCCCTCGGGTCCGTAGGCGATGTTGGCGAGCGCCTGCGTCGCGACCGCGCCCACGCCGGCCCGGGCCCAGGGCACGACGGCCCCGACCGCGATGAACCGCGACTGGACGGCGACCCCCCAGCTCCCGCGCTCCGGGTCGACGGCGACGATGGAGAACGTGCTGAGCCGCGCCACGGGTGGACGGGCACGGGGCCCGGCTTCTTTAAGGCTCGGCGCCCGGCGCCGCGCCGGGGCGGTACCGATCGTCGAGCGCCGCGTGGACGGCGTCGGCGATCCGGCGGGCCGTCGTCCGGTCGTTCGCCCGGTACGCGGTCCAGGCGTCGCCCATCCGGGGGACGAGGTCGTCGACGCGGACCCCCTGCGCCGACGCGACCGCGAGGAGGCGCTGCACCAGGAGGATCCGGTTCGCCGTCGGCTCCTCCTCCTCAGGCGGCGGAACGCCCGGGTCGCCGATCGGCACGTGCGCGACCGGGCCCGCGCGCGTCGGTTGGAGCGCCATCTCGGGCGCGGTCTCGTCGAGGAGCCGGTCGGCTTCCGTGAGGCGCGCCTCCGCTTCGGCCCACCGGGCCCCGGCCCACGCCGCGCGCGCGTCGGCGACGGCGCGGGCGATCCGCGGGTCGCCCCGACCAACGCGGAGCCGCTCGGCCCACCGGTGCTCGACGCCGACGAGGAACCCTTCGAGCTCGGACGGTCGGCGGCGACCCGTCACGTCCCGGGCGTGGGGGCGGGCCGGGCGCCGGCGGGGCGCGGCGCCGGGACGCGGGACCGCACGAGGGCCCAGAACGCGTCGACCGCCGCGTAGGCGGCCGGTGTGGGGCCGTCGGGCGCGGCGAGCCCACGGGCCGTCTCCACGAGCGCGGCGGCGTCGGGGCCGCCCATCCCGTGCGCGTCGAGCCAGGCGAGGACCCCCTCCGCGAGGGCGAGCTGCGTCGCCGCGGCCCGGCGGGCGCGGCGCGCCTCCTTCTCCTCGGGGGAGAGCGCGTGGTCGGGGTCCCAGTTGGGCGGCTGCGGCGCCGGGATCGCGACGCGGAGCTCGCGGAACGGGTGGGGCAGCGTCGGCCACCGGGGCTCCGCGAACCGCACGGCGAGCACGTCGAGGTCGCCCGAGGCGCCCGGGTTGTCCCCGGCGTCGAACGCGGCCTCCGCCCGGGCGAGCGGGGTCAGGAGCTCGGGCGACGGGGCGCCGCGCCACAGGTCGAGGAGGAGCGCGACGCGGCTCGGAGCGAGCCGGCGGAGCACCCGGCGGGCCGCCTCGTCGTCCGGCGGCTTCGGCGCCGGCGGGGCGTCGATGGTCGGGGGTCGGTTCGGAGCGCCGGGCATCGCGCTAGAGGAACTTCTCGAACTCCTTCGTGACCTCGGGGTACTTCGACTGCACCGCCCGAAGGATGTTGTGGACGGTGAGCTTCTCGAGGCGGACGCCCTGGAGCGCGTCGATCACCTTGTCGAACGTCTCGTCGGAGAGGGAGCAGAGCTT
The DNA here is from genome assembly GCA_035502055.1 of Thermoplasmata archaeon. Lineage (GTDB taxonomy): Archaea > Thermoplasmatota > Thermoplasmata > Lutacidiplasmatales > UBA184 > Lutacidiplasma. Next base: position 4,517 of record DATJVB010000054.1, on the reverse strand, counting down.
CTCCTTCGCGAGCCAGTTCCGGTACAGCTTCTCCTCCAGGCGCAGCCGCCATCCCTTCTCGTACTTCTGGAGGAACTCCTTGGTCGGCGTGCCGAGCCGGACCGCTTCCGCGGCGACCTCGCCGCAGATCTTGCCGGCGATGCACCCGTTCGCGATCCCGCCGCCGGTGAGCGGATCGATCATCCGGGCCGCGTCGCCGACGAGCATGAACCCGTCGGTCACGGTCTGCTTGAGCGGGGCCGCGATCGACACGCCGCCGCCGACCATGTCGATCTTCTTTCCCTTCGCGTAACCGGGGTGCTTCTCGATCCACCGGTCGAGGTACGTCTTCGCCTCGGCCGGGCTCTTGATCTGGGAGAGCTGGACGCCGATCCCGACGTTGGCGAGGCCCTCGCCCTTCGGGAAGATCCAGACGTACCCGCCCGGGGCGACCTTGCCGAGGAAGAAGTCGCAGTACCGGACGTCGCAGTCGACGTTCGTCATGCGGTACTGGAGGCACGAGTCCATGTCCTTGAGCGCGAGGTTCGTGGGGAGTCCGGCCCACCGGCCGACCTGGGACTCGAACCCGTCGGCGCCGATCGTGATCGGGGCCCGGATGTTGAACAGCTCGCCGAACTGCTTCGCCTTCACGCCGACGATCCGGCCGTTCTCGCGCAGGATCCCGACGGCCGCCGTCTTGAGGAGGATGTCGACGCCCGCGTTGCCGGCGTCGATGGCGAGCTGCTTATCGAACTCGTCGCGCTCGACGACGTAGCCGACCTCGTTGCCCGCGTGCTTCTCGTTGATCTCGAAGACCTTCTCGCTCGGCGAGAAGATCCGGGCGCCCTCGACCTCGAGGTTGATCCACCGACCGGGCCGGATGCCGACCTCGGGGAGCCACTCCTTGCTCATCCCCTCGCCGCACCGGACCGGGCTCCCGATCTCCTGGCGCTTCTCGATGAGGAGGGTCCGGGCGCCGGACTTCGCCGCCCACTTCGCGGTCATCGCGCCGGCCGGGCCGCCGCCGATGACCAGCACGTCCGTCGCGAGGTCCTCCATCGACCGCCCCGGACCGGCCTCAGCCGATCTCGATCGCCCCGACCGGGCACGCCTTGACGCAGATCTCGCACCGGGTGCAGACCTTCTCGTCGAACGTGATCCGGGTCTCGTCGAGGTAGATGCAGTTGAGGGGACAGACGCCGACGCACGCCCCGCAGTAGATGCACAGCTGCCCGCTCGATTCGATGTGGAGGCTCTTCTTGGGCGGCACGGTCCCCCGCACCGCCGACCGGGCGCCCACTCTATTAAAGAGTATCGCGGAGGCGCCGCGGCCGGGCTACGCTGGCTGGGCCGCGAGGAACTTCTCCGCGTCGAGCGCGGCCATGCAGCCGAGCCCCGCCGCCGTCACGGCTTGGCGGTACCGGTGGTCGTAGACGTCGCCGGCCGCGAATACCCCTTCGACGCTCGTCCGGGTCACGTCGTGGGTCTTGAGGTAGCCGCGCTCGTCGAGCTCGAGCTTCCCCCGGAACGGCTGGGTGGCCGGATCGTGGCCGATGGCGACGAACAGGCCCTGGGCGGGCACGGTCCGGGTCGCGCCGGTCCGGACGTGCTTCAGCACGATCCCGGTGACCGAATCGGTGCCGAGGACCTCGACGACCTCCGTCTCGGGCAGGAACTCGATCTTCGGGTTCGCCTGGGCGCGCGCGAGCATGATCCGGCTCGCGCGGAACTCCGCGCGCCGGTGGACGAGGAGGACCTTCGTCGCGAACTTCGTGAGGAACGTCGCCTCCTCCATCGCCGAGTCGCCGCCGCCGACGCAGACGACCACCTTGCCGCGGAAGAAGAACCCGTCGCACGTCGCGCACGCCGACACGCCGTGGCCGCGCAGCCGCTGCTCCGTCGGGAGGTCGAGCCAGCGGGCGTTCGCCCCCGTCGCGACGATCACCGCGTCGGCGACGACCGTCTCGCCGCTCCCGAGGTGCAGCCGGAACGGCCGGCGGGCGAGGTCGACGCCGTCCACGTTCGCGTCGACGAACTTCGCGCCGAACCGCTCGGCCTGCGTCCGCATCCGGGCCACGAGCTCGGGCCCCTGGATCCCCTCGGGGAAGCCGGGGTAGTTCTCGACGTCGGTCGTCGTGAGGAGCTGTCCCCCGGCGGGGATGCCGGCGAGGACGAGGGGGGAAAGGTTCGCGCGCGCGGCGTACAGGGCCGCGGTGAGACCGGCGGGCCCGCTCCCGACGATCGCGAGGCGGGTCGTCCGCTCGGCGCCGTTCCCGGGCATCGTCCGGTACGCCCCCGGGGGCCTAATAGGGCTGGCGGGGGCAGTTACACCGGAGTGCCCGGGCCCCGCTCCGTCGGGACGACGAGCCGATCCGGCGGCTCCGCGGCGGCGTACCCCCGGCGGAAGAAGAGGAGGGGGAGCGCATCGCGCCCCGGCTCGACGGCGACGACCTCGCCGACGATGAGGAGGTGGTCCCCGGCCGGCGTCACCGACCGGACCCGGCACTCGACGTGGCCGGTCGCCCCGTCGAGGAGGAGCGCGCCCGTCGCGCCCCGGTGGCCCGGCACGCCCTCGAACTTCTCCGCCGGCGGGGCCGTCCGCGCGAACCGTTCGCTCACCGGGCGCTGGTCGGCCGCGAGGAAGCTCGCGGCGAAGAACCCGGACGAACGGATCACCGGCGTCGTGTCGGCCTCGGCGGTGAGCGAGACGAGGAAGAGCGGCGGCTGGAGCGACACCGAGAGGAGGGCGTTCACCGTGAGGCCGACGTCGCCGTCCGGGCCCCGGCTCGTGACGACGGCGACGCCCGTCGCCCAGCGGGCCATGAGGCGGCGGAACGCGTCGGGGACCGCCGGCGCCGCCGGGTCGGCGGCCGTCATTCGTCCCGCCACCTAAAGAAGTAGATCGCCGCGAGGAACGTGACGACGGAGCCCGCGACGATCACGGCCAAGTCCCCCCACGCCGCCGCCGGGTCCGCGAACAGCATCACCTGGTTCATGCCGTCGATCACGTAGTAGAGCGGCAGCGCGTGGGCCACCGTCTGCAGGTACGGCGGGAACGACGAGACCGGGAAGAACGTCCCCGAGAGGAACATCATCGGGAACGTGACGATGTTCCCGATCACCGCCGCGGTCTCCGGGGTCCGGGAGACGGTCCCGGCGAGCATGCCGAGGGAGACGAAGAAGAACGGCCCCAGGACGAGGAACGGCAGGAGATCGACGCCGAGCGTCACGTGGGCGCCGAACACGACCGTCCCCGTGACGACCATGATCGCGGCGGAGAGGAAGGTGAGCACGATGTACCAGAGGATCTTCGCGACGAGCCACTCCCCCTTCGTGAGCGGGGTGAGCGACAGCTGCCGGAACAGGTGGTCCTTCCGGTACGAGGAGCTGATGTCGACCATGGCGAACATGGGGCTCGTCAGGATCGCGAAGCCGATGAGACCGGGGACGAGGTAGTCGATGTACTTGTACGACGTGCTCCCGACGGTCGTCGTGCTGACCCCGACGAACGCCGAGCCGCCGGCGGCGGCGAGGTTGAACCCGTTCACCACCCGCTGCACGGTGTCGAGGACGATCCCGCTCGACGCCTGGTCGGTCGGGCTGAGGAGGACCGTCACGTTCACCGGACGGTGCGCGTCGTACGCGGCGGCGAACCCGGCCGGCAGGACGAGCCCGACCGTATCGTGCTGGAGGACGAGGTAGCGGGAGAAGTTGCACCCGCACGCGGAGAGCGCCGACGGGTCGACGACGTGCACCGCGACGACCCCGCTCCCGTTGAGCGCGGAGAGGAACTGGGCCGAGACGTTGGACCCGCCGTCGAGGTTGTCGGTGTAGAGGGTGACCGTCGACGGCGTCGGCGAGTTGAAGATGAGCCCGAAGAGGGCGACGAGGATGAGCGGGAAGACGAGGGAGAAGAACAGCCCGATCGGATTGCGGACGTATCCCTTGCCGAAGACCACGAGGTCGGCGGCGACGCGGCGGGGGTTCACGCGCGGGCCTCCGTCCGGAGGACCCCTTCGTCCATCTCCCCGACCATCGCGATGAAGACGTCCTCGAGGGTATCGGGCACCATCGCGAACCGGCGCCACGGGAGGCCGCTGTTCGCGAGGACCTCGACCACCCGGACCGCGTCCTCGGGCCGCCGGAGCGCGACCTCGATCGCCCCGTTCTCGGAGCGGACCGACAGCCCCGTCCGCTCGGCGAGGAGGGCGGCGACGCGCGGGTCCCCCTCGATCGCGAGCCGGTCCGTCCGACCGCGCTCCCGCACGATGTCGGCGGGCGCCCCCTGGGCGATGACGCGGCCGTGGTGGATGATCGCCACGTGGTCGGCGAGGATCTCGGCCTCCTCGAGGTAGTGGGTGGTGAGGAAGACGGTCCGGCCCTCGCTCCGGAGCTGCCGGATCACCTCCCAGATCCCGCGACGCGCGTGGGGGTCGAGGCCGGTCGTCGGCTCGTCGAGGAAGCAGACGCGGGGGTCGTTCACGAGGGCGAGGGCGAGGCCGAGCTTCTGCTTCTGGCCCCCGGAAAGGTTCTCGAAG
>DATJVB010000053.1:0-2776 GCA_035502055.1 Thermoplasmata archaeon | reverse complement strand
ATCGAACCGTAGCTCGAGCCGCCGACCGGGCCGGTCAAGGTCTTACAGCTTGTCGCGGACGCCCAACCCTCGAACGTCCCCTTACCGGTCGTTGAGCTCCAGTTGAGCGGCGCGGATACCGCGACCTGCTCCCACCCGTATCGCCCAGTCGACTCGTACGGCGACGCAACGGCTTACGGAGCCCGATAGACGAGCTCCGCCGAGGCCAGGAAGCTCAACACCATAAACAGCGTCACCGCCTTCGCCCCGCCCACTTGATCATGTTCGCCGTAGCGCCGGAGCGTTCGCCTCGCGACCTTGCCCATACCACCCATTGGCTCTGCCTCCTCTAGCCCCCGGGCGGGGCGGTCGGTGCGCCTTGTGCGCGGAGCGGGCCGTTCTCGACCCCTCGACCGCGCGACCCCTATAGGATAAGAACGTCAGGGCTAGTCCCGGACCTCCCCCGGGGTCCCTGAGAAGGCGCCGTCCGGGTGAGAAGCTCGGGAACCTTCCCTGTCGCTCGAACCTCTGCCGGACGATCGCTCGCGGGGCCTCGGGGTCGCGGGCCGGTGGATGTCGACCCCCGGGCCGAGCGGATGCGAGTTCGTGGAGAATCCGGGGAAACTCGTATCTCGCCGAGGGTCGTGAGGGCCCTTCGACGCGCCCTCGGAAGGCCCTCGATGGAATCCTCCCGCCGCATGCGATGTTCGGCATCGTTCGCGGTCGGTGCTCTCGTCTTCCTGCTCCTCTCGGGGATCCCCGGGCCGGCGCTCCACCGGGTTCCCGTGGGCTCCGGGGTGGTCCCGGCCGTCGTGTCCCCGGCCCATCGGACGCCGGCGGTGAGCCTCTACCTCATCGCCGGCCACGTGGCCCGATTCGATGGGGAGGCGCTGCCGCCCGGGGGTGTTCGCGTCGGCCTGGTGTCGCAGAGCTGCACCGGCGCCCCGAGCCCGGCCTCGTGTCCGGCGCTCGGCAATACGACGACCGACGCGACGGGGAACTTCCAGTTCACGGCTTCGAACGGGAGCTACTACGTGTACTCCGTGAACACGAGCACGCTCGGAGGCGACTGGGACCCCGTCGTGGTGGCGGGGGCGGGGGCCCTGGTCGGCATGACCGTCTTCCCGCGGATCGGCTACGGGAACGCGACCGAGGTGCTCCCCGGGTGGAACTCGCTCTACCAGTACGCCTCCAACTGCAATCAGGCGACGCCGTGCAAGAACGGGCTCTACGGCGAGCAGGTGCCCGTGCTCGCCTGGACGCAGGACGGAGCGTTCTACGTGAACGCGTCGCTCGACCTCGTCTTCTATTCGTTCGTCAACCGGACGGTCACCGACATCGCTCCCTGGGTCCCGTTGTACCAGAACCTCATGTCGTACGACGGGATCGAGAACACCGAGTGGGCGACCGCCGACGGGAGCCTCGTCTTCGAGGCGGGGTGCTGGTCGGCGTGCAAGGCGAACTCCGTGGTCGCGGTCTACGCCGTCAACACGACGACGCACCAGACGTTCCTTCACAACTTCACGTCGTTCAATGACGGGGCGCTCCAGTCGAACGGGCAGATCGACCTCATCGGCCGGGACGGGAACCACTCGATCGCCGCCTTCCAGGAGGCGAGCGGCACGGTCGTCGGCTACAACTTCTGGAACCAGACCGAGTGGCGGCTCGGCACCCTCGCCTACTTCGAGGCGAACAACGACTACTGGGTCCCCTCGCTGAACTCCTACATCGACGTCGAGGCCGAAGGGTCGAGCCTCGATCGGATCAAGCAGTACCTCCTCGTCGGCTCCGGCGCCGGGACCGGCCTTGAGGCGGTCTTCAACGGGACGTACGACACCCACTACACCTCGAACGGGGTGGACGGGCTCTACCTCAATCTCACGTCGCACACGATCGTCGTCTCCGAGTCGTCGGTCCCCTCGAACATCTCGACGCAGGTGTTCGGATGGAACAGCGCGGGGCGCCTGTTCGGGCCGATCACGCGGGACACGGACTACGATCTCGGCGCCTGGCCGAACGCGACGGTCCCGCCGAACTCGTACTCCTCGGAGCACCGTCCGATGCTGAGCGACGCAGACCCGATGGTGATGGGGTTCTGGGACGGCTTCTTCGACAATAACTCGTGGCTCTACGAGCCGAACGCGAACGAGTTCTTCTCGACGAACGTGACGATGGCGGAGCCCCGCTGGTCGGTCTCGACCTACCCCCAGAACGCGCTCCAGCCGTCGGCCGTCGAGGGGCTCTTCTTCAACTCGACGTACGCGATCCTCGAGTCGTCGATCGACTGCCGCCACCCCGGGGGCAGCTGCCCCATCAACGGGACCGACGGACGGAGCGCGGCCGGGACGGTCTGGTGGACCTGGCGGATGGGCGCGCCCGAGTACCCGTTCCCGGCGAACTCGGCCCTCGCGGAGCCGCTCCCCCCCGGCCCCGTCCCCGTCGAGGCGTCGAGCCTTTCGAACTCGGTGACGCTCGACTGGAGCCCGCCCGCGACCGGGAACCATCCGATCCTCAACTACACGGTGTTCTGGCGGGACGGACCGTCGGCGGCGTGGCAATCCGCCGACCTTCCGAGCGGCGCCCGAACCACGACCGTGACGAACCTCTCCGCCGACACGAACGTCTCGTACGCCGTCGTCGCGTGGAACCTCCACTGGCACGGGAGCGGCGGGAACGGGACGATCGCGACGCTGCCGCCGCCGCCCCTCGTCGCGTCGTTCGGCGCCGACCCCTCGACGGTCCACATCGCGACGCCGTTCACGCTCTCGACGACGCTCACCAACGGGAACGGCTCGGC
>DATJVB010000052.1:0-2849 GCA_035502055.1 Thermoplasmata archaeon | reverse complement strand
GAGGACCTTCGAGGGACGGATCGTCCCCGCGGCGGTCGTGAGCATCGGCAGGAACTTGGGCGACAGCTCGGCGCCGATCAGCGTCGCCCGGTAGCCGGCGACCGTCGCCTGCGAGCTCAGCACGTCCATGCTCTGGGCGCGGGTGATCCGGGGCAGCAGCTCGAGCGCGAAGACGGTGAGGCGCTGGTCGCGCATCTTCGCGACCCGATCGAGGTTCCGGCTGGCGTTCACCAGGGCGACCACGACCGTGCCGGCCGCGAGCCGAGCGGACTCGTCGACGCTCGGCGGCTGCACGCGGAGCACGAGCCCCGCGCCGGCGACGAGCGCGGTCGGGTCCTTTTCGATCGAGGCGCCGACCTGCGCGTACCCGTCGTCCGGATACCCGGCGGAAATGCCCGCACCGCTCTCGACCACGACGGTGACGCCGCCCTTCACGAGCGCCTGCACGACCTCGGGGACGAGCGCCACGCGGCGTTCGCCCGGGGTCGACTCCTTGGGCACGACGAGCCGGAGCGGCATCGAGATCGTCTCCTCGAAACGGGCGAGATTATACGGTTGCGGGGCCCGGCGCATGCGCGCGGTCCGGCCGGCCTGCGTCCGCTCGTCCTACCTGGGTTCCCTGAGCCATCGATCGTGCGTCCACGGCGACCGCTCCCCGGCGCGGCGCCAGCCCGAAGTCGGTGGACCCGCTCAAAGCGGCGCCGTGGAGTCGGATTGACGCGGCGGCGCGCGACCGGCCGGCCGGGCCGGCACGCGAACGCTCATCCGCCCCGCCCCGATGCGCGCGGCCGAGATGACGGAGGCGCGGGCGAGGACCGGCCCGTTCCCCTGGAAGGACCGGATCCTCCTCGGGGACGCCCGCACGACGCTCCGACGGCTGCCCCCGGAGTCGGTCCACCTCGCCATCACGAGTCCGCCGTACAACGTGAAGATCCCGTACCGCGGCTACGCGGACGATCGGCCGATTGCGGAGTACCTCGCCTGGCTCCGAGCGGTCTGGTCGGCGCTGCACCGGGTCCTGGTCCCCGGGGGACGGTTCGTGCTGAACGTCGCGCCGACGTCGATCAAGGACTTCCGCCCGATCCATCACGACCTCTCGCACGACCTGCGGGCGCTGGGCTACATCATGCGCACCGAGATCCTGTGGTACAAGCAGACGATGGGCCGTCGCACCGCCTGGGGGAGCTGGTGCAGCCCGTCGAACCCCCACATCGTTCCCTCGTGGGAGTACGTCCTCGTCTTCTCGAAGGGACAGTGGCGCCTCGACGGCGACCGCGCGGCGATCGACATCTCACCGAAGGAGTTCGAGCGGTTCTCCGACGGGTTCTGGCCGATCCCCCCCGAACGGCGGCGCAACGGGCACCCGGCGCCGTTCCCCGAGGAGCTGATCGAGCGGCTCGTGAAGTTCTACTCGTACCGGGGCAACGTCGTCCTCGACATGTTCGGTGGCACGGGGACGGTCGCCGCCGTCGCTCGTCGGCTGGGACGTCACTACGTCCACATCGACGCGTCGGAGGAGTACTGCCGCAGCGCCGCCGTCCGGGTCGCGGCGGTCGTCCCGCCTCCCGGTGCGCCGGTCCCTCCGCCGCCGCGCGGGGCCGTTACGCGGGTCCCCGGAACGGGTCCGGCCGCCCTTCGGCCGCCGCCCGCGCGGAGGTCCGGGCGCGCGCGATCGGACGCGTGAGCGACGGCGCCACGACGCAGCCGAGGCCGTAGAGGCCGGCGGCCCACGCATCGACCGTCCACCGCCGCTCGGCCGGATGCGCCCCGAGGAACCGGAAGTACTCTTCGGTGAGGCGCATCACCTCGCGCCGGTCCGCCCCCTCCCCGATCCGCTGCATCAGCCGGCCGCCCCGGTACATCTGCTCGTAGTGGTCGGCCTCCCGGGCGAGGAACTCCGCGTACTCCGGTTCGCCGCCTCGGCGCGCGACGTCGGCCATCTCGTGCTCGGAGCCCGCCCAGTCGTGGAGCCGCTCCAGCGTGTGGCTCACGTTCCCCCCGTAGTACCGGTAGCGGGTCAGGCGCCGGTCGTCGAGGAACACCCCGAACGGGGCGACGAGCCCGGCGAGGAACAGGAACTGGTCGGGCTGCATCGTACGCTCGAACGCCGCCCCGACCGCGCCGTCCAGGAGCTCGCGACGGATCGCCATCGTGCTCGAGTTGAACGTCGCCCAACCGTCCCGGGCCCCGGTCCGCCAGAGCCCTCGCTTGTCGTGGGCGGCGCGGTACATCGGTCCGCTCGCGTCGCGCGCCGCGTCGACCTCGTGGCGCCGCCACCGCTCGGGGGGCACGGCCCGGCCGTCGCCGTCGATCACGCGCACGCGGTTGCGGTAGAAGCCGAGGTCGGGGTGCGCCCGGAACGTCTCGACGATCCGGGCGAGCCGGTCCGGCTCGAACTCGTCGTCGTCGTCCAGGAACGCGACGATCGGACCGCGGCCGGCCCGGACGGCCCGGAGGAGCCACCGCCCGATCACCGGCTCGTCGTCCTGGATCACCCGCACGCCGTCCGCGGCGAGCGCGGCGTCCACGGACGGGTCGGCGAACGACTTCGTCACGACGATCTCGAAGCGGTCGCGGCCGAGCGTCTGGTCCCGCACGGACCGGACGGCCGCGGGAAGGTGCGCGGACCGTCGGAACGCGCCGATGACGACGGAGACCTCGACCGCGTCGACCATCGGTCGTCAGGCGCCGGCCACCGCGGCCGACGACGGGGCGCGCGGCCCCGCGTTCGGGAACAGGCGGGCGGTGAGCTCCCGCACGGCGAACGCGAGCAGCGGCTCGAGGTTCGTGGTGTCGGCGCGGTTGTACCGGACGAGCCGGTCGAGGGCCGGCCGGCTCCCGCGACGGAA
>DATJVB010000051.1:0-3275 GCA_035502055.1 Thermoplasmata archaeon | reverse complement strand
CGGCTCGGGGGCGCTCACCGCGGCGGCCGACCGGTGAGGCGGCGCAGCGCCGGGTCGTCGCGGAGGAGCCGGTCGACCTTCTCGACGACGGCCGGGTCCATGCGGATCTCCTCGGGCCAGGCCCGCGGGAACCCGTCGTCGGGGCCCTTGCGCGTCGCGTCGAGCCCGATCTTGGCGCCGAAGTTCGGGACCGGGTTGGAGATCGACAGCTGGTCGACCGGTCCGTGGACGAGCTCGAGATCCCGCTCCGGGTCGGCCTGGAGCGCCGTCCGGTAGAGGACCTCCTTGAGGTCGTGCACGTTCACGTCCGCGTCGACGACGACGAGGTACCGGACGAACATGAGCTGCCCGAGCCCCCAGAGGGCGTGCATCACCTTGCGGGGGTGGCCCGGGTAGCTCTTCCGGATCGACACGATCCCGAAATTGATGAACAGCCCCTCCATCGGGAGGTTCATGTCGACGACCTCGGGGAGGACGAGCCGGATCACGGGGAGGAAGAGCCGCTCGATCGCCTTCCCGAGGACCGCGTCCTCCGTGGGCGGCTTCCCGGTCACCGTGCCCAGGTAGACCGGTCGCGCCCGGTGCGTGATCCGGGTCACGTGCATCACCGGGAACGGCTCCGGGGCCGAGTAGTACCCCGTGTGGTCCCCGAACGGGCCCTCGGTCCGCTCTTCGGCGGGGTCGACGTACCCCTCGAGCACGATCTCCGCCTGCGCCGGCACCTCGAGGTCGACCGACCGGGCCGGCGCGAGCTCGACGGACCGCCCGCGGAGGAACCCGGCGAACGCGAAGTTGGAGACCCCCTCGGGGACCGGCGCGAGCCCGGCGAGGAGGGTGGCGGGATCGACGCCGATCGCCGCCGCGACGGGCATCCGCTCCCCGCGCGCCGCCCACTTCCTCAGGTTGTTCCGGCCGACGCGGTGGACCTGGGCGTGGAAGCCGAGGGTGTCCGGGCCGTACTGCTGCAGCCGGTAGATGCCGGTGTGCGGCTCCCCCGTCTCCGGATCCTTCGTGATCACGACCGGGAACGTGACGGTGCGTCCACCGTCGCCGGGCCAGCACCGCAGGATCGGGAGGCGGTCGAGGTCGACGGGGTCGATCTCCTCCTCCTGCACGGGCGCCCGGCCGACGCGCTTCGGGGCGAGGGAGCGCAGCAGGTCGAGCGCCTCGAGCGTCCCCGGGAGGTCCCGGATCGCGCCGACGATCCCGGCCGGCGGCCTAAGGCGAAGGATCCGGCCGATCCGCTCGGCCGGCGCGTCGAGCGTCTCCGCGTCGAGGGCGGTCGCGATCCGGCGGGTGGCGCCCAGGAGCCCGGTCACGACGGGCATCGACGCGCCCTCGACGTGCTCGAACAGGAGCGCGGGGCCGTCGGCGCGGATTGACCGCTGCGTGATCTCGGTGATGTCGAGGTCCCGCCGGACCGGGGTCGCGACCCGGAGGAGTTCGCCGCGCTGTTCGAGCGCCTCCAGGAAGTCGCCGAGGCGGTCGAACGGCATCCCTCCATCGAGCCGGGCGCGCTATTTAACCGAGGACCGGCGACGGCGGCGCCTTATCGGGGGACGCGGCTCCGGGAGCCCGCATGCGCACCGTCACCCTCGAGTTCGACCCCGACCATCTGGAGGCGCTCGGCGTCGTGCCGCCGGGCCTCTTCGACCGGTACGAGGAGATCGAGCTCCTCGACACGCTCCGTCTCGAGACCGGCTGGCGGCTCCAGCTCCTTCGGGTCCGCCGGCGCGGGCCGATCCGGTCGGCCGCCGAGCTCGAGCGGGAGTCGCGCCGCATCCGGCGGATGTACGGCTTCGAGGGGTTCGAGCTCGTCGAGCGTCGGCCCCGGACGCGGGACTACATCGTCCTCGTCCGGCAGCGGAACCCGGACCCGCTCCGCCGGCTCCTCGCCCTCTCCCGCGGCGGGATCGCGCCGACGACGCCGTTCCGGCTCTCGGCCGACGGGGCGATCGTCTCGTTCCACGGGGAGGCGTCGTCGATCCGCCGGGTGCTCGACCGGCTCCGCCGCGACGGACTCCCGTTCCGGGTCCGTCGAAGCTCGGCCCGGGCCGACCCCGGGGCCGGCGGCTCCGCCGGGCTCACGCCGCGGCAGCGGGCGGCGCTCGGCCGCGCCTGGTCGCTCGGCTACTACGCGGTCCCCCGCCGGGTGACGCTCACGCGCCTCGCCCGCGTGAGCGGCCAGTCGCCCCCCGCGCTCGGGAAGATGCTCCGCCGCGCCGAGGGGCACCTCGTCCGGGACCTCCTCGCGCGGGACCCGTCGGTCCCGGCCGGGGCCGACGACGCGGCCGCGGAGGAGCCCCGGGCGGGCCCCCGCCGCCGCCGGTCATCCTGAAGAACCGGACGCCCTCCGGGTCGACGTGGCCGGCGCGGGTCGGATCCTCGTCGAGCGCGTCGAGGGGGCGCCGGCGGTGGCGCTCCCCGACCGGGCGACCGACGGCTCCGCCTGCTTCGATCTCCGCGCGGCCGAGGCGATCACGCTCGTCCGGGGGAAGGTGCAGCTCGTCCGGACCGGCCTGCGGATGACCGCCCCTCCGGGCACGTTCCTCGAGGTGCGGCCGCGGAGCGGGCTTTCGAGCCGCGGCGTCCTCATGGTGAACGCCCCCGGGACGATCGACCGGGACTACTCCGGCGAGGTCCGCGTCCCCCTCACGTTCCTCTTCGACGGCGGCTACCCGATCGCCGTCGGCGACCGGATCGGCCAGGTCCGCCTCGTCGTCGACCACCCGGCGGAGTTCGCCGAGGGGCCGGTCGTCGCGGCGCCGAGCCGGACCGGCGGCTTCGGCAGCACGGGCCGCTGATCCCGAGGCGCGCGGTCAGCCGTTCGCGCCGGGCGGCGTGGGCGGGGCGGTCGGCGGCCGACGGGAGCCGCGCCGGCCCCGGACGATCCCGAGGACGACGGCGGCGACGACGACGACCGCCACGCCGGCCCCGAGGGCGTACCAGGCGAGCGAGGGTCCGCCCGGGCCCTCGCCGGCGGGGCCGTTGGGGGACGAGCCGCTGCCCACATGGATCTGAAGGGTCCTCGCGATCGATCCGCCGGCGGAGTCGTTGACCCACAGCCTCACGGCGTAGGTGCCGGCGGTCGCGAACGCGTGCGCGGGAGCCGCCGACGGGCTCGCGCCCCCGTCGCCGAACTCCCACGAGTAGAGGTACGGGAACGAGCCGCCCGAGGCGCCGGCGGCGAACGCGATCGTCTCGCCGACGGCGACCGACGTCATCGAGGCGGTCGGGGCCGCCGCGAGCGCCGGGTTCACCCGCAGGGTGAGGTT
>DATJVB010000050.1:0-17782 GCA_035502055.1 Thermoplasmata archaeon | reverse complement strand
TCGGCGAGCACCATGTCGTGGAACCGCCGGACGTCGAACCGGTCGCCGAGCGCCTGCTCCGCGCGGGTCCGAAGCTCGCGGAACTTGAGCTGGCCGATCTTGTACGCGAGCGCCTGGCCGGGCCAGACGATGTACCGGTCGACCTCGTTCGCGATGTCGAGTTCCGCCTTGCCCGAGTTCTCGCGGAGGTACTGCATCGCCCGGTCGCGGCTCCAGCCGAGGGCGTGCATGCCGGTGTCGACGACGAGCCGGCCGGACCGCCAGGCGTCGTAGATCAGCTGGCCCATGCGGGAGTAGGGGTCCTTATACAGGCCCACCTCGCGCCCCAGGCTCTCGGCGTACAGGCCCCACCCCTCGATGAACGCGGTGTACCCGGAGTACCGTCGGAAATCCGGGAGCGACCCGAGCTCCTCCATGAGCGCGATCTGGAGGTGATGCCCGGGCACCGCCTCGTGGAGGGTGAGGGCCTCCATCTCCCATCGCGGCCGGGCCTTGAGGTCGTACGTGTTGGCGTAGAAGACCCCCGGCCGGCCCGACGCGCTCGCGCCGCCGAAGTAGTACGCCGTGGGAGTGCTCGGAGCGCGGAACTCGGGGACCGGCTGGATCCCGTACGGGAGCCGAGGGAGCGTGCCGAAGAGGCGCGCGAGCGCCGGATCGATGGTCTTCGCGATGACGCGGTACCGGTCGAGGAGGTCGTCCGGCCGCTCGAAGAAGAACCGGGGATCCTGGCGGAGGAACGCGAAGAACTCCGGGAGGCTGCCCGCGAACCCGGTCTCGAGGCGGATCCGCTCCATCTCGCCGCGGATCCGTTCCATCTCCCGGAGGCCGATCGCGTGGATCTCCTCCGCCGTCTGGGCGGTCGTCGTCTGCCAGCGGATCCGCCAGGCGTACGCCGTCGGGCCGCTCGGAAGGGCGCTCGCGGCGATCGTCTCGCGGCAGGCGGGGAGGTACTCGTCGGCGAAGTACCGGGCGAGCCGGTCGAGGGCCGGTCGGACCGACTCCCGGTAGGCCCGGGCGGCCGCCTCCGCGTGGGCCGACCACTCGCCGGCCGGTACCGCGTCCGGTCGCTCGGCGAACGGCCGGAGGTAGGCGGAGGCGGCCGCGTCGTCGGTGATGAGCCCCCGGATCTGGTCCGGCACCCCGCGGACGGCGATCCGGGGCGGGGTGTACCCCGCGGCGAGGCCGGCCCGCAGGAGACGGAGGTTCTGGTCGATGGCCGCCGGCAGCCGTTCGATCCGCCGGACGACGTCCCCGAGGCCGGCCGCGGTGTCGGCGGGCTGCATCGCGAGGACGTCGGCCGCCGTCCCGTGGATCCCTTCCATCTGGTTCATCGGCATCCACAGATTGTGCGGCATCCCGAGCCTCAGCGGGAGCGGATCGTCGCCGTAGGCGAGCCCGGCGGTCGCCGTGTCGAGGAGGTCCCGGTACAGGTCGAACGACGTCCGCTCGCCCGGACCGAGCCCGTCGCGATCGAACCCGCGGATCGCCGCGGCGGATCGGGCGAGGTGCTGCCGTCGAGCCTCGATCCCGTCCGCCGAGTCGTCGGTCCACCGGTCGTTGTGGCCCGGGAACCCGAACATCGTCGCGAGCTCGGGATACTCGGCGAGCCACGCCGCCCAGTCGTCGCGCAGGTACTCTCGGAAGCGTCGGTCGGTCTCGGGGAGGCCGTCGAGCCGGTCGGTCATCAGCGCTCCGCCCGGGAGGGGCCCGCACGGATAACTCGTCGGGGCGGAGTCATCGGGGCGACGCGGGCCTCCGGGTCCCCGCGCGTTGGACGCGAGGGCTTATGCCCCGGTCCCCGCTCGGCGGTCTCCGGACCATGACCTCCCACCGGCGGCGGGGGCCGCTCCGTCGGCCCTCTACGGTCGGGCGGCGCGGTCCGACCACGAACGACGCCGTGGGCCCGTAGTATAGCTTGGATATCACGGAGGCCTCCGGAGCCTCAAACCCGGGTTCGAATCCCGGCGGGCCCGTCTTGAATCCGTTGAGCGGGAACGCTGCTGCTCGAAGCGTCCGACCGCGTGAGGGTGAGAGGCAGGGTGCTCAAAGGATCGGTCCGGGCGCTCGCGGACCCTGCCCAGACTTACGTTCCGAGAGCTTACGCACAGGTAAGTTATATCTTGGGAACTCGCTTGCACCCAAACGCATGGACGTCGCCTCGTTGCCCGAGTTGCATTGCTATCGCTGCGTCTACTCGTGGACGCCGAGGCGCATTCCGGCTCGGATGTGCCCCCGGTGCAAGTCCCGGCTCTGGGGGACGCCCAAGCTTACACCGGTCCGGCTCGGAACCGGACTCGGGATCCCCGAGGTGCTGGGATCCTGCCGGGAAAAGGTCCTCGCCTTGGCCCACCGGTATGGGGCCAAGCGCGTCCGGGTGTTCGGGTCGGTACGCCGCCGCAGCGCGACCGCTCGGAGCGATGTCGACCTCCTGGTCGACGACCTACCTGGTGCCTCCCTTCTCGACCGTGCCCACTTGGAAACCGAACTCCGAAGGATCGTGGGGCACACGGTGGACGTGGTGGAAGAAGGCAGCCTTCCATGGTCGGTCCGGCCGCAGGTGTTGGCCGAGGCGGTTCCGCTGTGAAGGCCGGGGAGGTCCGAGTGCGAGCGTTGGTCGACCGGATGCTTCGAGAAGCGGCCGCCGCCGAACGCTATGCGGCCCGCGGCAAGACCTCGTTCTTCGACATTCGCTCCCCCGAGATTCGAGACGCGGTGGAGTTGAGGATCCTTCACTTTGCTGAGACCGCCACCAAGGTGGGACGGCCCTTCAGGAACCTAAATCCGCTCATCCCCTGGGACGACCTCGACCAGCTACGGAACGACCTCGTCCACGAATATCCCGAAGTGAAGGCCGAAAGAGTATGGCGCTTCGTGCAGGAGGACCTTCCGGGGCTCGCCCAGAAGCTCCGGCGGGCCCGATTCCCCGCAACCCAAGAGTAGTCTCGGCGCGATCTCTCCGGGTCTGGGCTGGGCCGACGGCAGGGGAGTTCGAAGAAGAGCGGTGGAAGGTTTATCATAAGGTCGCCATGGGCTTCGTCATGCGGTATCTCGTTCACGCGGTCGTGCCCACGGACGCCGGAAACAAGCTCGATGCCGCCGGCGGGCCGGGAAAGCTCATCGGCTACCTGATGACCCGATTCAAGCCCGAGTGCGCCTACTCGAATTACGAGCGGCGGGAGCTGTTCCTCGTCATCGACTTCGAGACGCCAGCGAAGCAGGCCGAGTTCATGCTCCTCTGGTCGAAGTGGTTCGGGAACTACACCGAGATGACTCCCGTCCATCCCGCCTCCGAGACCCCGAAGGTCGCCGAAGAGGCGATTCGCCACGCGGGCCAGGCACCCCAGGGGCCCTGAGTTCCCGGAACGACCCGGGCCCGGGGATTCCCCCTGGAGGCCGAGCGGGAAGGGGAGACATCGACAAATCACGGGATACCCATGCTCCCGGGCGGCCAGCGGCGCGCCCATTCGTGTTGACCCTCGTCCCGGACGCCGGCTCGTGGGCGCCGTTTGTGCTCGAATCCGAGTCCCTCCGGACAGCTCCCAGATTAGAGCCGATGGAAGGCTGACCGAAGCGGGCGGACTCAGAAAAAAGTGCGGTATTCGAATACCTAGTTGCTCGAATCCCGGCGGGCGCGTCCCAGCAGAGAAGATGCCGGGCGATCAGTCCGGAATCCCGTGGTGAGGTCTCTGGTCCGGTGGGTGGAGTCTGGACGGCGCGCCGATCGCCTTCGCGCGCCCGGCGAACGGCGACATAGATCATCGTCCACGTTCCATGTATCATGAAGATAGTTCAAACCGCAGTGCCCGACGATGAGTACCGGTTGCTGCGAGAGCGAGCGAACAAGGAGGGGAAGAGCATGAAGCGGGTCGCTCGGGAGGCGTTGAGGGCGCACCTGCTGCCGGATCGCGTGAATCCGGACGATCCGATCTTCCGGGCGTTTCCTCTCGTTCGGGGCAAGGGCCGCCGAACGACCGGATCGATCGACCACGACCGCGTTCTCTACTCCCGACCATGATCTTCGTCGACTCCGAGGCCTGGATCGCGCTGCTCGACGAGCGGGACCGATTCCACGACCGCTCCCTTCGCTTCCAGAAGGAGCTTCGTCAGGGCGTCCACGGTCGATTGGTGACCACCGACTACGTGCTCGACGAGGCGGTCACCTATCTTCGGCTCCATGCGGGAGGCGACGCGCTCCGGGAGTTTCGCCGAGTCCTGATGGAGAGCGAGAGCATCCAGGTAGTGTGGACCCCGCCCGAACGCTTCTGGGAGGCGTGGGGTCGCCTCCAGGAACGCGACGGCAAGCGCTGGAGCCTTACGGCCTGCCTCAGCTTCGTGACGATGGGGGCCCTCGGGATCCGTTCCGCCTTCGGCTTCGATTCGGACTTCCGTCAGGCCGGATTCGAGCTACTGCCATGTCCTGTCGGATGAACGACGGGACCCGCGTTGGAATCCCGGCCCGCCCCACCCTCCTGGCAGTACGCGCACCGACGACCCCACTTTCCCGACGGGTGCGCTTCGGAGGCTCGGAACCCGAGTTTACCTCAAGGTAGACGTATGTGGGTCCCCTCGCTTCTCGGATCGGAGGCCCAAGGATGCAGGTGGTGGAGATCCCTATCCTGCGCTGTTTCCGTTGCGCGTATGCTTGGCGCCCCTCGCAACCCGTAGTGCGGATCTGTCCCCGCTGCAAGTCCAAGAATTGGGACCGCCCGAAGATTTCCCGTAAGCTCGGACCCCCGAATGGACTTGGGGTGCCGGAGGTGTTAGGAGACCGTCGCCCCGAAGTGCTCCGGATCGCTCGCCGCTTCGGCGCGCGCGACGTTCGCGTCTTCGGGTCGGTGCGCCGCGGACAGGCGACCGACGAAAGCGATCTCGATCTCTTGGTTCGATTTCGGCGAGGATCCGATCTTTTCGATCAGATGCGCCTGGAGCGAGAAGTTGCAAAGCTCCTCGGACGCAAGGTGGATGTCGTGACCGAAGCCGGGCTCCACCCGCTCGTTCGGTCCCAAGCCCTCTTCGAGGCCGTCCCGCTGTGACGAGCCCAGACGAGGTCCTCCTAGAGGAGATGCTCGAGGCCATCGAGCGAACGAAGGGCTACGCGGCGCGCGGCCGAGCGGTCTTCCTATCCGACTACGACACGCGGGAGCTGATCGTGCACCATCTCGAGCATCTCTCCGAGTCCGCCGATCAGGCATCGCAGCGCCTCAAGAAGGCCAGTCCGCTCGTGCCCTGGAGGGATTTGCGGGAGCTTCGGATGCTTCGAGTAGCGAATCGCTCGGACTGCTACCGGGCTGGAACTCAATGTCCAGCCCGGGCCGCGGAATCGGACCGGGGCCGGCAGGTCCGGGGGTCTCGGCCCGGGATGGCGACGCGCCGCCTGGCTCCTACCTTCTCGTCGCCCGGACACGGGCACGTCCGACGCGGTACGTGAGGTGCGTCACGTCGGGGGTTCCGACGACCCGGACCGGCCGGAGGCGGACCCGGGGGAGCGACGCCGAGTCGAAGAGCCGGACCCCCGCGCCGAGGAACACGGGGACGAGATGGAGCGTGATCTCGTCGACCAGGCCGGCGTCGAGGCACTGCTTCGCGACCCCCGCGCCTCCCGAGATCGCGACGTCCTTCCCGTGGGCCGCCGCCTTCGCCGCCCGCACGGCCGCGCCGACCCCCGTCGTGACGAACCGGAACGTCGTCCCTCCCGCGCAGACCAACGGCTCCCGGGGGTGGTGCGTGAGCACGAAGACCGGGAGGTGGAACGGCGGTTCCTCGCCCCACCACCCGTTCCAGGGAGGGGTGCCCCAGGGTCCCGGGCCCCCGCCGAACATGTTGCGGCCCATCAGGATCGCCCCCACGTTCGGGTCGCCGTCGCGAAGGATCCGGGTGTTCGCGTTCGTGACGCCGCCCTTGAGGCCGGCCGATCTTCGCCACACGGCGAGCCGGCGCATCCATTCGTGCAGGCGATCGCCGTGAACCCCGAGGGGATGCCGGGGGCTCTGGTCTCGGCCGGCGACGAAGCCGTCCAGCGAGATGGACACGCTGTAGGTGATCATGGTCGCGCCTCGGGCCGCCGATCGTCAGTCGGCCGGGCCCCCGGCCCGGGAGCGCGACGCGTGGGGGGGATCCCCGTCTGCTCGGCGGGGTTCGCGACCCGGGCGGCGCGCGGCCGGTCGGTCGCCTCCGTTAGGAGGGCGTCCAACCGCCGGAGGAGCGATCGCACTCCGTCCCGGATCCCGCGCGCGGTGAGGCGTCCCGGGTCGGCCGGCGCCGGGAACTCGGTGCGGACCGTGATGCGCGTGCCCCCGGGGACGGGTTCGAACAGGATCGACTCGGTGACGGTGAGCCCGTCGAACTCGGCGAATTCGAGCGTCCGTACGAGCCGGGCGCCCGGGACGATCTCGCGGTAGGTCCCCGACCGGCGGTGCACCTGCCCGCCCGGCCCGATCAGGCGGAGACGGTACCGACCTCCGACCTTCACCTCCATCGCTTCGACGACCGTCTGCCACCCCGCGGGGCCCCACCATCGGGAGACGAGCTCGGGCGTTACGAACGCGGCGAAGGCACGGTCCGCCGCAGCGGGGAAGACGCGGACGGCGATGATCACGGTCTCCGTGGGAACCGAGATCTCGGTCTCGTCGGTCGGCGGGGCGACGGCCCCGGGCTCGGTCACCGGGACCCCCGCGTATCGCTTCGTGCCGGGGGGCCCGCCGTCGCTCCGTCCCGGAGGATGGGCTCCAATCGGTCGAGGCTCTGGCTCCACAGGTCCCGATAGGCGGCGAACCAGCCGAACGCGTCCGCCAGCGGTCGGACGTTGAGATGTCGGGTCCGGTAGCGCCAGTCGCGGGTCACCGCGACGAGCCCGGCGCGCTCGAGGCACTTGAGGTGGCGCGAGATGGTGGGAAGGCTCACATCGTACGGCGCCGCCAGCGCCTCGACGCCCGCGTCTCGCACCGCGAGCCGGGCGAGGATGTCCCGGCGGATCGGATGCGCGAGCGCGCCGAAGATCGCGTCCAGGTCCACGACGGGGGTCGCCATGCTCGACGACCCCAGCCCCGGCGATTATTTACCATTTTGGCTAAATGAGGCGGCGGGTTGGCGGGCTCGGACTGTCCGAGGGGGACCGACGGGAGTCCGGGCCGGGCGAACCACCAGCCGAGAGGGCGACGGGCTGACCGTGCGGTCGCCGGAAGCCGACGCGGTCCGCGCGGAACGACGGACGCCACGACTATCTAGCGGGACCCCGGTCCCTCTCCCTACCCGAGGATGGACGAGCGCGACATTCGCATCTTCTGCGCGCTCGCGATCACCGGGCCCCCCGAGCCCGTCCCGACGGGTCCGGTCCGAGGGCTGGGAGCCCTCGCCCGGGACCTTGGCCTCGACGAAAAGACGGTCCGCGTCCGGCTCCGTCGGCTCGAGGGCGAGGGGTTCATCAAGTACTACCAGGCGGCGCCGAACCTCTCGCTGCTCGGAGAGGGCGCCGAGCTCACCTGCCGCTTCGAGTCGATCAACGTGGCGACGAAGCTCGAGGGGCTCGCGTTCGCTCGTCAGCAGACGGGCATGGTCGAGGCGCTCGACTTTCTCGGCACCACCTTCGCGGTGACCGTCGCCGCCGCGGACGAGGCGGCGGCCGCGGCCGTGCAGCAGCGCATCGCCCGCCACGCGGAGCTGACCCGGTTCGAGCAGGGGACCCGGCTCCTCCCCCGGCCCGACGTTCCCGTCTCCGCGCTCGACTGGCGGATCATCGAGCGGCTGCGGTACGACGGCCACGCGCCCGCCGAGGAGGTCGCGCGGACCCTCGGGATAACCCCTCGGATGGTCCGGTACCGGCTTTCGAAGCTCGTCCGGGGACACGCCGTCGAGATCCGTCCCGTGATCGATGCGCGGAAACAGACCGGCGTCGTCCTGTTCCGTCTCGCGGTACGGACGGAGGAGCGCTCCCGGTCGGAGGTCCTCGCGCGGCTCCGCCGGACCTTCGGCGAACGGGTCTGGGCGGCCCGGCTATCGCTCGCCGGGCCGATCCTCCTCGACCTGTTCGGGTTCAGCCTCGCCGATTCGGAGGACGCCGCGGTGCGGGCGCTCGCCGTGCCGGGGGTCCAATCGTGCACGAGCCTCGTGCTCAAGGAGGTCGTCGAACCGGACCACCCGAGCTGGGTCGACCGCCGGATCGCCGAGCTCGCGGTCCGCTCCGACCGGGTTCCGCGGCGCTAGACGGTCCGGATGAGCTCGCGGATCTCGGACTCCGAGAGCTTCGTCCCGGGGTGGTGCTCCTTGAGATGGAGCTGGACGTGGTAGACGATGTCGTCGGCCCCGAGGGGGGAGATGAGGGTCCACCCGCACGAGCAGACCTGCATGGCGCCCATGCGGATGGGGAGGTCCTCCGCCGATATGAATCCCGGTGCTCGGCCCGAGAGCCCGCCCCCGGGGCGGTCCGAGCGCCCCGCCGCTCGGGGCGGGGACGATGCCGGGCCCCGCCGTCGCGGAAGGTGCGGGCCCGCCGCGGGTCCCGCACCGGTGGCCGGGGCCCTCCCGACCGGCGCGGAGCGCGCCGACCCCCGCTCGGCTATCGGGCGGTCGGGCGGATGTTCTGGTTCACGTGGAGGAGGTTGTCGGGATCGTACCGCCGCTTCACCTCGGCGAGGCGGCGGTAGTTCTCCCCGTACGTCGCCCGCACCCGCTCCTGGCCCTCGTCCATCATGAAGTTCACGTACGCGCCGCCCATCGAGTGCGGGTGGAGCGCCTCCCAGTAGCCGACGGTCCAGTCCCGGAGCCGGCCCGCGTTCCGGGCGTCCGGGTCGACCCCCACGATCACCTCGGCCCACTTCGCGTCCCGGTACGCCCAGGGGGTGTCGTGCTTCGCGACGCGGCTCGCGGCCCCGTCGATCGGGTAGAGGTGCATCGTCGAGAGCGGCGTCGGCAGCGCGTTGCCGTGCGCGACGTGCTGCGCCACCGCGCCGTCGCTGAGCTCCCGGAAGAAATCGGCGCGCCAGTACCACTGGTGGCCGGGCGGGTAGAGGCCGTCGAACAGGCTGTTGAGCGCCGGGTACGGCATCGCCTGCACCCCGTGCATCGCCGGCTTCCCGACCCGGTGGACGGGCGCGAGCCACCGGTCGGTCTCGGCCGCCGACCCGAGGGAGCACCAGACGACCGCGGCGACCTTCTGGCCCCAGAGCGGCTCGGGGAACGGCGGGCCCGAGGGGACGGTGAGGAATCCGAAGAACCCGTTGAGCTCGTCCGGAGCGCGGGGGAGGAACTCGCGGTACCATTCGAGGACCTGCTGCGCCTGCGCGATCGGCCAGAAGGTGGGGCCCGCGTGCACGGTCCCGACCGGGTGGAGACGGAACTTGAACGAGGTCACGACGCCGAAGTTCCCGCCGCCGCCCCGCACCGCCCAGAACAGGTCCGGGTTCTCGTCGGCGCTCGCGGTGACGAACGAGCCGTCGGGCAGGACGACGTCCGCGGCGAGCAGGTTGTCGATCGTGAGGCCGTACTTGCGCGTCAGGTGGCCGAGGCCGCCGCCGAGCGTGAGTCCCCCGACTCCGGTGGTCGAGATGATCCCCGCCGGCGTCGCGAGCCCGAACGCGCCCGCCGCATGGTCGAAGTCGCCCAGCTGGCACCCCGCCTGGACGTCCGCGGTGCGCGCCTTCGGGTCGACGCGGACCCCCCGCATCGGGGAGAGGTCGATCATGAGCCCGTCGTCGACGCTGCCGAGCCCCCCCCCGTTGTGCCCCCCGCCTCGGATCGCGATGTCGAGCCCCGCTTCCCGGCCGAACCGGAGCGCCGCGATCACGTCGGCGACGTCGACGCACCGGGCGATCGCCGCCGGACGCTTGCTGATCATCCCGTTGTAGAGGGCGCGGACCTCGTCGTACCGTGGGCTCGACGGGGTCAGGACCGGTCCCCGCAGCCCGCCGGAGAGCTTCTCGATCGGCACGGCCTTCGGCGCCTTCGATGCGGGGGACGTTCGCGGGGTCGGCATTGGACCCGCCCAGGGTCGTCCGGCGACTAGTACGCCGCTGGAGCCCCGCGCCCGAAATCGACGGACCCCGGCGGCCGTCAACGGCGGTCGACGGCGGCGGTTTATCCCCGGATGGGCTCGCCGGTCGGCGAGGGACCATGGCGAGCTTTCGGTGCGCGGACATCGGCATGGCGTGCGGCTTCGAGGTCAAGAACGCGACGTCCAAGGGGGAGGTGAGCCAGATCGCGGCGCTCCACGCGAAGACCGCGCACGGCCTCTCCCCGATCCCCCCCGACGTGGCGGCGAAGGTCGCCGCGGCGATCCACTGACCTCGCGACGGATCGCCGGAGCCGCCCGCCGAGCCGCGGGGCCGGGCCGCCGCGCCGTCCCGGCCTCGCCGTCGAAATGCGATTCTTCTCCTCCGCGCCCGCCCGTCCCCTCCGACAGGGGCGGGGCAAAGCGATATCCTCTATTCCCGGCTATTCCGAACATGTCGGCGAAGAGACCGAAGGTCGCGCTCGTCGAGGCGTCCGCCAACCGGTACACCATCGACATGGAGCTCGGCCGCGTCATCGTCGAGCCCGAATCGGTCCGTTTCCACCGGGCCGGCCGGGGGCGGGGCCGCACCCTGCTCGATAGCGAGACGGTCGGGTAGATCGCGCTCCGCCGAGGTCGCCCAGAGCGCCGTTCGGCGCTGGCCGGGGGGAAACCCGGTCAGTCCGCCGACGGGTGGAGCTGCGACGCCCACGAGATGAGGGCGATCTCCGCGTCGATGCGCGCGGCGTCGAACCGCCGCATCCAGGCGAGGAGACGGCGCGCTTCGGCGGGGGCGAGCCACGCGCCGAGCCGGGCGTGCAGGTGCTCCTCCTCCCAGGCCTGTTGCCGCTCGATCCGGTCGGCTTCCCCGCGCACGAGTCGCACGAGCTGCGGGACGGCGCTCGGACCGGCGGAGAGCAGCGGCAGCGCGTCGGTCTCGAATCCGGTGGCGCGGGCGTGCTCCCGCAGGCACTGGGCGACCACGGGCCGCGCGGCCCGCACGCCGCTCAGCGCGTTCGCGATCGCCGTTTCGTTCGCGTGGTGCACCTCGACGAGGAACCGCCGGTGCACGTCGATCGCTCGGCGCATCCGGTCGGGGTCGATCGCGCGGGCCCGCTCGAGCGACGACGCCGACTCCCGGAGCCGGGCCGCGAGGATCGATAGGAGCGACCGCTGCCGGTACAGCTCGAGCTCAAGGTCGTTCGGCCTCGATCGCGGCGCCTCGTCGTCGGACGACGGGACGGCCCCGGGCGACAAGCGGCTGCGGCTACGGCGGATCGGAGGCCGGGGCGCGGGTCGGCGACGGGGGGCCGTCCGGGTCCGGGACTTCCGTTTGGTCGGCATCGGTCCGGCGGAGGAGACCGAGCCGGCCCTCCGCTGGTTCCCCCCGGGGGGAATCGGCCCATAAGCTTTGGGTCACGCCGCGCCCACCGCCCTCTCGGGGCCGACGATGGGCGTCGCTCGGTCCGACGGGCCCCCTCGGCCGCCGCCCCCCGATTCGATTCTTGTCCGGGGGCCGCCATATCTGGGCCATGGGTTATCTACACCCAGCACCCGGGGTTTAGCCGTGCACGGTTCTCCCACCGTCTCCGTCATCCTCCCGACGTTCAACGAGCGGGCGGCCCTGACGGCGCTCCATCCCCGCCTCGTGGCCGCGCTCCGGCCGTACGAGGCGGAGATCGTGGTCGTGGACGACCGGTCCCCGGACGGGACCGGCTCGTTCGTCCAGTCGCTCGCCCCCGCGGGGCTCTACCGCCTCGTGGAGCGGCCGAGCCGGGCGGGACTCGCGTCGGCCGTCGTCGAGGGGATCCGGACCGCCCGCGGCGAGGTGATCGTCGTCATGGACGCCGACGGGAGCCAT
The DNA here is from genome assembly GCA_035502055.1 of Thermoplasmata archaeon. Lineage (GTDB taxonomy): Archaea > Thermoplasmatota > Thermoplasmata > Lutacidiplasmatales > UBA184 > Lutacidiplasma. The sequence continues at coordinate 5,939 of DATJVB010000050.1, read as the reverse complement.
CCGCCGGAGTCCCTTCCCGATCTCATCGAGCCGATCCGGTCCGGCCTCGCCGAGTTCGTCCTCGCGAGCCGTCGGGTGCCCGGCGGACGGGCGCCGGGTCTCTCGCGGCTCCGGCGGCTCGTGTCGACGGGGGCGTCGTTCCTCGCCCGCCCGTTCACCCCCGTGCGGGACCCGATGAGCGGATTCTTCGCCATCCACCGGTCGATCGTCGACCGGGTGCCGCTGCGGCCGGCGGGGTTCAAGATCGCGCTCGAGATCCTGGTGAAGTGCAGCCCGCGTCGGGTCCTCGAGCGCCCGTTCTCCTTCGAGCCCCGCGTCGCGGGGACGAGCAAGCTCGGGAGCCGGCAGGTGCTCAACTACCTTCGGCACCTCGCGCGGCTCACCGCGTGGCGGATGCGGGCCGGGCCGCGCGCGGCGCTGGTCGCGCTCCCCCTCTCGAGCACGACCGTCCTGTTCCCGCTACGCTCCCGGGCTGCGGACCGCGTACAGGATGACGGCGAAGCCGGCGAGCATGAAGCCGGTCGAGCCGGTCTCGCAGACCCACAGGTTCTCGCCCATCAGGTAGAGGGCGATCCAGGATACGCTCGCGGCGACGGAGCAGGCGAGGATTCCGGCGCCGAGATATCCGAAGGTGCGTTCGCGGCTGGAACGCCAGGCCTTCAGGGAATAGTAGCCTACGAGGCCGCCCAGTAGGGCGACGCCGCCCCACAGCGCCGTCAGGTAGACGAGCTCGACCACCTCGCTCACGGCCGGGCCTCCTCGCGGACACGGTGCCACATCTGCTTGAGACGTTCGGCGCTCAGGTTGCGGAACCGCACCTCGATCCGGAGGGAGCCGCCGGCGAGGTCGACGCGGAGCTCCTCGAGGAGGCTCCGGTACAGGTCGACCCGCTTCCCCTCGGCCGTGATCGCCGTCCGCTGGACTCCGACGAGGCCGAGCTGCTGGAGATCGTGGATCTTCCGGTACAGCGTGCTCTGCGGGATCTGGTTCGACTGCAGGAGCTCCTGCGCGGACCGCGCGGCGTCGTTCAGCATGAGGAGGATGCCGCGGGCGGCCGGGTCCCCGAGCGCGTCGAGGATCCGTTCCTTGCGGTCCCCGACCGGTCCCCGGGGGGCGGGCGGCTCGGACGCGTCATCCATCCGACGACCCCCCCCGGAGTTCACCGTCTTCCGGTCGTTTCCCGGACGTGGGAATCACGATAGCCCGCCGGAGAGAGACCGGCCGGTGAGAGGCGCGGCCGCCGGGCGGCGCGATCGCGCGCTCGCGGGCGGCTCCCGGGACGGACGGGCACGGGCCCCGCCCACCGCCGGCCCCCTCATAGGGGTTCCCGACGGCATGCGAGCGCGCCCTTCCCGCACCGACCGAGGCAGCCGGAGGCGACGGCCCGCGCCCGTCGGACCGCCACGGTCCGACAACGTTCAAGTAACCCCCCCCGCTCTAGCGCGCCATGCCGTTCCCGCGGGCTCCCGCGAGCGACGAACCGGCGGAGGGCCCGGGCGCCGACACGGCCCAGCTCGTCGACCGGATCACCGACGAGCTCGAGCTCCTCGCGCGGAACGTCGACATCCTCGAGAAGCTGAGCGGGCACCCGCCGATGGGGATCATCCGGTTGAGCGAGGCGCTCAAGCTGCCGATCCACAAGGTCCGCTACTCGCTGCACCTCCTCGAACGCGAAGGCGTCATCCAGCCGTCGGCCGACGGGGCGGTCGTCACCGACCGCGCCCGGGAGTTCTGGACGTCGCTCGACCGGTCGCTCGACCGGATGTCGGAGGTGATCCGCCACCTCAAGGAGCGCGCCTCCGAGTCGGAGGGGCGGGCCGCGGGCCGGAAAGGCTATTAGCCGGACCTCGGTCGGCGGCGCCGGTGCCGCCGTAGCTCAGTGGCAGAGCGATCGGCTGTTAACCGAAAGGTCAGCGGTTCAAAGTCGCCGGGCCCGTCTCGGGGTCCGACGAGGGAACTCCGCTCGGCGGCGCCTCGCGGCCTTCCTCCCCGATGGGCCCGTAGCTTAGCGGCCAAGAGCGGCCGGCTCATAACCGGTCGGTCGACGGTTCAAATCCGTCCGGGCCCATCCCAACGCGGGCGCGTATCCAACGGCGAGTTTCTGTCATTCCGCCGTGCTGGACTCGCTCCCCGGACCCTCCGGGGCCCGCGCCTTCCAACCTGTCGGGATTAGAGGCAGGGACTCCACATGGACCCCCGCCGGCCGCGATAGGAGTCTCTGTCCGCGCGGGGTGGTCGCGCCGGCACGAGCCGTTCACCGGGATCGGCCGGCGAGAGTTGACCGCGAAGGCGCGCTCACGCGACGCGCGGCCCCCGGGGGCGGATCGAAGGCTACGCGGACCGCTCGGCGCGCACCGCGGCCGCCTTCGCCGCGAGGGCCGCGAACTCCTCCCGCCCATAGGCGGTCCCGGCGACGCCCCATCCGCCTTCGGCCGCCTCGGTGAGGAGCACCCACGTACGAGCGCCGAGCTCCGGATTGCCCGCGATCCGGGCGACGATCTCGGTCGCCTCCCGGACCAGCCGGCGCTGGGCGTCCCGGTCGAGCGCGCCGGGAGGCGTGACGATCTGCACGCGCACCGTGCGCGCTTGGTCCGTGGCGGCGGTGTGCACCGAACGGGGGTCCATCCGGTGGATGAACGCCGCGGTGTTGTCCCGGTGGAAGGGCCCGGGCCGCGCGACGCCCTCCGCCCGGAGGACGGCGGCCGTGAGCTCCTCGGCCAGATCGCGGTCGCGGCCGGCCGGGAACAGGTCGGCCCGGGCGTACACGTCGATCATCGGCATCAACGATCGATCGCGCCAGGTCCTATGAAGGGGTAAGGGAGTTTCTGGTACGCTACACGCGGCCGTCCCCGGCCCACCGCCCCGTCAGAGCATGCCGCGGAGGAGCGCCATCGCCTCGCGATCGTACATCTTCCGCACGCGCATCGGGGGCCTCCCCGGATGGAGCAGCTCGGGGTTCCACTTCGACTGGAACGCCGTCACCATCATCATGACCGGGATGAGGTCCCGCCCGCGTTCGGTGAGGTCCCACCGGACCAGAATCGGCGACCGGCGCTCCTCGACCTTCTGGATGAGGCCGAGCCGCTCCAGCTCCCGCAGGCGGGTGCTGAGGACCTTCGGCGGAAGGCCGGGGATCGACTCGAGGAGCCGGTTGAACCGGTCGATGCCGTACGCGCCGATGTCCCGCAGGATGAGCAGCGACCATTTGCGGCCGAGGACCCCGAGCGAGAGACCGATCGGGCACCGGTCGAATACGACGGTGAGGTACCGTTTGGGTCGGGGAGTGGGGTTAACGCACCGTTCGGCGCCACCCGTCGGTCGAAGGGCGCGCGCACCGTCGACCGGTCGGTCCTTCATCGTTTCGGAGCCTCCGCGGGAATCGCCGGCGGCGTCGTGAGGACGCGGACGGATGAGTGTAGCGCTCCGGGGACCCCCGCGGGCCCCGGCGGCCGAGGTGCGAGGGCGCTCCTTGGGGGCGCCGTCGCCCGTCGCGGGCGCAGCTCACCAGCGACGGTATCGCGGCCGTCGGGACGGCGCGGCGCCCCCGGAGGAGTGGCCGCGTCCAGGCGGCGGTCCGCCGCGTCCGGGCGACGGTCCGTCGCGCCCCCGGAACCGGCCCCGCCCGCCCCGACGGGCCATCCCGTCGTGCGAGCGCGGCGGCGGGGCCGAGTCGTAGGGGAACCCGGGGATGCGCGCCCGCCGGATCGTAGCGCCGATCAGCTTCTCGATCTGCGCGAACGAATCCTCCTCCTCCGGACTCACGAGGGTGAACGCGTCGCCCCGGTGCTGAGCGCGGGCCGTGCGGCCCACGCGGTGGACGTACACCTCCGCCTCCGTCGGGACATCGAAGTTGACCACGTGGCTCACGTCCTCCACGTCGATCCCGCGCGCCGCGATGTCGGTGGCGACGAGGACCCGGTGCGCGCCGACGCGGAACCCCTCCAGCGCCCGGACCCGCTGGCCCTGGCTGCGGTTGCCGTGGATGACGCCGGCGGAGACCCCCGCGTGGGCGAGGTCCCGCACCAGCCGGTCGGCCCTATGCTTCGTGCGGGCGAAGACGAGGACGCTCGTCATCGCCTCGTCGCGGAGGAGCTCCTTGAGGAGCTGCGTCTTGAGGTACGCCGGGACGGGAAGCGCGAGGTGGGCGACGCCGACCGCGGCGACGACGGTCGGGTCGACGTGCACCATCCGGGGCTCCCGGAGGAACTCCCGCGCGAGGGCGACGACCGGCGGCGGCATCGTCGCCGAGAACAGCATCGTCTGGCGGTCGCGCGGGACGGCGGAGAGGATCCGCCGGACGTCGGGGAGGAACCCCATGTCGAGCATCCGGTCCGCCTCGTCGAGGACGAGGATGTGGACCCCGCGGAGGTCGACGTACCCGCGCTCCAGGTGGTCCAGGAATCGCCCCGGGGTGGCGATGATGATCTCCGCGCCGCCCTTGAGCGCCGCCCGCTGCGGGTCCATGCCGACGCCCCCGTAGATCGCCGCCCCGCGGCGCTTCGTGAACCGGCCGAGCTTCTCGAGGAACGCCGCGGCCTGGAGGGCGAGCTCCCGCGTCGGCGTGAGGACGAGGGCGTGGATCCGCCCCGGCGGAAGGTCGAGCGTCCGCTCGAGGATCGGCAGGAGGAACGCCGCGGTCTTGCCCGTCCCGGTCTGGGCGGTGGCGACCAGGTCCCGGCCCGCGACCGCCTCGGGGATCGCCCGGCTCTGGATCGGCGTCGCGGCGATGTAGCCCATCTCCTTGACGCCGGCCCGCAAGGTCGGGTGGAGCGGGAGCTCCTCGAAGCGGACCCGGCCCGCGGTCGGCCCGGAGGGCCCCTCCGGTTCCGTCATGTCCGGCGGCCCCCCGGCGTCGGCCCGCCGGGAGGCGACCGTCCCGCCGCGCGCCCGTGGCTCACGACGGGATCGTCAGGGTGACCGTCCCCGACGCCCCGCTCGTACCGGTGACCGTGAACGTGTCGCCCCCGAGGCTGGTTCCGGTCGACAGGATCGAGAAGACCATGCCCGAGGAGACCGTTGCGGTGCCCTCCGTCCAGCCGGCGCCGTAGAGGAAGGTGTACTCGTCGACGGGGATCTGCGAGCCCGGGGCCGAGAGGATCTCGACCAGGGTGGCGCTCAAGTCGACGGAGCCGCCGCCCGAGGTCGTGATCGTGAGGCCGAGGTCGCCGAGGGTGAGCCCCGCCGGCGCCGCGGTCACGGTGAAGTTGTAGTAGTTGAGGACGCTCTGGCTGAACTTCGTCCCGGAGCTGAAGGTGAGGCTCGACGTGATGTCGATCCCGCCTCCTCCTCCACCGCCCCCGCCGCCGCCTCCACCGCCGCCGCCCCCGCCGCCACCGGACGAGCCGCCGGGCGAGCTCACGCCGACGCAGGTCTCCGTCGACGTCTGCGGGGTACCCGAGAGCGAGCCGCTCACGGCGTTGACGGAGGCGCTGAAGTCCGCGGCGGTGGTGGCCGACGTGGGATTGATCGGGCAGGCGGAGTAGCTCACCGTCCAAGTCGCGGGCTCGCTGTAGGCTCCCGCGGAGAACCCGCCGGTGAGCGAGTACGTGGCGAACGCGCCCGAGTGCGCGGAGAGGAACGTCGAGCCGCCGTTCGAGTTCGCGGTCGACGCCGCCGCCCCCGAGTCGATGACCGTCGACGGGATCGCGGTCAGAAGCCCGAGGCCGGTGGTGCAGGCGGAGCCGCTCAAGGTGCCCCAGACGACTGGGCTCGCCCCGAACTGCCCGACGACGAGGAGCGACGAACCGGCCGAGTTCTTGAAGATGAACATCCAGTCGCCCGCCGCGCCGGTGGAGACGTCGGAGACCGTCACGAGGGTGAGGGTCGTCGGCAGGCCGGACGCCGCCGTGAACGCGCAGCCGGACGAGGAGAAGGCGTCCGTGAGGTTCGCAGAAGGCTCCGAGGCGGAGGTCTTGGAAGCGATCCCGGTCGCCTCGACC
>DATJVB010000049.1:0-7056 GCA_035502055.1 Thermoplasmata archaeon | reverse complement strand
CACCGGCGGTCGCGACCGGAGCCGCCGAGTGGCATCCGGGCTGAGTCGACCCCCTTACCTTCCGGGGACGCATCCCGGGACCACGTAGTCGTCCCCGTTGAATTCGGCGACCCCGTGATCCTCGTAGATGTCGGTCTCGGTCACGGTGACCTGATTGACCGGGTCGTAGAACACGACCACGCCGGTGTTCGAGTCGTACGAGAGGACCACCGACGGCCCGAGCATGCCGTGGAGCATTCGCAGGGTCGACGAGCTCACCGCCGTCGTATCGTTCGCGCAGCTGACGAGTCCCCCCGAGCCGCCTCCGGGGAGCCCCACCGGGATCCCGCCGTGGGAGACGCCCTCCTCGGCCGCTCCCGCGGAGGCGATCGCGAGCGCGAGGAGTACGAGGACCCCGAGGGCGGCCCTGGGACCGGGGCCCCACCGGCGGAGCGCGACGGGGGATCGGCGGGGAGCGCCGGGTGCGCGCTCGCGCGGCCGGTGGTCGGAGCGCCTGTCCTCGGCTCCCGCTCGGACGCCCCACCGGAGGCCGACGGCCAGTAGGTTGCCCGCCAGCAGGGCCATCGGGAGGCCCACGGTCGGCAGGAGGAGCGGCGAGAAGGCGGCGGCGGCGGCCACCGTGACCCCGAACAGCGGCTGGGCGAACCGGTCGCTCGGGGCGCTCCGCGGCTCGGTCACCATGAAGCAGGCGAAGAAGACTACGGACGGATCGGCGATCGAGAGGAGAAGGACCGGCACCGACGTCGCTCCACCGAACAGCGCGTGGTAGAGCACGGAAAGTCCGGCGAAGGCGATCCAGAACGACGCGGGCACCCTCCAGCGTCGCCACGAGCGGGCGATCACAAGACCCGCGAGGGTGAGCAGCAGGAGCTCGCCTTCGGGGCCAATCGCGACGCCCCACGCGGGAGCCATGCCGAACGCGGCCGCCCCCAAGAGAAGGCCGAGGGCGGCCGGATTGAACCAGGGACGACCGCCGAACCGGAGGGCGTGGCGGAGCCCCACCGCGACCCCGGCGATGACCGCCCCCTCCCACACGATCACCGTGGGAGGCAAGAGGACCGCAAGGAACGCTCCCGTCGCGAGGGCGGCGTCTGGGAACCGGAGCGAGGGGAACCGGAGACGCTGGAAGAGGAGGTCGGCGAGCACGGCGACGGCTGGGAGAATGAGGAGGGGTCCGACCCCGACCGGAGCGCCGAGGCCGATCACGGCCTGAACCCCCAGGGCGAGGACGGCGAGCCACGTCAGGCGGGCTGGCGGCAGCCATCGACCGAGGAACCCGCGGACGCGTCGCCATCGCACCCCCTTCCCGCCCGTCGGCCCGGGCCGTTCCGACGACGGCAGGTCCGCCTCGTCACCCTCCCCGACGGCACCGCTCTCGGGCGAAGCCGCTCGAGCCGTCACGGCGGCGGTCCCCGGCCGCCCGGCGCGAGGGGGGGGGAGCGTCGGCGACGTCGAACCCTCACTCGAGGTCGAAGTAGATCTTGACCGTCGCGTGGTACTCGACGACCTTCTGATCGCGGATCGCTCCCTCGAACTCGGTCACCCGGAACCACCGGAGGTTCCGCAGGGTCCGGGAAGCGGTCTCCACCGCGTTCTCCGCGGCCTTGGCGAACGACTCCTTCGAGACTCCGACGACCTCGGTCACCTTCTGCACCATGGGCTCCTCGGCCGCGTCATCGCGGGCTTCCCTAAGAACTCCCCGCCCGGTCCCGCCGGTCGGACCTTCGAGCCCTGCCCGTGTCCGCCGACGGGGTGGTTGGGCAAGGACCGCCGGGGAGGGGAGCCGCTAGAGGGAATCGAACCCCCGACCTGCTGATTACAAATCAGCCGCTCTCCCGACTGAGCTATAGCGGCATCCCACGGGGGCGCCGAGTCTGGCCCGTCCGTCGGCCGGCCGACCGGGCGCGGCCCGCCGTGTCCTCGGGGCACGGTCGTGTCGACGACCCACCGGAGCGGACCGATCCGGAGCCCCGGGATCGCCGAGCGAACATGCCGACCGGTCCGCGGGCCATCTCCCCGACCGACACACGTCCGGCCCCCTACAAGTTAGTGCGCCTCTGGTTCGCGGAACCGGCGTGGAGGCCCGGGAAGAGGGGCCTGGAGACCCGCCTGACCTCAGGGCTCGAACCCGAGGCGAGGCGACCGGGGAGGCGGCCCCGTCCCCTCGCCCGGTGTACGGCCCCGGGGGCGCCGGCCGACTCCGTGGACGGCCCGAGGGTAACGAGACTACGCCGCGTGGGGCTCGGCCCGGCCCGGGAACATCGGCAACGGCATCGCCTCCGGGGAGGCCCCCCAGGGGGCAGCCGGGGCGACGGCGATCCCCCCGATGGACGGCGCGCGTCCCCGGGCCGGGCGGGCCGGCCCCACCTCGGGGCGGCCCAGGGCGCGGCGGACCCAGTGGCGGACGTCCGAGATGTACAGGTTGTCGTACGGGCACGACTCCACGCAGTCGCCGACGCCGCAGCACTTCGTGCTCCGGAACTCGCCCTTCTGACGGAAGTGCCCGACCATGTCGACGAGCCCCACGGGGCATCCCTTCGCGCAGTCGAGCGTGGGGCAGTCCCAGCAGACCTGCCGGCTGCGGACCTTGAGCTTGAAGAAGCCGATCTTCTGGAACGCCTGGGTGATCGTCCCGGTGTAGCAGTACCCCATCGTCACGCAGTTGTAGTTCCCCGCGTACGGGATCGAGACGAAGGCGATGTACCACACCACGGAGAACGACAGGATGAAGTAGAACACCGAGGGATCGTTGCCCTGGATGTAGACCGCCGCCGCCCCGATGGTGTCGAGGTACGACAGGATCGACGTCCCGACGAGCGCCACCATGATGGCCGCCGTCGTCACGGTGTACGCCGTCGAGAAGCGGCTCGAGAGGTACTTCCGGGCGACCGGCCCCTGCCGGTTGAACTCCTTCATCGCGTCGATCGTGGTGCCCTGGTACATCACGGGCGCGGCGCAGAAGACCGAACAGACCACCCGCCGGCCGAACAGGACGACGAGGGCGCCCGTGATGATGTAGGTGAGCAGCACCGCGCCGAACACCCCGACGGCGAGCGGGTACGAGCCGATGCCCATGCTCCACCCGAGGACCGGGACGACGCTCGCGTCCGGCGCCTGGGGGAAGACGAGCCCGAAGTAGAGGCTCGGGTAGAAGACGACGAACGCCGCGTAGCAGCCGAGCATCAGCCCGAGGCGGATCTTGTTCTCGAGATGCCGCGTCTCGCGGAACTTGAAGGCGACGAGGACCCCCATCTCGAGCCCCATCATCACGAGGAACCACGTCGAGGCGACGCTCGTGGCGAGGAACCAGAACCCGTTCGACGCCGCGTTCGCGAGGACCGTCGCCGGGGCGCCGGCGAGCGGGAGGAACGGGTAGGCGCCCACGTAGTCCGCCGGATCGAGGACGAGGCTGAGCGCGGCCCCCATCCCGACCTCGGCGACGAACACCGAGGTGAGGAGCGCGAACGCCCAGTTCGGTCGCAACAGCCACGGGGTCCCGCCGGGCGCCGACAGCGCCCCGGGCCGGACGACGACCGCGAAGAAGACCGCCATCTCGGCGACGATCGAGATCGCGAAGGTCGTGGGGTCGCCGAAGTACAGCCAGGCGAACAGCCCCACCATCATGAGCGCATAGATCGCGAGGAGCTCGACGACGTAGGTCGAGAGCGCGGGCGCGAGCTGGTGGTGCCGGTACAGGTACTCGAGGAGGAAGACGATGAGCCCGATCATCACCGCGCTCGAGACGTAGAGCGCGAGCGACGGCCAGACGGGCCCCCCGAGCGCGGTCGGGGAGAACAGCATGATGACCGACTGCGCGACGAGGATCCCGAGGACGCTCCTCGGCAGGCGGTCGGCGAGGAAGGCGGCCGTCGCGAGCATCTCGGCCGCCATCGTGAACAGGAACCACGGCGAGTCGACGACCGCCGCGAAGAGCCCCCACGGGCCCGACCACGCCGATCCGCCGCCCAGCAGGAGGAGCCCCCAGCCCATCAGGAACTCGTTCGCGAGGACGATCCCCGCCGTCCACCCCACCGCGGCGCGGCTCGGGCCGACCGGGGCGGCCTCCGCGTCGGCCGGTCGAAGGACGGAGGGGAGCACGACCCCCGCGGAGACGGCCATCAGGACGCCGCTCGCGGAGAGCCCGGCGACGAGGGCGGCCTGCGAGGGCGCGGACGCGTAGACGACGGCCGCGATCCACATCTCGCCCATGGTGGCGAGGAGGAGGAGCGCGATCGCCCGCTGGGCCGGGCGCCGCGCGTCGACGATCAGCCGGATGAGGTAGGCGCTCGCGCACGCCATCGCGAGCGCAACGGTCCACAGGACCGCGTCGGTGACGATCACGAGCTCGGGGTACCTCTCGGTGGCGGGCCCGGGGCGCCGCGGTTTAAGTCAGCCCGGTTCCTACGCGGCCGACTCCGCAGCGGGCTACGGCGCGGGCTCGCGTGCGGCGGGGACCGTCGCGCGACCGGGCGCAGGATCCGGGGAGGTCGAACGGACGGGGGCTCCGTGTCGCTCCGGATCGAGCACGGCGGTGAAGAAGAGCACCATGTCGGCGAGCACCGCGACGGCGAACAGGTCGGCGTTCCCGGTCCACGCCCAGAGGGCGATCCCTCCGCCCATCGCCGCGAGGGCCGCGACGAGCCGCACGGCGTAGGCGGCGACGGGCGGGGCCGGCGCCTCCCCCCGGTACGCGAGGGCGAGGAGGTCGACCACGTAGGCGGTCATCGCGATCGCCGACGCGGCCGCCGTGCCGAGGACCCAGGCGGGGAGCCCGAACGCCGGCGGGCTCGCGAGCATCACCACGGGCTGGACGACGAGCGCGGAACGCATCGCCCGCGGGAAGCGGGGCCACAGCCAGACCGCCGTCGCGCCCATCTCGAGCGCCATCGGAAGGAGGAACCACGGCGAGACCACGACCCCGCCCACGGCCCCGAGCCACGACGGGCCCGGCGTCGGGCCGAGGGGGCCCGTGGCGATCTGGAACGTCGCGCCCATCAGGAGCTCGTTCCCGAGGACGAGCGCGATGGCGAGCGCGACGAAGCCGCGCCGGCTCGCGAGCGCCGGCCCGGGCGACGGTCCGCGCGCGGCCTCGAGAAAGAGGAAGAACAGCGGGAAGACGCTCAGCGACATCGCGACGCTGCCGATCCAGAGCCCCTCGACGAGGCTCTGGGTCCCCGGGTGGACCACGTAGATGAGGGCGCCCAGGAACATCGCCGCCATCATGGAGAGCAGGAAGCCGACGACGGCGGCCTGCGTCCGGAGCCGGACGTCCGACGCCCACTTCGCGAGGCGCGCGATGATGAGCGCCATCGCGGCCGCGATCGCCGCGAGCGCGACGAGGCTGCTGAGGGGCACCGTCTCACCTGATCGCCGCGGCCCCGGTCGATCCACCGGACGCCACGGCGGGCGTCCCCGGCCCGGTCGCAGGGGAGGCGTCCGGCGGGACCGGACGCGGCGCGATCGCCCGGGCGAACCGGCCGGGGGCCGTCGCCGCCAGGAGGCCGAACGCGACGAGGACCCCGTACTGGAAGATCCACCGCAGGGCGAGGACCGACGGACCGAGCGGACCGGGGTCGTACGCCCAGCCGGTCACCCCGGCCGCGGCGAACAGCTCGTTGGCGAGACCGTGGACCTCCGCGCTCGCGATCCCCGGGGGTACGCCGACCAAGAGGACGGCCGCCGACGCGCCGAGGGCTCCCCGCACCGCGACGGCGAACGGGCGCGCGGCGCGCCCGAAGGCCCGGACGGCCCCGTCCGGGAACAACCCCGCCGCGATCGCGACGCACGGCAGGAAGCCGTGCAGGAGGACGCCCCCGACGAGGTCCGAAGGCCACGGGCCGGAGACGTCCCCGAACGCTCCCTGGGCGATGCCCGTGAGGACCCAGGTGGTGCCGGCGACGACGAGCAGGAGACGCAGGAGCGAGGCGGCCACGCGCTTTCGTTCGGGGATCGCGTCGTACGCCCCCGCGGGCGTGGCGGCCCGGCCGCCGAGGAGCCCGGCGACGACCAACAGCTGCTCCTGCGCGATGAGGGCGACCCACACGACGGCCCCTTGGAAGACGTCGATGTACCAGCTGTTGAACTGCACGGCGTAAAGCGAGCTCCCGCTCGCCTGCGCGAGCGCCCCCACGCCGGCCGTCGCCGCGGCCGTGGTGGAGCAGCAGGCGCCGAGCGTGATGAGGCCGATCATCGCCGGGGTGAGCCCCGCGGCGGCGCTGGAGGAGGAGGTCCGACGGTCCCCGTCCGCCCGGCCCCGGAGAACGTCGCGCAGGAGGAGGAGGCCCGCCGCCATCCCGAGCCCCACGCCGGCGGAGACGAGCACCATCGCGACCGTGGCGAGGAAGGGAAGGGCGACGACGCCCCACGGCTGCACGATCAGGAGCCCCGGATAGTTCCACCACTGGCTACCGTACCCGTAGACCACCTGCACCGTGTACGGCCCCGGGAACGGCGTGAGGATGAGCATCCCGCCGACGAGCATCGAGATCGTGGCGTAGAGGACGGCGATCCCGAGGACCATCGCCGCGCGTCGGCCCGTCCTAAGCCAGCGGCGGGTCTCCGATAGGAGGAGCCAGCCGAGCGCGCGGTCGATACGCTCCCACGCCTCGTCCACGGTAGCGGGGTAGCCCGGGCCGCTAAAAGACGGCGGTGCATACTCCGACGCCGCGCCGACGCTGACCGCCGATACGCCCTACGGGCGACCCCGCGCTCGCGCCCGTCGGGCGGAGCGCGCGTACTCGCGCCGTCCCCGAACTCACGGACCGCGTTCGGAGCGGGAGCGTTCGTTCGCTCACGAGGCGAGGTTCGTGACTGTTGTCGGCGGCCCCGGGCGGTCCGCCGTCTCCACGCGGCGGAGATCCTCCGGGTGGGTCGCGTCCCCGAACGGGGACGCGGGCTAGCTTCGGTCCGCGCGCCGCTCGACTAGCTCACCACGACGTCGATCATCGGGGTCCGGTACGTCTGCATCATGCTCATGCAGGCGCCGGGGATCCACTTCACGATCGCGCCGGAGTTGATGCAGTGGGTGCCGGGTCCCGTGAAGCCGTGCGGGCCGGT
>DATJVB010000048.1:0-12852 GCA_035502055.1 Thermoplasmata archaeon | reverse complement strand
GAACTCCACCGAGGCCGCCCCGACGGCGATGTCGGCCGGCGACGTCCAGGTCGTCCCGTTGTTCGTCGACCGCACGATCGACCAGCTCGTCGACGTCGACGTTCCGTTGCCCCAGTCGTTCATCACGATGGAGATCGGGTAGGTCGGGGCCGGGCCGATCGCGATCCGAGGGTACGACTCGAAGCCCGTCGCGACCGCCTGCTGGGTGCCCCAGGTGATGCCGTTGTCGGTGGATCGCGAGTAGATGGTCGACCCGCCGAACGCGACCGTGCAGTTGGTGAGATCGAACGAGAGGTGGGTGAACGACCACGCCGTGATCGCGACGCCGTTCACCGGGTTCACCGCCACCGTCGGGAAGTCCGGCCAGTCGTCGCGGTACCAGCCCGACCCGTCGGGGAACTCGGTCGAGCACGCCGATGGGATGGTGAGGTACTCGGTCGCCTGGATGGTGCCGACCTGCGCCGGGACCGACCAGGTGACTCCGCCGTCCGTCGACCGGGCGACGGCGACGGAGAACGGCTGGCCGAGCGTGGTGTTGTCGCAGGTGGGGAAGTTCGGGTAGTTCGAGAGGTTGAACCAGCAGTTCGGCATCCCGAGCTCGGAGGCGAGGAGGACGCCGCTCGCCGTGGAGACGACGGTCGGGTTGCCCCAGTTCTCAGTGCCGTTCGTGGGATCGGCGGTGTTCTGCCAGTGGGTCTTGTTCTGGACGAGGGCCGTCGAGGACCACGTGTTGCCCCCGTCGGTCGAGTGGTAGAGCACCGTCGCCCCGTGGCTCTCGAAGTAGCCGCTCTCGCTCGCCCCGAGGGTGTCGCACGGCGTGCTGCCCGAGACGTTGAACACCCCGTAGACCGATCCGCTCGCGGCCTCGAGCGTCGTGCTCGAGCCTCCGACCGCGGTGATCGAGGACGCCGCGAACGGCTGGGGTTCGAACGGGGTATAGATGCCGAACGTGGCACAGTCGGAGCCGGTCACGAGGAAGTTCGACGACGTCGCGTCAGGCGCCGGGGCGAGACGCGCCGGGCCCGACGGGCCCCCGGCGAAGGCGGGCGCGCCCGCGGACGGGACGGCGAGCGGCTGGAGAAGCTCCGCGACCCGAGCCGCGCCGAGATGGAGCGCGCCCGACGACGCGGCGGCCGGACTCGAGGCGACGGGCGCCGTCGGCGCTCCCGAGGAGACGAGCCCTCCGGCTCCGCCGGGGACGAACGTCCCCGTCGGAAGACCCGGCACGGAAAGGAGGAGGGCGAGGACGACGATCGGTACGGCCGCGGCCGGCGCGATCAGCCCACCCTTCGATCGGCGGACAGGACCCAGGTACGTCGGTTCCGTCATGGAGGCGTTGGCTCGGTTCCGTTCATTCCATATCATGGTTTCGGCTCCTCTCCCGGGGGCGGGGTCGGCTCGACGGCCCGGCGCGGGCGCCGGGCGATCGGGGCGCCGTCGTCTCCGCGACGCCGCGCGAGGGCGAGGACCGCGAAGGCGAGGAGGACGACCGCCGCGATGCCGACGGCGGTGAGGGCGAACGCGGAGACTTGGATCGAGCTCGTCGCGCTCCCCGCGAGCGCCTGGATCCGGGCCGAGGCGTTCGCCGTGCGCCCGAGCGGGTCCGTCACCGTCACCGTGACCGTGAACGTCCCCGACCGCCCGTAGGCGTGCGCCGTGAAGTTCGCCGGCGTGGTGACGACGGGCGTCCCGTCGCCGAACGACCAGCGGTACGTGTAGTTGAACGGCGGGATGAGGACGCCGACCGTCGCGTAGATCTCCACGTCGCTGCCGACGAGCGTGCTGCCCGGCAGCGAGAGGGTGACGCTCGGCGGCGTCGGCGCGAAGTTCGCGAGCACGCTCCCCGACCCGTTCACCTCGAGCGTCGAGCCGTTCACCGAGACGTTGTCGGCGGTCGTCCAGTGGTCCAGGTGGTCGCCGAGGCACGGCGACGCCGCGATCGGATAGTTCCCCGCGGCGAGGGTCGCGACCGAGCCGTTGCCGTAGGCGGTGCCGTTGAGCTTCACGCTGCCGCAGTCGGACGGCGAGAGGAGGACCGCGACGGAGTACACGATCGGCGAAAAGTCGGCCGTGAGGAAGCCGGGGCCGAGGACGTAGAGGGTGCCGTTCTCGACGGAGAGACCGGTCGTGTTCTCCCAGCCGACGAACGCGTACCCCGCGCACGGGTGCGCGACGATGGGGTACGAGTTCGCCTCGGGGACCTCGACCGACCGGTTCGACGGGTACGTCCCGCCCGCGATCGTGATCGTCCCGCAGCCGATCGGGTCGGTGAGGAGGATGATCGAGACGAGCGGCCTAAACACCGCCTCGATCGCGCCGCTCGAGTTCACGTAGGCGGTCGAGCCGACGACCGTCACCTCGCCGTACGTGAGCCAGGTGACGAACCCGTACCCCGCGCACGGCTGCGCCGTGATGGTGAACGAGAGGCCCTCCTGGACGCTCGTGAAGTTGCTGTTGAGGTAGGCGATGTTGTTGAAGACAATCGCGCCGCACGTCGACGGATCGGTGAGGAAGACGATCGTCTGGGTCGCGGGTCCGGCCCCGAACGACGCGGTGATGTTGCCGCTCCCGTTCACGACCGCGACGTTCCCGGTCACGTGCACGCCGCCGTCGCCCGTGAGGGCGATGAGGTGGCAGGCGCTCGTGTTCTGCGCGTAAATCGAGTGGACGGAGTTGTTGTCGACGACGACCACGGCGCCCGAGTGGAAGACCGTCCCGTCGAAGATCGCCCAGCCGCACGACGACGGCTCGATGACGAAGGTGATCTCGGTGAGCCGGAAGTTGTGCTCGGTTACGGTCCCCGGACCCGAGATCGTGAGGTTCCCGCTGGCGATCTGGAGCGCCGACGAGTCGGAGACCGTGAACGACGTGAAGCCCCAGTGGGCGCACGGGTCGGGGGCGATCGCGTACGTCCCCGGCTGCACGCTCAGCGACTCGCCGTTCGTGTACCCCGCGCCCCGGAACAGGATGCCGCCGCAGGTCGACGGGTCGGTGTCGAAGTCAAGGGCGAGGGCGCCGGTCGTGCTCACGTAGTTGGCGGTGAGGGTCCCGTTGCCATACGGCGTGAACGACGTCCCGAGGATCGTGAAGTTCCCCGCGAGGGTCCAGCCGCTGAAGAGTTTGCCCGCGCACGTCGTCTCGGTGAGCGAGACCGGGAGCGCGTCCGGCAGCTGGACCGACGCGCCGTTCGAGACCGTCGAGCCGCCGATCGTCACCGACCCGCACGTCGACGGGCTCGTCGTCACGTTCACCGTGTCGTTCGGCCGGACGTAGTCCCAGTGGGCCTGCACCGTCCCGTTCGCGTTCACCGTGAGGTTGACCGCGAGGGGGGCCAAGTTCGCCGTCTGGGCTCCGCCGGTGCGGGTCCATTGGTGGAAGACGTACGGATAGCATCCGACGGCACGGAGCGGGTAGAAGCCGGGGAGCGTCGCGACGGTCGTCCCGTTCGCGTAGATCGTCCCGTTGAACGAGTCGCCCCCGCACGAGAGAAGGTCCGTGGTGAGCTGGAGTTGGAACGTGGGGAGCGGCCCCCGCTGGATGTAGAACGCCCCCGCGTACGGGGCATGGGTCGTGACCGCGGCGTTGTTGACGGCCGTGATGTAGTACGCGACCGTCCCGTTCCCGATCGTCGACGGGATCACGGCGCTCCAGGTGCCGTTGGTCGTGGTGCCGGAGCCGAGCGTCATCGGGATCGTCGTGTACGAGCCCGCGTCGAGGGCGTACGAGAGCGAGACCGTCGAGACCGTCCCGAGGTCCTGCACGTTCGCGGTGACCGTGATCGGGACCAGTCCCGGCGAGAAGCCGGCGCGGCTCGAGTTCTCGGTGTACCAGAAGAAGAAGACGGAGAGGTCGTTCTGCGTCGCCGTCGAGTGGAGCTCGGAGGTGGCTCCCGCGAAGTTGTCGGTCGTCCAGGAGTAGTTCGCCCCGAAGTTGAGCTCGCTGCCGTTGAACGAGAAGTACGGGTAGTAGCCGGTCCCTCCCGCGACCAGGAAGTTGGTGCACGGGGCGACGGTGCCGGGCGGCGCCCCCGAGTTGCAGACGCCCGACGTCGACTCGGCGCTGAAGTACGGGTACTCCCCCGCGTACGCCTTGGCCGTCGCGCTCCAGAAGTGGGGAACGCCGATCTCGACCGGATCAAGGGCGCGCAGGATCGTCTCGGAGTAGCTCGCCGGGAACGCGAGGAAGCTCTGCCCGAGCGGGAACGACCACTGCAAGAGGCAGAGGTCGACGCACGAGGAGTTGTAGAACGGCTCGTAGGTGTGGTTGCCCGTGTTCGTCGCGCTGAACACGAAGCTCGTCGAGTCCGCCGAGTTGGTTGAGTCGTTGACCCACAGGTCGAGGCCGGACGACCCGCCCTTCACGCCGGCGAAGGTGACCGTCACGTGGTCGCCGGAGGTGATGGCGCCGATGTCGGTGGAGGCGATCTGGAGCTCCTCGCAGAAGTAGCTGTAGTTCCAGCTCAAGAAGTTCGAGTTCCCCGGGCAGACCGGCGCGTTCTCGGTCGTCGAGCCGCCGTGGTAGCTGTCGTTGATAAGGGCCCAGACCGCGACGTCCGCCTCCCACGTCGCGCCGAGGGGCGTGAACGCGATCTCGGCCCACGACTGCCCCCACGCGGAGTTGGGGTCGCCCGCGACGACGAGACCGATCGCGAGCTGGTAGTACGCCTCCGCCTCCGTCGCGTTCAGGGTGTCCGCCGGGAGCGTGAGCGGCACCGTGAACCGCTCGCCGGAGTAGGCGATGTTCGAGCCGAGGTTGCCGTGCACCTCGTCCTCGTCGACGAGGTCGCACGGGACCTGGTCCGCGAGGATGGGGGTCGGCGGGAACAGGTTCGCGGCCCCGCTCCCCGGCACGGTCGCGAAGGCGGGGCTCGGGGGCGGGGTCGGCGGGCAGGTGATCGCCGGCCGCGCGACAGCGGGGGAAACGTGCGAGGTCCCCGTCGCCCCGGAGGCGGCGGGCGCGGCCGGGCTCGTGTGCGGCGCCCCCGGGACCGTCGGGGGGGCGCCCACCGTCGCGGGCATCAACGTCGACGCGAACAGCGCGACGAAGACGACCGTCGCGACCGCGGGATGGCGTAGACGCCTCACGCGCGGCACCCCCTAGGCGTTCGGGTCGTTCTCCGCGTCGTCCTCGTCCGCCGCCTCTCCGGGGACCGGAAGGCGTCGGACGGTCTCGGGGCGGTACACCTCGAAGCTCGGGGCGATCGAGAGCTCGCGCGCGTGGCCGGCGAGCGGCCGGGCGACGCCGTGGCCGGACCGCTCCGCCTCGCGCTGGTCGTAGAAGAAGCTGAAGCCGAGCACGGCGACCGCTCCGCCGGCGAGGGCGAAGACGACCTCGAGGAGGAGGCTGTCGGGAAACCTCGCGAGGGCGGGCGTGTAGATCCCGAGGAGGAACAGCGCGGCGCCGACCACCCCGACGGCGAGCCAGACCGTCGAGTCGGCCCGCCCCTTGAGGTCGCTGAGGGACTCCATGCCGGCGTCACCGCGGGGGCGGACGGGGGGACCGGTCGTGCGGCATCGGCCATCTCGTCCGCGCTCCCGCCCCGGTCGCCCGTCCGACCTCTACGTCCGGGTCCCGTACGAGTTGATGAACTCCTGGGCCCACGCCAGCGTCTCCGCGGTGATCGACGACTTCGTCCGGCTGACCGCCTCGAGGAGGTTCTGCATGCGGACGCCGACGACGCGCGACACCGGCTCGATCTTCGCGGCCGCCGTCGGGGCGCCGCTCGCGGTGAAGAGGCCCGCGGCGCCCGGGGGCGCCGACGACTCGCCGGACTCCTTCACGAGCTGCTCGCGCAGCGCGATCAGCTTCGCCTCGTCCACGACCGAGGCGATGTCCGCCCCCGAGAACCCATCGGTCCGACGGGAGAGGTCGCCGAAGTCGACGGCCCCTTCCGTCGGGACCCCCTTGAGGTGGATCCGGAAGATGTCCTGGCGCGCCGCGACATCGGGGGGCGGCACGTAGAAGATCTTGTCGAACCGCCCCGGCCGGAGGAGCGCCGGGTCGAGGGTCTGCGGGCGGTTGGTCGTCGCGATGATGATGACCTTGTCCTTCGGCCGCAACCCGTCCATCTCGGTGAGGAACTGGCTCACCGCCCGGGAGACCTCCGGGGTCTTCATCGAGTCCTTGCTCGCGAGGGCGTCGATCTCGTCGAAGAAGACGATCGACGGGGCGTTCTCGCGGGCCCGGTAGAGGACGTCGCGGACGGCCGCCTCCGACTGGCCGGCGAGCGCGCTCACGAGCTCGGGACCGTTCACGATCTGCATCGGCACGTTGAGCTCGTTCGCGGCCGCGCGCATCACGTGGGTCTTGCCGCAGCCGGGTGGGCCGAACAAAAGGATCCCCCGCCCGGTCTTGATCTTGTAGCTCTCCATGAGCTCCGGCCGCGTGAGCGGCAACTCCACGTACTCGCGGATCGCCTGCTTGATGTCCGTGAGGCCGCCGACGTCGTCCCACCGGACGACGATCTTGCGCTCCATCCGCTGGACCTGGTGCATCTTCCGCTCGTAGTCCATCTTCATCGTCTCGTAGTCGGAGATCATCCGCAGCGAGATCGACGGCTTGATCCGGGGCATCACCTGGCGGAAGTCGTCCATGGTGATCGGCGTCGAGACGCCCGTCATCATCTCGCGGCGGACGGCGATCGTCGCCGCCTCGCGGACGAGGTTCGCGAGGTCGGCGCCCGAGAACCGCTCGGTCTTCTTCGCGATCTCGGCGAGGTCGACGTCGCTCGTGACCGGCCGGCCGACGAGGTGCACGTGGACGATCTCCATCCGCTCGTTGAAGTCGGGCGGCGGGACGTAGATGATCTTGTCGAGCCGGCCCGGCCGCATCAGCGCCTGGTCGATGAGGTCGGGCTTGTTCGTCGACCCGACGACGATGACCCCGGCGGACTTGTCGATCCCGTCCATCTCGGAGAGGAGGATCGACAGAAGGCGCGGCGTCACGTCGTCCGCGGTGTACATGTCGCGGCGCTTCGCCACCGCGTCGATCTCGTCCATGAACAGGATGCACGGCGCCCGCTCCCGGGCGGTCCGGAGGAGCTCGGCGACGCGGTTCTCGCTCTCCCCGTACCACTTGCTCATGAGATCCGAGCACTTGATCGAGATCATCTCGACCCCGAGCTCGCTCGCGAGCGCCTTCATGAGCATCGTCTTCCCGCAGCCCGGCGGGCCGAACAACAGGATCCCCTTCGGGGGCTCGAGCTTGAACCGGGTCGTGACGTCCTTCCGCATGAGCGGGATGATCATCGACTCCTTGATGTCCGCCTTCACGTCGTGGAGGCCGCCGACCATCTCGAAGGTGACCTTCGTGAGGCCCTTCATCTCGGCGACGCGCGTCCCGACGGCCGACCCGCCCAAGCGGCTCGTGAAGTACGCCTCGAAGGCGTCCCGGATAACTAGAGATCCCGCCGCGGCGGTGATCATCCCCGGGATGAGCCCGAGGACCGCGAGGTCCCAGAGGCTCGTGTAGTTGAACGAGATGAGCGCGACGCCGGTCACGCCCGCGACGATCGCCCCGGAGAGGACGCCGTACTTCGCGAGGTTCTCCGGCGTCTGGTTCTCGCGCTCCTTGAGCGCGTAGGTGACGAGCCACGTCGCGAGGCACCACGCCCCGATCTGGGCGAGGGGGATCGCGATGAGGCCGATCCCCGCGCCGCCGAGGGCGAGGACCTGCGTCGACGGGTTCAGCATCTGCCCGTAGGCGGCCCCGATGTTGTTCGCGGTGAAGTAGGGGAGCGGCAGGGTCGGGTTCTGGCTCGCCGCGTGGCCCGCGATGAGGCTCGGGCTGCCAATCGCGCCGGGGCCTACGAGGTAGCCGAGGACGGGGAGGTTCCCGAGGGTCACGAACAGCGTGACCATGAGCCCGCCCGCGACCGCGACCGCGAGGCCGAGGTACAGCGAGAAGATCATCGCGAGGAAGACCGGGACGGCGAACGAGAGCCCGACCGGCGCCAAGAACAGCGTGAGGAACGCCCCGACGCCGAACCTAAAGTCGAGGAGCGCCGCGAACAGGACCGGGATCGTCGCGAACAGGAAGACGAAGCCGAGCGCGCCGGACTGGTAGGCGACCTCGGGCGCGACGAACAGGACGAGCACCAGGAGCGACAGCTGCGGGAACTTCCACGCGATCAGCATCGTCGCGCCGGCGATGAGCAGGACCCACGGCCACGGGTAGAACGGCATGAAGACGCCGCCCAGGAGCGCGGTGATCCCCATCACCATCGAGGTGAGGTGCTTCGGCTCCTTCGTCTGCCGCATGAGCCACCGCTCGACCTCCTTGTGGAAGACGAACGCGAGGCCGATGAGGATCGCGCCGACGCCGATGAGGAACCCGAACAGGTAGTCGTAGAGGGGCGCGGGGTACGGCTGGTAGAACTGCTGGCCGACGGCGACCGCCTGGGGGCCGTTGAGGCCGGACTGGATCGCGTGGTACGTCGCATCGGCCGACGCGTCGAGCGTGACGTAGCTGAGGCTCTGGTAGACGCCGCTCGGGAGCGTCGCCTGGACGACGGTGAACGTCATCACGACCTGGTCGCCGCTCGAGAGCCACGAGAGCTGGCCGGAGACCGTCGCGAACAGGTCGTCGGCGAGCATCGAGTACGCCGCGCGCTGCGCGGACGGAAGGCCCGCAATCGAGCTGAAGACGAGGACCGAGGTCCCGGTCGTCGAGTTGTAGGTGACGCTCTTCACCGTGTCCTGGATCACGACGGTGTCGCCGGGGTGGTAGGAGCCGCCGATCTCCACGATCGTCGCCGCCTTGTTGCTCGAGAGCGACGCCCCGGAGTTGGCGATGAAGTCCTTCGCGCTCTCCGAGTGAACGATGAGCGGATAGAACGTGACGAGGAGGCCCGCGCCGGTGCCAGCGAGGATGATCCCGATGATGAGGAGGGCGTAGAACGTCCGTCCGCGCTTCCTCTTGCGGCGACCGGGCCGGCGGGCGCCGGCGGTCGCCGGGGGACGGGGCGGGCCGCGCGCGGCGGGCGTCCCGGGCCGGGGCGCCGGCCGGATCGAGGTGGCGCCTTGGGCGGCGGGGCGAGGAGCGGGCCGAGCGGTCCCCGCGGGCGCGGGGGCGGGCGCCGCGGGCCGGGGGGCCGGCGGGGCCGGGCTCGGCTGCGCGGGCATCGGGTTCGGACTCGGGCTCCCGGGATTCATCGGTGCTGCCATGCGTTGTTCCCTTCCTCGACTAGAGCGTGATGCGGCGCTGTTCGGCCTCCGCCTTGCGGCGGCGTTCCATGTACCACCCGACGACGGGGATCATCGCGATCGTCGCTCCCACGAGCCCGATGACCGCCGGGAAGGCGACCGTGGGCCCGAGGTTGACGGTCGAGTGGGTCGCGAGCGGCGACGACGCGAAGTAGAAGACGACGGTGAACGGGGTCTGCGTCGACACCGTGAACGAGTAGCTCTCGACCGCGCCGAGGGCGCGTAGCGTCACGGTGTACGACCCGTAGGCGAGCGGCAGGTACCCGACGCCGCCCAGCGGTACGGGCGCCACGAACCCGTAGACATTCGCGATGCCCGTCTCGGACCACGTGTCGTTCGCGATGGTGTAGTTGACGTGCGGGATAAGCTGGCCGGTCGACAGATCGAGACCCTCCGCGAAGAAAAGCCCGTATCCGCCCGGCAGGTTCGACGCCGGCGGTCCCGTCTGCATGTAGGAGTAGTTCCCCGAGGAGATCGGGTTGCCGAAGACGTCCTTCGCCGTGATCGAGAACGACATCGTGCCGCCCGACGGAAGGCCCGGAAGGACCGCATAGGAGGTGTTCTGGGTGACGGCCGCCATCGAGATCGTCCCCGTCGAGAACCCGCTCGAGTCCGAGTACTCGAACGAGATCGCCGCCGAGCCGATCGTGACGTTCTGGATCGGCGAGTGGATCGTGATGTTGACGGGCGTCGCCGTGTCGAGGATCGTCGTCGACCCGGAGTTGCCGGTCACGTCCGGCGTCGAGGCGACCTCGACGTTCCCCGCGAGGCCCTCCGCCGGGTACCACCATCCGCCCTTCGCCGACCAGGCGAACGTGTACGTGGGGCTGTAGATCTCGTCGATGGCGCCGACCACCCCGGTGTTCGATTCGGACCACGGCAGCCAGGCCGTGAGGTTGAAGCTCACGGTGTCGCCGGGGTACGGCCCGAGCAGCGACGTGAGGTTGAGCTGCGTATGGTTGAACGGTCCCAACGGGAGGTGGTAGACTCCCGTGATCGGGCCCGTCAGCGTGACCGTCCCCTGCGCCATCGGGATCGGCTGGGGCGTTCCGCCGCTCGGGTTGCGCGCGGTGAGCGCGATCTGGACGCCCTGGTGCGGGTTCGGGAGGAACGCGGGCTTCGTGAGGACCGACGGGGAGGTCGTGACCTTGATCACCTGGGAGAAGTTGGCGTCGCTCGACTGCAGCTGGCCGTTCCCCCACGGGTCGGCGACATAGAAGCCCCACGTGGCGTTGTTGAACCCTCCGCCAGGCACGGGGGTCGGGACGATATGCGAACTCTCCGTCGACCGGATCGTCCCGGGCGTCGCCTGGATGGTCTGCAGCGTGATGTTGAAGTAGACCTGCGAGCCCGGCCAGAAGAACCGGTACACGTCGAAGAAGAAGTCCGCCTCGTGGTAGAACGGCGGCTTCAGGTACATCGGCTGGGTCCGCGGCGATCCCGGCGCGAAGTTCGTGATGTCCGGGCTCGGGTTGCCGGGCTGGGGCCATCCCGTGCCCCAGATCGTGACGTTCGCCGCGTACATCGCGACGTTCGTCGTGACGTTCATCCAGAAGCCGTTCGTGTACGTGGGGATCACGTTGTTGCACGGGACCGTCTGGAAGTTCGACCCGGAGAGCGCGGGCGCGCCCGGGACGCTGAACGTGACGACGGCGTCGGAGAAGAAGCTCGCGACGTTCCATTCGGGGGTGCCGGTCGGGGTGGGACAGGTCGTGTCCGCCGGCTGCGGCGCGGCCGACGGGGCGGACGACGGCTCGGCCGAGGCGGCCGTCGACGGCGCGTCGGGCGCGACGACCGAGTCGGGGCCCCCGGCCGAGGCCCCGAGGACCTCGTGGGGCGCGGGCACCGTCCCCGGCGTGGCGGGCCCCGCGTGGGCGAGGCCTAAGGGGACCGCCACGAGGACCGCGAGCCCGAGGAGAGCGACTAGGCGCCGCGTCACAGCGTCACCCTCCGCTCCTCTTCCTTCCGCCGTCGCCGGATCTGCATCCACCAAAGGACCACCGGGACTCCGACGACGACGGATCCGACGATGCCGACGACCGCCCCCAAAGGCACCGAGCCGCCGGAGTTCGTCGTCGGGGAGAGAGACGGGTTCGGGGCCGTCGCGTTGAGCCAGAAGACGACCGCGTTCCCCTCCTGGACGACCGCGTAGTCGTCGCCCTGGAACAGCGTCTGCCGGGCGGTCATCGTGTGGAGCAAGAGGACCGTCGCGTTGACGTCGCCGCCGGTGAGCCCGGGGGCGGACGGGACGAACCAGGGATCGTGCACCGTGATCCGGTACGACGCGTTCGCCGGCAGGAGGAGCGGAGCGTACGGCTGGAACGTCTGGTTCGGGTAGGCGACGCCGAACGTGGTGTTCCCGATGGAGTTGTAGACGTTGTTGAACCCCTGGATCGTCACCTCGGCCCCCGACACCCAGGTCTGCGATCCGTTGTCGTACACGAACACGTAGACGAACGACGCGTTGTCGGGAATAACCGGGACGGTGGTCGCGAGATCCGGCACGTAGTAGCCGAAACCGGGCGAGATCTCGAGGCGCTGGGCGAAGTCCCACGCGTCCACGGTGAAATTGACGAAGCTCCCGATCGGCAGCGCCGGGACCGACCCCACGAACTCGGTGGAGCTCACGCGCGTGAACGGCGACTTGAGGACGGCCGTCTCGTGGAGGAGGGGGTAGGAGATGTTGCAGACGACCTCGACCGCGCTGATGGCGGTCCCCGGGTTCCGGCTGAGCAGCGTGAGGTTGAGGGTCTCGCCCGGGTTGATCTGGGCGACGTCGACCGGCTCCGCGACGACGCTCCCCGGCGTCGATTCGATGTCGAGGTCGTCGGTGAAGACACCCGACAGGAACGTGCCGTTCCCCCCCACGACGTACGAAATCGGTACCGTCGTAAGGAGGTCGTTCGACACGTCCCGGATCGCGAGGCTGTACGAGATGGTGGCCCCCGCGATCTGGCTGAACGCCGACGAGATCGTCACCGACGTCGTCACCGCCCCGAACCCGCCCTCCACATCGACGGGGAAGTCGAGGGTTGCCTTCGCGATGACGAAGCCGTCCGGCGACGTCTCGGTGAGGTCGAGGTAGCTGTTCTGGCCGATCGTCGCATTCGTGAGGACGTCGGACTGGGTGGTGTTGACGACGACGCGGACGGAGTCGTTGAAGTTCGGGGCCCGCGGGGTCACCGTCACGTTGAGGTCCTGGAACACCGAGCTCGAGCCCGCGTACTGCGCCGAGCCGGGGTACGGCGAGAACGGCCATGCGCCGGCGTAGGTGAACTGGAAGACCGGGCTCGAGTGGTGTACGTACTGCGACGACGAGTTGATCGAGACGTTGTAGGTGAGGTAGATCCACCACTGGACCGTCATCCCCGGGAAGAAGTTGGGGGCTCCGTTCGAGGCGTGGGCCGAGAAGACGATCGAGTACTGCCACGGATACGTCAGGTTCGCCCCGTTGTACGGGTTGGACCCCCACCAGTTGGTCGGGCTGTTGGAGTGCCAGATCGTCCCGTCGTACTGGGAGTAGAATGGGTCGCCGTTCCAGAGCGTCCCCGTCACGTTGAGCGCGATCGGGGAGTTGGGACCATAGTGCGGGGCGCTGCTCGACCAGTTGAGCTTGTCGTGGGACTTGATCAGGAGGTTGATGTCGCTC
>DATJVB010000047.1:0-7247 GCA_035502055.1 Thermoplasmata archaeon | reverse complement strand
CCCTCCGAGGGAGGAGACGCCCTGGGCCACGGTCTGGTGCAGCATGATCGCGAGCGTCGCCCCGTCCATCCCCGGACCGTCCTCGGGCTCGACCGGCGGCCCCGCGGTGAGGTTCGCCGTCGTCCAGACCGACACGGGAAGGTACGGCGTCTCGGCCCCATTGCGGATGTCGTGCTGCCAGTAGAGGATCATCGTGGTCGAGAAGCCGAAGCAGTTCCCGCCGCTCGACCACGGGCTGCCGTAGTTGCTGAACGGGTAGCTTTCCCAGAGCGGTTGCCAGTCGGTGACCATCAGCGTCCCGACCGGGTAGGTCAGGTTCGCGTGGGCCGTCTCGTCGTAGTAGTCCACGGCATGGGCGCTCACGAGGTAGTTGGCCGAGATCGGGAACGTGAACGTGACGGTGGTCGGTCCGTAGAAGAACCCGGCATGGATGGAAAGAGAGTCCTCGGGTCCGTCCCAGAGTCGTATGACGAAGTAGTAGGGCCACGTTCCTCCCGCCGGGGTGACGGTGAAGGTCGCGTTCCCCCCCGAGCGGACCTGCGGCCGGTCCGTGACGCCCGGGTGGGCGACGAGGGTCAGCGTGAACGGCGCGATGCGGAGCGGCCAGGTGCACAGGAGCCACGTGTCGTCGAGCTCGCCGCTGACGCCGGTCGTCGATCCCCCGAACAGCACGGAGCAGCCGATCTGAGCGTCGTAGGCCATCGCAGCCGCGCCCCGATCGACGGGGCCGTAGCTGTCGACCTCGGCCCACATGGGCGGAGGCTTGGACCAGTTCCACGTGTCGGAGTACGTCGCCATCGTCGAGGTGTTGACCCCTCCGAAGACGGTGACGTTGCCCGAGTCGTCGTCGTAGGCGATCGACTGGGCCCATCGGGGGCCGGTCGGCGTCGAGCTGGCGATCGGGGTCCAGAGGCCGTGGACGAATCCCCACGTGTCCTTGCTGCCGCCCAGCCCGGGCAGCAGCAGGGCGTAGCCGTTCGCCGCGTCCCAGACGAACCCGGCGAACGCCCGAGCATAGGGGGAGGGAGCCGGGGAGATCGGCGTCCAGACCCCGGCGGAGTACGTCCAGGTGTCGCTGAAGTACGTCGGGTCGTTGTAGCCTCCGAAGAGGACCGCGTAGCCGTCCACCGCGTCGTACGCGAGCCCCGCCCCCGCGCGCGCGGGCGGGTGGTTCCCTCCGATACCGGCCGGGCTCCAGCCGAACAGGAGGAACTTGAATGTCGCCGGCTGCGGCGGAGGATTGACGATCTCGCCCTGGTAGATGACCGACAGGGTCCACGTGTCGGCGAGCGCGGCGTTGATCCCGGCGTACTCGCCCCCGTACAGCAGCAGATAGCCGTCGTGCGCGTCGTACGTCATCGCCGCGTAGTACCGGGGCGACGGGGACCGGAGCAGGTAGTGCGTGATGTTGACCCAGACGACGCTCGCCGTCGGCTGGCCGTCCGGCAAGGGGACCGTCGCGGGGATGCCGACGTACGTGTAGTTCGTCGCCCCCCAGGACGCGATACCCCCGAACAGCACGACGGTCCCCGCGATCGAACCCTCGGCCGAGTTCCCGGGGTCGTAGGCCATCGACGAGCCGAGCATGGGCGGCGGTCCGTCCGACGGCGTGACCGACGCGTAGATGGTGGTGTTGAACCACTCGGTCACGTACGGCCCGCCGGGCCCCGGGTGGATCCCGGGACATGCGTCGGCCGCCGCGCACGGAGTCGCCGACGCCGATACGGTCGACGGCACGCTCACCGAGCCCGCGCCTCCCACCGTGCGGCCCGCAGCGGCCGAGGAGGGGGACTGGGAGAGGACAGGGAGGACCGGGCCCGACGGGCTCGTCCGGCCCCCGACGTTCGGGACCGGCGACGCCATCAGGAGGGCGACCAGGACCGAGACGGCGACGACCGGAACCCATCGCCGCGACCTGCGGCTTCGAGCGTCAGGGACCCGTCCGGAGAGCGATTGGATGGCCAGGACTCCCGGGACCCCGGGCGGCTCCGCGGGTGCGCTCACGATCTCGGGAGGATCTCCACCGTGGTCGACGCCGCCGAACGACGGTCGATACGCCAGCGTCGTCGGACGCCACGGGACGTGGCCACCGCGCTCCCCCTCCCCCGTCGCTCCGAACCGTATTCCGGTTTATTAATCTACGTTGAACGACCCCCCCTTCTCGGGCTCCTCTCTCGAGCTCGAGTGGGCGGAGCGGATGACGACCGTCGTCCGGTGGTCCGGCGCGCTCCTCCGAACAGGCGGCCTCCGGGGGAGCGGGCCGAACGTCCCTCGCGCGGAGCCAACGGCGTGCGCCGCTCCGCGGACGGTCTCCCGAGACGGCTCGGACCCGGGGTACGCAGCGTCCGCAGAGACGACCGTCAGCTGAGACGTTCGACGCGGTGGAGGACCCGAAGGGCCGTGAGCGTGACCCATTTGCTCGGCCGGCCGGGCGGCTCGAGCTGGAGAGGTCGCACCGGCGATGCGTGAAGGTGGAGGAGGGACGCCGGCGCATCCGGGTGTCCCCTGTCGATGATCCAGGTTCCCCTCCGTTGCCGCTTCTCGGCGAGGAGCTTCAGCGCGGGACGGAGCCGGCGGTCCTGCCCGTAGCCGAGCTTCGTCAGGAGGTCCAGTCCGACGAGCACGTCGTAGAAGTAGTGGTGGGGATAGTGGAACCGGAACCAGGGCGCGTACCGGGGACCCTCGCGGAACAGCCCCCGCTCGAGGAAGAACTCCGCTCCCCGCGCGATCGCCCGCTCGACGCCGGCCGTGCGCTTCGCCTTCGGCACCGCCGCGAGCGCCGCGAGAGGCTCCCATCGCTCCAGCGTCCCCGGGGTACCTTGGCTGCAGTTCCAGCCCCCGTCCGGTCGCTGGTCCTCGACGATCCAGTCGTAGAGCCTCCGGACCCGGGCGTCGTCCCCGTAGCCGAAGCGGGTCAGCGTACGGGCCGCGTTCCCGACGGCGCACATCTCCTCGTGGTAGAGGTTGATCATCGAGCTGAGCCCGAGCTTGTACTCGAACAGGCGCTCTGCGGTCCTCCGGATCCGCGGGTCCGCCGAGGTGAGACCGAGGTCGGCGAGGACGATCGCGTTCCAGATCGTGGCGGAGAACTCCGGGAACCAGAGGAAGTAGAGATACTCCTTGACGGTGCGCGGCTCGCGCCGCTCCCAGAACCCCTGCGGCCCCTGACGGCGCAGGATCTCGCTCGCCCACCCCGTCCGGGGGATCCGGGCCCGTGCCGTCCGCACCTCGGGGTCGTCGTCCTTCCGATCCAACAGCTCGGTCAGCGTGTAGTACCGGACCGAGGGTTGGTCGTTCTCGAGGAGCCAGCCCACGACCGGATCCGAGGACATCGTCCTCGGGCAGCACCGGTCCCTACTTTGCCGCTCCGGGCGGTCCTCGCCGGCCGGCGTCCGCTGGGCAGCGGGACGTCATCGCCGCGCCCCACCGGGAACCCCCCCGGTCGCGGAGAGAACGCTGGGCTCCCCGACCCGGGCGGGCGTTCGGTGGCGACCGCCCGTTCCCCCGAGGCGGTCCGTCGCCGCTACCCGATGCCCGTGCCCCCGGGAGGTCTGCGCCGTGCCCGCGGACGGGTGCGTCCCGGCCACGCCGAGGTCCCACAGGAACGAGAGCGGGCAGGACGGGTTCGGTCGGCAGGTGGGGGGGAGGGCGATCGGGCGTTCGCCGACCGTCGACGGAACCTCCAGGAGCTTGCCAACCCCGAAGCGCGCGCCGGGGTCGGGCTCAGCGCTCGCGGCAAGGCGACCTGTTCCAGCCCCTCCTGCCTCGCTCCTTAAGGCATGCCGCCATCGGGTGCTCGAGCATCCATGAGCGGCGAAGTCGGCCACTTTGAACTGCCAGCAGACAACACCGAACGAGCGCGCAAGTTCTACGAAACGACCTTCGGGTGGAAGATGAACCCGATGCCGGGGATGGACTACACCATGGTCAGCACCGGCGCCAGCGACGACAAGGGAATGCCCCGGGAGCCGGGGTACATCGGCGGGGGGATCGGAAAGCGGGGCGCTCCTCTCGAACACCCGGTGGTGACGATCGTCGTCGATGACGTCGCGGCCGCCGCCAAGAAGGTGGAGAAGAACGGGGGCAAGGTGATCCGGGAGAAGCGGGAGATCCCCGGCAACATGGGCTGGACGGCCTATTTCAAGGACACGGAGGGGAACGTCGTCGGCCTCTACCAGTGGCCCAAGCAGGGCTGAGAACCGACGGCTGGCGGGAGGTGCCCTCGCCGGCACCCGCGGCCGTGCCCCTCCCCTCCTCTCGCCTCCGAGCGCCGCGCGCGGCGTCTCGGGTGTCGAGGTCGAAGGTCGGCCGGATCGACCGGGGCCCGGCAGGACGTTCCCGCGTCGCCGACGCCTCCCGGGCGGGTGGCTCGTCGTCCCGACGATCCCGGACGACGGACGCCTTCGTCCGCGGGTCTTGCGGGCGGTCCGATGGTACCGGTGCGCGCGGGCCGGTCCTCGCTGCGCCCCCGCGGGGGAAGGGGTTCCGGGCTCCCTCGTCGAAGACATTCCGAATTGAATAGACGGTTGAAATCACAGGTTTCGACGGGCGACGCGGTCCCCGTCCCGCCGGAAAGGTCCCGACCCGACCACGGGACCCGCCGCCCCCATCCGGGAAGGAGAGGCGGCCCGATGACGGGCACGACTTCGGGGATCGGCTACCGGCTCCCGGCCGCAAGCTCGGACTGGCGTCGCAGGAGGTCCAGCAGCCTCGGGTCGGCCCTCGCCGGGGCATACAGCGGCGAGTAGAGCAGTTCGAGGAACGGCAGCTGGTGGAGCCGGAACGCCGCCTCCATGCCGTCGAGGAACCCGTCCATGTTCCCGAGAGCAAACTCGACGAACCCGGCGAAGAACGCCGTCAGTTCGCCCGATCGTCCCCGTTCCCGGAGCCGGTCCAGCGACCGCTGTGCCCCCTCCCGGTCCCCGCTCTTCGCCGCGAGGATCCCGCGATACGTCTCGACCCAGGGGCTGTGCGGCCGGATCCGCTCCATCTCGCGCAGGGTGCCCTCGGCCTGGGAGAGCGCCCCGATTCCCAGGTAGTACTCGGTCAGGTGGGCGTTCGTCCGGAAGGTGACCAGGGGCTTCGTTCGCTCCCAGTGGGCGAGCGCCTCGGGGATCCGGCCGGCGTAGTAGTAGGCGCGGCCGAGGAACGCGAGGATGTTGATGTCGACCGGGTCGAGCCGATGGGCCGTCTCGAGGAGCCGGACCGCCTCGTCGATCCGGCCCTGACCGGCCGCGATCTGCGCCAGCCACCGGTACGGGTCGGTGAGGCTGGGGTTGAGGTCGAGCGCGCGCTGAGCCTCTCGCTCGGCGGCCTGCGTGTCGTCCCTGTCGAGCATCAAGCTGGCGAGCGCGGAGTGCGCCTCGGCCAGGCCGTCGTTCTGGCGGAGGGCGAGGGCGATGTCGTTCCGCGCCGTCGCCTCCGCCTCGGCGAACGGGATCCCGCCCTCGGTGCCGAGCCAGACGAGCGCCTCGGCCCGGCCGACCCTCGCCCGGGCGAACTGCGGGTCGCGCTCGAGAGCGGCCCCGAAGTAGTCGAGGGCCTTCCGCATCGACTCCTCCGACCCCCTCTCGGTGAACAGCTTGCGTCCGTGAAGGAACAGGGTGTAGGCCTCCAGGTCGGAGGTCTCGGGGGGGACCCGGACGAACGGGACGACCGTCGTCACCCCGCGGCCGACGAGGTGCCTGGAGACGGAGACGGCGATCTGGCCCGCGATCTCGTCCTGGAGCGTGAAGATGTCGTCCAGCGGGCGGTCGTAGCGGGCCGACCAGACCGGCGCCTCGGTCGCCGCGTCGACGAGCTGGGCGGTGATCCGGAGGCGGTCGCCGGAGCGGCGGACGCTCCCCTCGAGCGCGAGCGTGACCCCAAGGTCCCGGGCGACCTCCCGGATCGGCGTGGTGGAGCCCTTGTAGCGGAGGACCGACGTGCGGGCGATGACCCGAAGCCCGGGCAGCCTCGCGACGTGGGAGATCAGCTCGTCGGTGAGCCCGTCGGCGAAGAACTCGTCGTCGGGAGAAGGGCTGAGGTTGGCGAACGGGAGGACGGCGAGCCGCACGGTCGACTCGGTGTCGACCGCGGCGCCGGGCGGCCGCGGCGCCCCTCGCGCGACGACCACACGGTAGAGCTCGACCGGGTGCTCGACGTTCCGGAGCTCGCGTCGTCCGACGCTCTCGAGGGCCACCGGGACCTTGTTGCGGACCTGCTCGAAGACGGCCCCGGAGACGCAGATGCCGCCGGCCTCGGCGAGCGGTTCGATGCGCGAGGCGACGTTCACGGCGTCGCCGACGATGTCGTCCCCCTCGCCCACCACGTCCCCGACATGGATGCCGATGCGCAGGTCGATGCGGTGCTTCGAGGCCGGAAGGGCGTTCCGCACCGCGACCTCGCTCTGGATCCTCACGGCGCATCGCACCGACTCGACGGCGCTCGGGAACTCGACGAGGAACCCGTCCCCGAGCGACTTCACTTCGCGTCCGCCGTGGGCCATGAACAGCGGACGCAGCATCGCCTGGTGCTCCCGGCGCAGCGCCAGGGCGGCCTCTTCGTCGGCCTGGCCGAGCTTCGTAAAGCCGGCGAGGTCGGTGAACATGATGGCCACGAGCCGACGCGACGCGGCCACGGGTCCCGGACGAGAGCCCCGCGATTAAGGTCGTCTCCCCCGGCCTCTCCGAGCGGGCCCGGTCCACCGAAGCTCGACCCCCCGGCTCGCGACCACGCCGGCGACAGCGGTCGGAGGTGCGCCCGCCCGACCCTCCGTCGCCGGTCGTCCGACGGGGACGCGCCGGTGACGCGGACCGGCCACCCGGGGTGGCGGCGCCGGGGCCGACGCGCGGGCCTCCCCGAGGGGTCACGCAGCCGAGGCGGCTAGAGGGGGCTGTGCCGGGAGCGATGGAACGATGGAAGCGCGAGGTCGGCAGGCCCCGGGCCTGTCGGGAGAGTGAGCGCCGTCCCTACCTCGGGGACGGACGGGCAACGCCGACGTCAACCCGGGGAAGGTGGTCTATTTGGGGGCCCCCGACGCCATGAACGCCGCCATCGGTCGGGGGTCGAAGACGACCTGGACGCGCGCGATCTTCTCCCCGCTCACGCGGTACCACTCGACGACGTACATCGTGGGCATCGGGGGCTTGAAGTGCATGTCGCAGAGGACGACGACCTCGTCCTTCTCCGAGAAGATCCCCTTCACGTCGACGCGCTCGATCATCGGGTGCAGCCGTTGCAACGCGGCAAGGTAGTCGTCGGCCCGA
>DATJVB010000046.1:0-8823 GCA_035502055.1 Thermoplasmata archaeon | reverse complement strand
CCAGACAACGGTGCGGCCGTCGACCTATGCGGGCATAGTGTAGTCTGGTTATCACATAGGCTTGCCAAGCCTATAACCCGGGTTCAAATCCCGGTGCCCGCAGCCCCGCCCTCTCGCGGAGCGGAACCGGGGGAGCGGCCGCGATACCGACCGCCCGAGGACGGTCGCCCCGCTCTTTCTTCCCCCGGCGAATGGCGCCCGACGGAGGGCCTAGGGTCCCGCCAGGTCGGGGAGGAGACCGCCCGAACTCCGGGAACGTACCTCCGACACGGGCCACGGCCCCACGCCCCCACCCGGAGCGGCCCTAGCGCGCTTCCCCTGCGTCGATCCCCGGGGGGAGACTCGGGTAGCGGAGCGGCAGGGTGCGGAGCGTCTCGACGAGGATCCGGGAGACCGCCCAGTTCCGGAACCACTTCGCGTTCGAGGGGACGATGTACCAGGGGGCCCAGGCCGCGTCGGTCCGGCGGATGACCTCCTCGTACGCCTTCTGGTACCGGCCCCAGTACCGCCGTTCGCGTTCGTCGGCGGCGCTCAGCTTCCATCGCTTGTGGGGGTCGGCGCGCCGCTCGTCGAGGCGCCGACGCTGCTCCTTCGCGTCGATGTGGAGGAAGAACTTCACGATCCGCGTGCCGTTCACGGCGAGCGACCGCTCGAACGCCCGGACGGCCCGGCAGCGGGCCTCCCACGCGGCCCGGGAGAGGGTCCGATGCGCCCGCGGGACCAGGACGTCCTCGTAGTGGCTGCGGTTGAAGATCGCGATCCTCCCCCGCCCGGGGGCGTGCGGATGGACCCGCCAGAGGAAGTCATGCTCCGACTCCTCCGCCGTCGGGACCCGGAACGACGCCACGTGGACCCCCTGCGGGTTCAGCCCGGCGAACACGTGCCGGATCGTGCCGTCCTTGCCGGCCGTGTCCATGCCTTGGAGCACCACGAGCAGCGCGAACCGGTGGTCGGCGTAGAGGAGCTCCTGCAGCCGATCGAGCTCGTTGCGGAGCGTGCCGATCTCCTTCTCCGCGCGCGTCTTCCCGCCCCGGCACGCCTCGACGTCGTCCGCGTCCTCCCCGCGCAGCCGGAATCGTCCGCGCGCGGGGACCCGGAGCCGCCGGGACGTCGATCCGCGGCTCGTCGACCTCGCCATCCGCGCCCTCGGCGATGGAATCCGGGTCCTTAGCGAGACCGGGACGAGAACGATGTGACCGACCCTCCACCGGTCCACGTCCCGGGGGGACCGAGCCGCCCCGTCGCCGTCCGTAACGCACGAGAACCCCGGGGGCGGGCGGCGAACCGCCGGCCCCGGGGGGGGGAATGGGTTCCGTTCGGAGCGACCGACCGGCCTGGCCTAGCTCAGGGTCACGGACGTCAGCGTCGCCTTGTTCGCCCCCGACGCCATGTTGAGCGACGCCGACGCGCTCCCGCCGACGAGGGTCGCCCCCGTCGGGTAGCCGTACGCGTACGTCTCCGCGGTCACGTCGACGTAGAACTCGATCAGGACCACGTAGCTGTCGCGCGGGTTGAGCGCGTACGTGCTGTTGATGTACCAGACCGCCGTCCCCGGACCGCCGAAGGCGTACGTCCCCGAGCCGTTGTACCACGTGGGCGTGCCGCTGAAGTTGTCGTACTCCGTCTCGTTGTACGTCTCGTTGTACCAGTCCCAGTACGAGGTCGGATAGAAGTACGTCGAGTTGGTGGTGTCGATGAGGTACGGATACGCGTCGATCGAGTAGTCCGAGACGACCTCGCAGTAGTAGAAGAGGTCGGACGCGGGGCCCGTACAGCTCTTCGGCGGGGAGTACGACGACGTCACCGCGGCGTTGAGCTTCCACGTGATCGTCACGTTGTGGGTGGTTGCAGAGGCGCGGACCGGCAGCGCGAGATCGACCTCGCCATCGAAGTAGCCCTCGGAGCTACCCCCGACCCCCGCCAGGCTCGCCCCGCAATTCTTCGAGCTCGCCTTCCCGGCGATCGTGAAGACGCCGCTCGTCGAGTTCCACGTCGGCAACGTCGTGATCGACTCCGTGCCGCACCCCTGCTGGCCCTGGTAGACGGACGTCGACGAGTACATCGACGTGTACGGCGGCCGGTACGAGTGCCCGGCCCCCGCGGCGAGCGGGCTCAGGAGGAGCAGCAGGGTCACCCCGACCACTCCCCCCGTCGCGCCCATCGTTCCCCATCGTCCGCTGATCCGGCTCACTCCCCTCGACCCGTTTCTCATGATTCGATTCCTCCCGCCTTTGGCGACCCCGCGCGGGGTGTCACGGCGGCGCACGGTCGAAGAGCCTTCCCTACTTGAGTCCCCGCCACGGGGCGCCCCTCCAAGTGGGCGTAGCTACCATTGATAGCGCGCGGGGCGGATATTCGAGCGGCTTCCTCGCGGGGCTGCGGCGGGATGCGCCGGACCGTCGCCTTCCCCTTCCGGAACGAACGGCGAGGGGCTCG
Source organism: Thermoplasmata archaeon (assembly GCA_035502055.1). GTDB lineage: Archaea > Thermoplasmatota > Thermoplasmata > Lutacidiplasmatales > UBA184 > Lutacidiplasma. The sequence goes on along the minus strand of DATJVB010000046.1, from coordinate 6,387 downwards.
GAAGAGCGGACCGCCGGATGGCCCTCGATCGGTTCGAGCGGGAATTCGGTCCCCGGGGGGCCGGTCTCTCGGCCGCCCCCCCGGGGGAGGGAAAGGGTTGTGTCGGGCGTCTTCGGACGGGCCCCTACGCCACCCCGATCGACGTCAGCGTCGCCTTGTTCGCCCCCGACGCCATGTTGACCGACGCCGACGCGCTCCCGCCGACCAGGGTCGGGCCAGTCGGGTAGCCGTAGGCGTACGTGTCCGAGCTCACGTCGACGTAGAAGTCGATCAGGACCACGTAGCTGTCGCGCGGGTTGAGCGCGTAGGTGCTGTTGATGTACCACACCGCCGTGCCCGGTCCGCCGTAGGCGTACGAGCCCGAGTAGTTGTACCACGTCGGCGTCCCGCTGAAGTTGTAGAACTCCGTCTCGTTGTACGACTCGTTGTACCAGTCCCAGTAGGTGCTGGGGTAGAAGTACGTCCCGTTGGTCGTGTCGATCAGGTACGGGTACGACTCGATGAAGATGTCCGACGAGACGTCGCAGTAGAAGTAGAGGTCCGTCGAGGGTCCCGTGCAGCTCTTCGGCGCGGAGTACGAGGACGTCACCGCGGCGCTGACCTTCCACGTGATCGTCACGTTGTGCGTCGACGCCGTCACCTTGACGGGCATCGCGAGTTCGACCTCGCCGTCGAAGTAGCCCTCCGAGCTTCCGCCGACGCCCGCCAGGCTCGCCCCGCAGTTCTTGGAGCTCGTCTTCCCGGCGATCGTGAACACGCCGCTCGACGAGTTCCACGTCGGGGCGGTCGTCATCGACTCCGTCCCGCATCCCTGCTGTCCCTGGTAGGTGGATGTGGACGAGTACATCGTCGTGTACGGCGGCCGGTAGGTGTGCCCCGCCCCCGCCGCGAGCGGGCTGAGCAGGAGCAGCAGGGTGACCCCCACGACTCCCCCCGATGCGCTCATGGCGCCCCAGCGACCGGTCATTCGGCGTAGTCGATTCGACCCGATTTCCATCGTTCGTTTCCTCCGGACCCCGACCCCCCCTGGGGGGGGTGTTAGGGTGCCTCATGGGGGAGGGGGTCCCCCTACTTGAGGCCCGATGCCCGTTCCCCCGCTGGAGTGCCACCCCGGCGATGGGTGCGAGACATACCGCCTCCCGTGACCGCGGTCCGCCCCCGGTATGGGCCCCCGCCCCCGCCGATCCCCGCCAGGAGCAGGCAGCCGACGTCGTCCCCGGGGGAGACGGTGAACGCGGCCGCTCAGCCGGTCCGAGGATAGTCCGGTCGGTACAGAACAGGGGGCCCCCGGGGGGCCCGAGGGCTCCCCCGGAGGGGGAAAGGGTTACGTCGGGCGTCTTCGCAGGGGTCTCTACGCCACCCCGATCGACGTCAGCGTCGCCTTGTTCGCCCCCGACGCCATGTTGATCGACGCCGACGCGCTCCCGCCGACCAGGGTCGGGCCGGTGGGGTACCCGTAGGCGTACGTCTCGGCGGAGACGTCGACGTAGAACTCGATCAGGACCACGTAGCTGTCGCGCGGGTTGAGCGCGTACGTGCTGTTGATGTACCACACCGCCGTGCCCGGCGCGCCGTAGGCGTACGCGCCCGTGAAGTTGTACCACGTCGGCGTCCCGCTGAAGTTGTCGTACTCGGTCTCGTTGTACGTCTCGTTGTACCAGTCCCAGTAGGTGCTGGGGTAGAAGTACGTCCCGTTGGTCGTGTCGATCAGGTACGGGTACGACTCGACGAAGATGTCCGACGAGACCTCACAGAAGAAGTAGAGGTCCGTCGCGGGGCCCGAGCAGCTCTTCGGGGACGAATAGGACGATGACATCACCGCGTTGACCTTCCACGTGATCGTCACGTTGTGCGTCGACGCGGTCACCTTGACCGGCATCGCGAGTTCGACCTCCCCCTCGAAGTACCCCTCGGAGCTGCCGCCGACGCCCGCCAGGCTCGCCCCGCAGTTCTTCGAGCTCGTCTTCCCGGCGATCGTGAAGACGCCGCTCGTCGAGTTCCACGTCGGAGCGGTCGTCATCGACTCCGTCCCGCATCCCTGCTGGCCCTGGTACGTGGAGGTCGACGAGTACATCGTCGTGTACGGCGGCCGGTACGTGTGCCCCGCCCCCGCCGCGAGCGGGCTGAGCAGGAGCAGCAGGGCGACCCCCACGACTCCCCCCGATGCGCTCATGGCGCCCCACCGTCCCGGCATTCGGCCCAGTCGCTTCGACGCGATTCCCATCGTTCGTTTCCTCCGGACCCCGACCCCCCTAGGGGGGGGTGTTAGGGTGCCGCACGGGGGAGGGGTTCCCCCTACTTGAGGTCCTATGTCCGCTCCCTTCCCGGAGTGCCACCCTCACGGCGAGCGCGAGACGATCCCGAGACAATCCCCGTACGAGGGGGACCCAGGATACCTCTGCAGAGCCCGAGGCATCCTGCCGAGGACCCGAACTCCCGGCCCACGCCTTCCCGGGCTAGGGAACGAGCACGAACTCATCGTGCAATCGGAATCCGTCCGCGGGGGGTAAGGCGGAACGGGCGCCCTCCGGGGAGACCAGCGCTTCCCCGGAGGGGCGGAAAGGGTTACCGTCGGGCGCCTTCGGAGCGCCCTACACGAGGCTGATCGAGGTCAGCGTCGCCTTGTTCGGCCCCGATGCCATGTTGATCGAGGTCGAGGCGCTCCCGCCGACCAGCGTGGGGCCGGTCGGGTAGCCGTAGGCGTAGGTGTCGGCGTCGCAGTCGACGTAGAAGTACATCACGACCACGTAGCTGTCGCGCGGGTTCAGCGCGTAGCTGCTGTTGATGTACCAGATCGCCGAGCCCGGCGCGCCGTAGGAGTACGCGCCCGAGTAGTTGTACCACGTCGGCGTCCCGCTGAAGTTGTCGTACTCCGTCTCGTTGTACGACTCGTTGTACCACTCCCAGTACGAGGTGGGGTAGAAGTACGTCCCGTTGGTCGTGTCGACGAGGTACGCCTCCCCATCGATGAAGTAGTCGGACGCGACGTCACAGTAGAAGTACAGGTCGGTCGAGGGGCCCGTGCAGCTCTTCGGCGGGGAGTACGAGGACGTCACCGCCGCGTTGACCTTCCACGTGACCGTCACGTTGTGCGTCGAGGCCGTCACCTTGACGGGCATCGCGAGGTCGATCTCGCCCTCGAAGTACCCCTCGGAGCTGCCGCCGACGCCCGCCAGGCTCGCCCCGCAGTTCTTCGAGCTCGTCTTCCCGGCGATCGTGAACACGCCGCTCGTCGAGTTCCACGTCGGCAACGTCGTGATCGACTCGGTCCCGCACCCCTGCTGTCCCTGGTAGGTGGAAGTCGAAGAGACCATCGACGTGTACGGCGGCCGGTACGTGTGCCCCGCCCCCGCCGCGAGCGGGCTGAGCAGGAGCAGGAGGGTGACTCCCATGACCCCGCCCGTCGCGCCCATCGCGCCCCACCGTCCGGTCAGTCGGCCCAAGCTCTTGGTTCCCGTGCCCATGGTTGGTTTCCTCTGCCCGGCCGCGGTTCCCCGAAAGAAGAGACGGCCCGGGCGACCCTGCCACCACGGTCCCCCCCTACTTGAGGACGTAGGGATACGCCCGCACACGGCCCCTCGGATGCGACTCGACCGACCTCCGCCGATCTTCGCCGAACGGCCGGCCGAAGGCCCGACCCGAGACCCCCCGGATCTCGAGGGACGGCCCCGGGCGGTCGCGGTCACCGTTCGTCGCGCCAGCTGAACACCCGCACGGCGGCGAGGGAGACCACGAGCGCGAGGATCCCGACGATGAGGAAGTCCTGGTAGACCGCCGCCGAGTTGGCGAAGACGAGCGCCGCGTTGAGCCCGTCGATGACGTAGTAGAGCGGGAGGACCCGAGCGACGGTCTGCAGCCAGCCCGGGAAGAGGGAGACCGGGAAGAACGTGCCCGAGAGGAACATCATGGGGAAGGTGATGATGTTCCCGACCACGCCGGCGCTCTCGGGCGTGTTCGAGACCGATCCGGCGAGCAGGCCGAGGCCGACGAACAGGATCGGCCCGGCGACGAGGAACGGGACCGCGCCCCACGTGATCGTCACGTGCGCCCCGTACACGAGGGCGCCGACGGCGACCAGGAGCGCGGCGGAGAGGAAGGCGAGGAGGACGTACCAGAGCAGCGTCGCGGCGAGCCACTCGCCGCGCGTGAGCGGGGTGAGGGAGAGCTGCCGGAACAGCTTGTCCCGCTTCCACGTGGAGCTGATGTTCACCATCGAGAACATCGGGCTCACGAGGACCGAGAAGCCGATGAGCCCGGGGACGAGGTAGTCGATGTACCCGTACAGCTGGCTCCCGACGTGGAGGGTCTCGGTCCCGATGACCGGCGACCCGTGCGCGAGCTCGAGGTTGAACCCGTTCGCGACGCCCTGGACCGCCCCCTCCACGAGGCCGGCCTCGGAGCCGGACGACGGGTTCGTGAACACGAGGAGCGCGACGGCCGACCGGTTGGCAATCGCCGCGCCGAAGCCATCGGGGATCACGATCCCGGCGACGAGGCCGTGCTGCGCGAGGTAGCCGGAGAGGTTCCCCGCGTCCGGTCCGACGAACGACAGCGACACGGCGCCGGTCGCGTTGAGCGCGCTCAGGAACTCCACGCTCGCCGCCGACGCGTGGTCGAGGTTCTCGACGGTGACCGGGACCTGCTGGCTCCCGGAGTTCGAGAAGACGGCGCCGAAGATGAGGATCAGGATCACGGGGAAGATGAGCGACATGAACAGGCCGAGGGGGTTGCGGAGGTACCCCTTCGCGAACGCGGGGAAGTACGCGGCGATGCGGCGCGGGTTCATCGGCCCGCCCCCGGGTCATCGGCCGCCGGCCGGACCCCGCCGTCCTCCTCGCGCCCCACGAGCCGGATGAAGACGTCCTCGAGGGTGTCGGAGACGGTCGAGAAGCTCTCCCACGCGAGCCCGCTCGACGCGACGGCGTTGAGGATCGCGAGGGCGTCGGCCTTCTCCCCGAGCGTGATCTCGACGCCGCCGGGGACCGGGACCATCGGGAGCCCGAGGGGACGGAGCTTCGATTCGAGACCGCCGTCCCCGATCAGGCGGAGCCGCTCCGGGCGGCCGTACCGGCCGATGATTTCGTCGGGCCGCCCCGCGGCGACGACCCGGCCGTGGTCCAGGATGGCGATCCGGTCGGCGAGCTGCTGCGCCTCGTCGAGGTAGTGGGTCGTGAGGAAGACCGTCCGTCCCTCGGCGCGAAGCCGTCGGACCACCGCCCAGATCGACCGGCGCGCCCGGGGGTCGAGACCGGTCGTCGGCTCGTCGAGGAAGCAGAGCTCCGGATCGTTGACGAGGGCGAGCGCCATCCCGACCTTCTGGTGCTGGCCCCCGGAGAGGGTGTCGTACATCGCGTCGGCCTTGTCGAGGAGCTCGACGGTGGCGAGCAGCGCCTCCTCGTCGACCTTCCGGTCGAAGAGGCGCGCGTAGAGGCGGATCGCCTCGCGCGGCGAGAGCCGCGGGAAGAAGTGGAACTCCTGCGGGATGACCCCGATGCGCGCGCGAATCGCGTCCATCTCGGTCCACGGGTCCCGGCCGAGCACCTCGACGGTCCCCGACGTCGGGCGCCGGAGCCCCTCGAGGATCTCGACGGTGGTCGTCTTGCCGGCCCCGTTGGGCCCGAGCAGCGAGAACACCTCGCCCGGCCGGACGGAGAGGTCGAGCCCGTCGACCGCCCGGAGCGATCCGTATGCCTTGACGAGCCGCGAAACCTCGACGGCGCCGCCCATCGTTCCCCCGGGGGTCCTCGACCCCCGAGCGGCCCCTAAGGAGTTCAATCGGCGCTCAACCGGGGTTGACGCCGGCGGCTCGACCGGACCGACCTCCGTGTCGGCCTCGTCGCCTCGCGGCGCCTCGGAATCGCGGGGGCGCGACACCGGATCGATCTCCCTCCGATCTCCCGTTCGGACCGGACCGCGCTCGTGGAGGCGAACGACCCAACGCCCGACAGGTACCTACCCGGCGATCTTCGCCGCGCGGCCCCCGACGAGGGCGAGGTTCGGTAACGGTCCGGGGGGGCGGGAAGTGCCCCCCGCGCGATCTCGGGACGCCTCCGGGTAGACGCGCCCCCCGATCGCCGACCCGGCCCCGGCGCGACGGACGGGTGTCGGCGCGGAACCCGACCCTCCGCGAACGTCGAATGGTTCATTTCGCCGGCCGACTCTCCCTTCGCGAGGCCCCTGCGCGGATCCGGTCCCCGGGCCGGCTCAGGCGCGGCGAGGGCCCGGGGTCGACGCGGTGCTCCTCGAGGACGGCGAACGGGTCCTCCATCAGGAGGCCGCGGAGCAGTTCCTGACCGAGGGTCGGGTGCCCGGCGTGCTCTACCTCACCTCGGAGCGGCTCGTCTACGAGATCCACCGGACCGGCGGACTCCTTCGACCGGGCCACGT
>DATJVB010000045.1:0-3214 GCA_035502055.1 Thermoplasmata archaeon | reverse complement strand
AGGGTCGCGCCGTCCGGGAGATGCCCGTCACGTGGCGGCACGACCCGGGATCGCGCATGCCCATCGCCGGCGCCGTCCCGGTGATGTTCCTCTCCCTCCTCGGGATCCGGGTGATGAACCTGCCGTTCGGCCGGCGCGTCCCGCCGGGGTGGGTCCGCTTCTTCCTCCACCGATGGGGCCAGGTCTAGCGATCGGAGAGCGCCCCGGTCCGACGTTCGCGGGGCCGGCGCGGCCCGCCCGATATCGGGGGCGCGCCGGCCGAGGCCCGCAGAACGCGCCCGTCCGGTCCACGCCATCCTGGGGTCGGTGAGGAACCCGCGATGGTTCCGAAGGCGCCGTCGACCGGGTCGGGGGGGATGCCGACCGTGTCGATCGTCATCCCCACCTGGAACGCCGCCGGCGTCCTCGACGCCTGCCTCGCGTCCGTCGGCGACGGCGGGCTCCCGGACGTCGAGGTGATCGTGGTCGACAGCCGATCAGAGGATGGGACCCCCTCGATCGCCCGCGCGCGGGGTGCCCGCGTGATATCCGAGACGTGCGGCGCGACGAAGGGTCGCCTCCTCGGGGCCCGCGCGGCCGCCGGCACGTTCGTCGTCAATCTCGACGCCGACCACCGGGTCCTTCCCGGCGCGCTCCGGCGGGCCCTGGCCACGGGGGCCGACGTCGTCGGATTCGGCGAACGGTGCGACGGCGCCGGCCTGGTCGCCCGGGCGAACCGCCTCCAGAACGGGGCCTCGGTCCGCGACTGGCGATCGGGCATGGTCCCGATCGGCGGCACCTTGGCCCCGCGGTGGTACCGACGGTCGCTCCTCGTCCACGCCTTGGAGCGGATCCCCCGAGACGTGCTCGAGACCCGGCCGTCGCCGTACGCCGAGGACTTCCTCGTCTTCTACGAAGCGTCCCGGGAATCGCCCTCGCTCGGATTCGTTCCCGAGGGGCTCGCGCACGAAGAGCTCGCGTCGACGGTGCGCTACATGCGCAAGTGGTTCCGGTACGGCGCGACGGCGAAGGCGTACCGGGGGACGGAGTACGAGGCGTTCTTCCGGGCCCGGGCCCGTCGTCGGCTGCGGGGCGCGTTCCAAGGGGCCTCGCTCCCGGCGATCGCGCTTCGGTCGCCGGGGTTCTGGCTCGGGTACTGGCTGTGACGCGGACCGAGCCGGCCGACGAACGCCCCCGTCCGCCCGTCGTCTCGGGGGGGGTGGGGTCGTTCTACGCGGACCGGGTGCACGGCGCCTACTATCCCCCTTCGACGACCCGTCCGGTGCCCTCCCGCTACCGGTGGATCGCCGATCGGGCCCGCCGATACACCGACGGCCGCTCCGCCCGGGTGCTCGAGATCGGGCCGGAGGTCCCGCAGACGGCCGCCGCGTGGGTCCGCGCTATCGGCGTCCCCCTCGAGCGGGCATCCTTCGTCGACGTATCGGGCCCCGCCGTCTCCCTCCTCCGCGCCGCCGGGCTCCGGGTCGACGAAGTCGACATCTCTACGGACACGCTCCCCTACGAGGACGCGTCGTTCGACCTCGTCGTAGCGAGCGAGGTGCTGGAGCATCTCCTCGACGCCGACCACGCGCTGCGCGAGATCCGCCGGGTCCTCCGGGCGGACGGCGGCCTCGTGCTCACCACCCCGAACCTCGCCAGCTGGGCGAACCGGGTCCAGCTCGCGCTCGGCTACCAACCGCTCGGCACCGAGACGGGCCGGGAGTGGGTGTTCGGGCGGGGTCCCCATGTTCCCCCCGCCCGGCCGGTCGGCCATCTCCAGCTGTTCACCCGACGCGGCCTCGATGCGCTCCTGCGCTTCCACCGGCTCCGGCCCGTCGGGTGGGTCGGTCTTCCGTACAGCGAGGAGATCCCGGCAGCCCGGCGGATCCGGTGGATCGACCGCTGGTTCGCGCGCTTCCCCGCGCTCGCCTCGGACCTCCTGGTCGTCGCCGAGCCGGAGGAGTCGGCCTCCCGATGAGCCCCGCCTCGGGCGCGCCGGGAGACGAGCCGACCCGGACCGCCCGTCCGCCCGGGGGGCGGTGGGCAGTGCTCTCGTCCGGCGGGCCAAGGGTCGCGGCGTACGCCGCGCTCGCGCTCCTCCTCGTGGTTCTCCCGCTCTCGGGGTTCCTGTTCGGCTCGGGCGGTGTCCTCTTCCAGAACTGGAACTGGTCGATCAGCCCGGCGCGCATCGTCCCCGCCCCGTCGGTACTCGACCCGTACCTCTGGAATCCCGCGGGGCCCGACGCCGCTGGGTACACCCGAGCGATCACCGCCTGGCCGCCGTTCCTCCTCCTCGGCGCGACGCACGACCCGTTCGCGATCGAGCGCGCGTACCTCGCGTTCGTCTACCTCGTCGAGTTCGGGCTCGCGTTCATCGGCGGCACCCTGCTGCTCCGGCTCGTCCCGGAGCTTCCCCGCGGGGCGACCCGGGAGGCGCTCCGCATGGCGTTCATCGGCGCGTCGTTCGTGAACCCGGCGGCTCTCCAGTGGGAGGCGGGCGTCGTCGTCCCGTTCCTGTGGGGGTCGTCGCTGATCGCCATCGCGCTCCTCGCGACCCTGCGCGTCACGCGGTCGGGCGATCTCCGGTCCGCGCTCCTGGCGGGCGTGAGCCTCGGCGTCGGGGCGACGCTCGACCCGCGCATCCTCGCCTGGGGGGCGTTGGGGATGGGGATCGTCCTCGCGATCGAGGCGGTCCGGCTCCGGGGGGTCGCCCGGATGGTGCGGCCGGTGGGCGTCGCCGCCGTCGGGGCCCTGCCGGGCGCGCTCCTCACGGCGTTCGCCTACGTGTGGACCGGGGCGATCGAGGGCGCGCCCATCCGATCCGGAACGTACGACGCGATCGCCACGGCGTCGACGAACTCCGGGCCCCTGCGCGTGCTCGAACTTCTCGGGTTCAACATCAGCGGCCTCACGTACGCCCCGCCGACCGTGCTCGGTGCCGCCCTCCATGGGTCGAACACTTCGCTCCTCGGCGTCCCACCGTTCCTCTGGCTCGACGGGTCGCTGGCCGGATCGCTCTGGCTCTTCCTCATCGCGGTCCCGCCGGTCCTCGCGTTCGGCGCGCTCCTCGACCGGCGGCAGCGCGCGCTCGCGCTCCCGCTGGCGGCCGTCGCGCTCGCGAGCGGGCTCTTGGCAATGGGTACCCAGGCGCCGTCCGACGCGCTCGTGCAGGGCGAGGTCGCGCTGGGAGGGATCCAGTTCGCCGGGTTCGGCTCCGTCGTGCAGACGATCGTGG
>DATJVB010000044.1:0-16811 GCA_035502055.1 Thermoplasmata archaeon | reverse complement strand
GGACGACCTCGGTCGGAAGCGCCGTCGCGCTCGATCCCCCGGCCGAATCGTCGGTCGGCGGGGAGCACTGGTACAACTTCACCGTCGCCTCCTCGGGCGGAGGCATCGAGCTCCAGAGCCTCGCGTTCGGGTTCGAGGCCGGGTCGGGCGCGCCGTTCTCGCCCGCGGGCCTCTCCGCGGTCGCGGTCCTCTCGGTCACCGGCGCGACGCTCGCGACCTACGACGGGGGTTCCGAGGCGTGGACGGACGGCGGGTCCCTTCTCCTCTCGGCGGGCGAGACGATATCGGTCGGTCCGACCGCCTCGGACCTCTCGGGGACCACCTTCGTCGTCCTCGGGGAGGGCGCCTGGTCCGGATCGATCCTCACGACGATCCCCTGAAGCCCCCCGCCCCTGGAGCGGCCCGGGCCGCGCGGCTACAGCGAGTCGTCCTCGTCGTCCGGGTCTGCGCGAGGACGTCCGCGCTTCGCCGGGCCGCGACCGACCGCGGGCGCGGGGCGCCCCCCGGTCCCGTGGGCCGGTGCACCCGTCTTCTTGCGCGGTCGCGCCGGCGGCTCCTCGTCGTCGGTCCCTTCGGCGTGCTCCGCCCGCCACGAGCGCAGCGGGTGGAGCCACCGCGACCCCCCGCCGGATCCCGGCGCAGGTCCCTCGTCGGCGCCATCGTCCTCCGAGGCCTCCTCGTCGGCCTTCCGACGGGGGTCCTCGATCCCCTCGGCGCGGAGGGCGTAGTGGAGCAGCAGCGCGCCCCCGATCACGGCGACGACGCTGAGCCCCATCCACTGCCACGACTGCGGCGGGACCTCGCCCGCGTTCCCGTCGAACAGGAGCTTGAGGGCGCCGAACCAGGGCAGCATCCCCCGGGCCACGCCGATGACCCAGCCCGGCTCGACGAGGTTCGACAGGAACGGCTGGTCGGGGTCGCCGTTCCCGAGGGCGTCGAAGTTGTTGTCGCCCATCGTGAGGAACCCCGAGCTTCGGCCGAGCGAGGCGAGCGGCACCGAGATGGTGACCGACATCCACCCGATCCCGTAGAGGGTGAGGTTCCCCCGGACGTCGTCGGTGCCGCACCCGTTCGGCGTCGACCAGGTCCGATAGACGGCGTTCGCCTCCGTGCCGCACGGGAGGCCCGAGAGCTGGGGGATGCTGTCGCTCCCGTCGTCGTTCACCTCGATGAAGACGATCGCCCGGTGGATGATGGGGGCCCCCGTCGTCACGCCGTTCGGGTGGTACAGGATGACGTCCCCGTACTCGCCGTACGTCGAATGGCCCGTCTGCGCCCCGACGATGTACGGGACGATGTCGGTCGACGGGAGGCTCTGGGCGAGGACGAGGTCGCCGGTGTTGATGAGGCCGACGTGGTCGTCCGACCCGTGCTGCATGCTGTCCGACTCGACCACGTACATGGGCGGCCAGTTGCTCGTGTACGCGTAGAGCGACACCAGGAGGATCGCGATGATCGCGAGCGCGACGAGCGGCTCGAAGAACACGGAGTCGCGCGCGCGGAAGTAGACCGGCTCCTTCGGTCCGCGGTCGCGGTGGAACAGTCCGCCGGACGGCGCGGCGGCGGGCGGACCGGCGCGGCGGGCGTGCGGTCGCGGGCGGCGCGGCGCCTCGTCCTCCTCCTCGTCGTCGTCCGTCGGCTCCTCGTCCGACCAGCGCCGGATCGGGGGCCGGGGCCCCCGGCGGGCGGCGGGTCGCGAGGACCGGGACGGGGGGCGTCGACGCGGCGCGTCGTCGTCCTCGTCGGGGTCGTCTCCTCGACGAGAGGCCATCCGGGTCCGCTCCCTCCCTCGAGCCTTAACGCTATGTCCCGACCGGCAGCGCGGGGCCCGGCCGGAGGGCGAGCGCGACGAGCCCCCGCACGACGAGGAGGGCCGCGACGAAGAGCGGGACGAGGGTCGCATCGCCGAGCGGCCACGGAACGCCCGCGGCCTCGCCGCCCCAGAACGTCGCGAACGTCGCGAGCATCGACGTCGCCGCGAGCTTGAGGACCGGCCCCTTGATCCGGCGGATCCGCTCGTGCAGGACGGCGGCGGCGGCCGCGAGGGCCCCGCCGCCGACAAGGGCGCCCACCAGCGCCGAGACCCCGTACCCGGCCGCGGCGAGCGCGAGGAGGACGATCACCGCCTCGACGGCCTCGATGGCGCCGACGGAGAAGCCGCCGGCGAAGGCGAGGTGCCGCGGGGCGCGGGCGGGGCCGCCCGGCGTGAGCGCGCGGCGGTAGCTCCGCACCGTGCTTCGGAAGAGGAACGCCGCGAAGCCGGCGAGGACGATCGCCGAGGCCCCGAGGAGGACCGTCCGGGGGAGCGCGAGGAGCACCCATCCGGAGGCGACGGCGAACCCGCCGACGACCGACGCCCCCAGGACGGCCCCGACCGCGCCCGGGCGGATCGAGCCGCCCTCGGTCCCGAGCGCGAAGACGATGGCGACGACCTCGGTCATCTCGGTGACGGTGATCACGATCGCGACGGCGAGGGCCGGGAGGTAGAGGAGCGGGCCCATCCCGGCCGCGAGTCGCCCCAACTCTTTAACGGCCGTCGGGCTGGTCCACGCGTCGGGGCGGCGGCGCCCTCCTTCCCGGGGCGCCGCGGACCCCCGGTCGGTCCACGGATGCCGCTCCCTCCCGCGCCGGGCGTCGGTCCGTACGCCCTCCCGCTCGACCGCCCGTCGATCGCCGTGCTGTTCGCGCTCCTCGGGCTGTTCGCGGTCATGCTCGCCCTCCTCCGCCGGGGCCATCCGAAGGCGCGGCGCGCCCTCGAGGGATACGTGGAGGCGGCCGCCGTGGACATCGGCTTCCTCGTCTTCGCCCTCGCCCTCGTCGTGGGGCTCGCCCTCGAGTTCCCCCACGGCAATCGTACGGCCCGGGGGCTGTACGACGTCGTCGCGGACGGCTACTGGCTCGCGTTCGCGATCCCGATCGTGACCGTGGGGAGCTCCGTGCACAGCCGCTCCCGCGGCGGCATTCCGTGGCTCGGACCGTCGCTCGGTATCGCGGCGGTCCTGTTCGGCGTCTTCTTCGCCGTCTACGTCGCGAACCCGTGACGGGGCGCTACGCGTCGCGCTCGTCGGGCGGCAAGAGGTTCGGGATGCCGTCCTCGATCGGGTAGTCGACGGGGCAGCGGGCGCAGGAGAGCGTCCCTTCGGCGATCTCCTCCCCGTCCCGTCGCGTCTCCGCGAGCGTGAGGGGGCCGCGGCACACCGGGCAGCAGAGGATCTCGAGGAGGTCCGGCCTCATCGACCGCCGCCGAGGACGATCCCGTAGCCGATGAGCCGCCAGGCGTTGAGCCGCCGGGCGATCGCGACCCGGCTCCCCGGGAAGACCGTCACGGCGCGGGAGAGGGCGAGCTCGACCTCGTCGCCCCGGGCGCTCGTCACCTTCCCCGGCGAGACCGTCGTCCCGACGGTGATCGCGAGCACCTCGCTCGTCCGGATCTTCTCGACCTTCACCTCGCGCTGGGCGCCGAGGATCCGGTCGAGGAGCGTCGCCCGGATCCGGAGCTTCTGCGTCACCGGCGGGAGGGTCCCGGCGGTTCCGATGAGCCGGCCGGAGAGGCCGTCGCTCTTCGTGAGGGCGGGATCGAGCGTCGTCCCGATGGCCGCGAGGCCCCCCGGCTTCAGCTCCTCGAGGTCCGCCCCGCCGGAGACGAGCCCCGTGATGCGGGCGGAGAGGCTCTCGCCGTGCCCCTCGGGCAGGCCGGCCGCGCCGGGCCGGATCTCGATCTGCTCGCCGACGGTGAGGTGGCCCTGCAGGAGGGAGCCCCCGAGCACCCCGCCGCGGAGGGCTCCGGGCCGGGTCCCCGGCCGGTTCACGTCGAACGACCGGGCGACGTACATGAGGGGCGGCTTCGTCGCGTCGCGAGGCGGGGTCGGGATCGTCGCCTCGATCGTCGCGATGAGGGCGTCGATGTTGACCCGGTGGTTCGCCGAGACCGGCACGATCGGCGCCGATTCGACGGGGGAGCCCTTGAGGAACTCGACGATCTCGTTGCGGTTCTGCGTCGCCTGCTCCTCGGTCAAGAGGTCGATCTTGTTCTGGACGACGACGACCTTGCGCACGCCGATGATGTCGAGCGCGTACAGATGCTCGCGCGTCTGCGGCTGCGGGCACGGCTCGTTGCCCGCGATGAGGAGGAGCGCCCCGTCCATGAGCGCGGCGCCGGAGAGCATCGTCGCCATCAGCGTCTCGTGCCCGGGTGCGTCGACGAACGAGACGGCGCGGAGGAACTCCGCCTCCCCGCCGCAGTCGGGGCACGTGGGCTCGGTCGCGTAGCCGGCGGGCGGGGTGCAGTTCGGGCACCGGTAGAACGCCGCGTCGGCGTACCCGAGCTTGATCGAGATGCCGCGCTTCAGCTCCTCGGAGTGGCGGTCGGTCCACTCGCCGGTGAGCGCCTGCGTGAGGGTGGTCTTCCCGTGGTCGACATGGCCCACGAGGCCGATGTTGACTTCGGGTTGCCGGGGAGCCTTCATGCCGCCGCGAGCAGCTCCGCGAGGGGCTTCGGGCCCTTCTGCTCCACGACGGTGTTGATCTGAACGGTGTCCTCGCTCACCTGGTTGCCCCGGAACGAGCGTCGCTTGCGCATGCCGCGGCGCGGCGCGTCGAAGCCGAACCCCTGGCCGACGAAGACCCGGACCTGCCGGGCGCCGGGCACGTCCGGCCGGAGCGGGAACCCGCTCCGGTCCGTCCCGCCGCTGATGCGGAGGGTGTAGCCGGGAAGGCCCACGAGCTCGCCGCCGACGGACTCCCCGATCCGCTTGCCCAGGAACCCGGCCGACTGGGGGTCGGCGACGGTGCGGGCGTAGGAGATCTGGGTGTCGGAGATGACGAGCTTGAACTCGACCAAGGTGACCCCGAGGCGGGCCGCGCCAGCTAGAAGCGGTTTAAATACGTTGCTAGCGCGGCCGCCGCCGGCGCCCCTCGGCGCCGGGGACGCGCCCGCCGGCCCGGCCCGTTAATACCGCGGGGCCCGTCGCGCCGCCAAGGGTGGTCGACGCGGCCCAGCTCGACGCGCCGCTCGCCGTCGCCGCGGTCGCGCTCGTCGCGACCCTGCTCTACGCGGCGTACCGGGACCTCCAAGTCCGCGAGGTCGACGACGACGTCTGGCTCCTCGCGGCGGTCGCCGGGGCGGCGATCGGGCTTATCCCCGCGGTCGGGGAGGGGGGGCTCGCCGTCGTCGCCTGGCTCCTCGTGTCGGGGCTCGTGATCGAGCACCTCGTCCCGTGGGACGCGGCGCTCGCCGTACGCCGGCCCCGCTGGCCCGGGTTCATCGAGATCGGCGTGTACGCCGCGGTCACGCTCGGCCTCGTGGCGATCGGCCTTACGGGCGGCCTCGGCCCGGCCGGCCTTCCGATCGCCGCCCTCGCGACGTGGGTCTCGGTCCTCGTCGCCCGGGGACTGTTCGAGGTCGGCGTGCTGTACGGGGGCGCCGACGCGAAGGCGGTGATGGTGGCGGGCCTGTTGCTGCCGCTCGACGCGAGCCCGCTCTTCGGAACCGGCGGCCCGTCGGCCGCCCTCCTCGCCTCGTACCCGTTCACGCTCACGCTCCTCGTCAACGCGGCGCTCGCGGCGGTCGTCGTGCCGATCGCCCTCGCGGTGCGCAACGCGACGCGCGGGGAGTTCCGCCTGCCCCAGGGGTTCACGAGCTACCGGATGCCGGTCGCCGAGCTCCCGCACCGGTTCGTCTGGATCCGCGACCCGGCGGTCCCGTCCGCCGAAGACGAGGCCGAGACGTCGGAGGAGGACCGGGCGATCCGCGAACGGCTCGCGCGCGAGCTCGCCGCGCGCGGGGTGACGTCGGTCTGGGTCACGCCCCAGCTGCCGTTCGTCGTCTTCCTCGCGGCCGGAGCGATCGCGGGGATCCTGTTCGGCAACCTCCTGTTCGATCTGTTCGCCGTTCTCTGAGCGGCGGCGCCGCGGCCGCGGCAAAGCTTTAGCGCCGACCCCGCTCCCGCCCCCGGTCCGATGGCGCGCACCGAGCGGAAGGGCCGGGTCCGGCCGATCCGGGTGCTGATCGCGAAGCCCGGGCTGGACGGCCACGACCGAGGCGCCAAGGTCGTGGCGCGGGCGCTCCGGGACGCGGGGATGGAGGTCGTCTACACGGGGCTTCGGCAGACCCCCGAGGACATCGTCGAGTCGGCGATCGAGGAGGACGTGGATCTCATCGGCCTCTCGCTCCTCTCCGGGGCCCACATGGCGCTCCTCCCCCGCGTCCTCGCGCTGCTCAAGGAGCGCAAGGTGCGGGGCGTGCCGGTCTTCGCGGGCGGGATCATCCCCGACGACGACGCGAAGCGGCTCCGCCGGCTCGGCGTCCGGGCGATCTTCGGACCCGGGACGACCCTCGAGGAGATCGTCACGACGGCGCGGGGGATCGCCCGCCGCCGGTCATGAGCCGCCCGCCCGCGCTCCCGGCGGCGGCCCGCCGCATACTCGCCCGGGACCGGCCGACGCTCGCCCGCGTGATCTCCCAGGTCGAGGACGGCGACCCCGCCGTGGTTCCCGTGCTGCGCGCCCTCTACGGGCGGACGGGCGGGGCGCGGGTCGTCGGGATCACGGGCCCCTTGGGCGTCGGCAAGTCGACCCTGGTGAACGCGCTCCTCGGGTTCCTGCGGGAGACCGACCGGCGCGTCGGGGTCGTCGCCGTCGACCCGTCGAGCCCGTACTCGGGCGGGGCGGTGCTCGGCGACCGGATCCGCATCGACCGCCGGGCCGACTACGACCGGGTCTTCTTCCGGTCGATGGGCAGCCGGGGGCACGCGGGCGGCGTCGCGCGCGCGACGCGCGAGGTGGTGCGCCTGCTCGACGCGTTCGGCATGAACGTGGTGC
This sequence comes from Thermoplasmata archaeon, assembly GCA_035502055.1. GTDB lineage: Archaea > Thermoplasmatota > Thermoplasmata > Lutacidiplasmatales > UBA184 > Lutacidiplasma. The sequence continues at coordinate 9,992 of DATJVB010000044.1, read as the reverse complement.
TCATCGAGACGGTCGGGAGCGGGCAGGTCGACGTCGAGATCCGCACCGTCGCGTCGACGAATCTCGTCGTCGTCGTCCCGCACCTCGGCGACGAGGTCCAGTCGCTGAAGGCGGGGCTGTTCGAGATCGCCGACGTCTTCTGCGTCAACAAGTCGGACCTCCCCGGCGCCGACGCCGCGACGCGGTACCTTCGGGACATGGTCGCGCTCGGGGCCCGCCCGGACGGCTGGCGGCCCCCGGTCGTCGCCGTCTCGGCGTCGGGGTCGACCGGGCTCGACGAGCTGTGGGCCGCCGTCGACGCGCACGAGCGGTTCCTCGACGAGGAGGGGCGACGCCTCACCCGGGACCGGGAACGGCTCACCGCCGAGGTGCTGGGGCTCGTCCGCGACCGGTTCGAGAAGGAGATCGCCCGGACCGTCCGGTCCGACCCCGTGGTCCGGCGTCTCGTCGACCGGCTCGTGGCCCGCACGCTCGACCCCGAATCCGCCGCCGACGCGCTCTACCGGATCCGGTCGCGCGGCCGGTAGGGGCCCCGATGGCGGACGCCCTCGTCGCCGGGATCCTAGTCGCCCTCCTCGTCGGCGTCGCCGCCACCCTCTACTTCGTCTTCGGCTCGTTCCTGTTCGGGGCGGGATACCAGCCGACCCCCGCCCGATCCGCCGAGGCGATGCTCCGCCTCGCCCGCGTCGGGCCGGGCGACCGCGTCGTCGACCTCGGCGCGGGCACGGGGGCGCTCGTCTTCCGCGCCGCGGAAGGGTGCGGGGCGGAGGTGGTGGGCGTCGAGGTCGAACCGATCCGCGTCGCCGTCCTGCGTCTCCGCCGGTGGCTCAGCCCCGCCCGCCGGCGGATCACCATCGAATGGGGGGACCTGTTCCGGCTCGACCTTTCCGGCGCGACGGTCGTCGCCGCGTTCCTCTGGCCCCATGCGATGGGCCGGCTCGCGCCCCGGCTCGCCGCCGAGCTCCGGCCCGGGAGCCGGCTCGTGAGCCACTACCACCCGCTGCCCGGGTATCGGCCGGCGGCGGTCGACGACCGGGCGAAGGTCTACCTCTACGTCGCCCCGTTCGAGCGCGACCCCGCGGGCGGCGGCCCCGGCGCGGCCCCGTAGGAAGGAAAAGTTTACCTCTCGAACCCAAGGTCCCCCGCCGATGGCGTCGACGCGCGGCCAGCGGTACCTCGCGGAGTTCCTCGGCACGTTCGCCCTCCTCCTGTTCGGCGACGGGGCGGCGGTCCTGAGCGCCCCCGTCGCGGGCCTCGGGTACACCCCCGACGCGGCCCGCGTCGTCCTCATCTCGAGCGCGTTCGGCCTCACCCTCCTCGCCGGGGCGTTCGCGTTCGGCGAGGTCTCGGGCGGCCACTTCAATCCGGCCGTCACGCTCTCGATGGCGTTCGCGCGCCGGATGCCGCTCGCCGACGTGGGGCCGTACCTCGTCGTGCAGGTGCTCGGCGGGCTCACGGCCGTCCTCACGATCGCCGGGATCGCCTACGGATCCGCCGACTCCTGGACGACGGCGCACGCGATGGCGCTCGGGTCGGAGGGGTACGCCGGGAACGGCTCGCCGTACGCCTTCTCGGTGGGCTCGGTGTTCCTCATCGAGCTCGCCCTCACGTTCGTCTTCATCCTCGTGATCCAGCTCGTGACGCGGCCGGAGAACGGGACGAAGAACCTCGCGCCGCTCGCCATCGGCTCGATGCTCCTCCTCGGCAACCTCGTGGCGATCCCGGTCGATGGCGCCTCGCTCAACCCGATCCGCGCGTTCGCCCCGGCGCTCCTCTCCGCCGGATGGTCCGGGTCGACGTGGGCGATCGACCAGTCGTGGCTGTTCTGGGTCGCCCCCGTCCTCGGGGGCCTCCTCGCGGCCGTCGTCGCGATGGCGTTCCGTTCGAGGACGCCCGTCGGCGGCTAGTCCCGTCCCGGGAGCGAGCGGCCGATGCGCCTATGGCGCGTCGGGCGCCGGGGGCGACGGCTTGGGACGGCTGCCGGACCGGTGGGCGCCGGTGGCGTGGGGCGCGGGTCCCGCGGGGGGCTCGTCGGCCGGCGCCGCGCCCTCGGGCGGGGAGGCCGGTTCGGCCGCGGGGGGGGCCTTCGCGGCCGGCTCCTTCGCGACCGGCGTCACGTACTCCTCGACGATCCGGATCGACTTCGGCTTGAGCCGCGACCGGATCCGGTCGATGATGCGGGGCTTGGACGCGGCCCAGGCGAGGTCGAACTTCGACCGGTCCGGGACCCGGACCGTCACCACCCCGTCCTCGATGTCGGCGCCGAACTCGGGGCCGTGGCCGTACGTGAGGTCGATGAGCGCCCGCACCTGCTCCGCCGGCTCGTCGATCCGGCCGTCGACCCGGAACTTCCCGCGGATCGTGCGTCCCGCGAACGGCGGGTTGAAGTCGACGCGCACGCGCGCGGCCGTGAGGGTGACGACGCGTCCGCGGCGGCCCCGGATCGTGAGGACGGTGCCGATGTCGAGCGTCGCGTCGTCGCGGCGCATCTCGGGGAGTCGCTCGATCTCGTGCATGCCGAACAGCTCGATCAGCTTGGGGTCGCGGGGGCCGAACGCCTCCGCGGGCGGGAACACCTTCTCGACCTCGTCGCCGATCGGAAGCCCCACGAGGGCGCTCTCGATGCCGGCGGGGAAGTACTCGCCGCCGATGAGATGGGGATGGGGGCCGAACGTGTACCCCGTCGGGACCTTGAGGTTCGCCTCCTGGGCGACGCCCTCGTGCGTCGTGTCGACGAGCTCGGTCCGATCGCCGGTCTCCGCCCACAGGTCGTACTCGAGCCGGACGAGATCCCCGTCCTCGATGGGCTTCGCTCCCTTGGCGGCGCTCGGCATCGGCGCGCCGAACCGACCCCGAGTTTAAGGTTTTCCGGACGGCGGCGGACCGGCGGGCGTCCCCCGCCGGCCGGACCACCCGAAATGGACGAAGCCGAGGAACGCCCCCCAGAGGGTCGCCCAGCGCCGCGGGATCTCGAGCGCGCTGTACCGCAGCCCCGGGTACGCGCGGTCCTGCCGGACCCCCCAGACCGTGAGCCCGAGAGCGAGCGCCGCGAGCCCCGCGAGGCCGGCCCCGGCGAGGAGGGCGCCCGCGAGGCGCGTCGCGGGCACGAGGGCGAGGATCGCGCCCAGGAGCGCGACGGCGGGGAGGACGACGTACGGGAGGACCCGGCCCGGCGTCGCCTCGTACGTCGATCCGCCCCGGCGCCAGACGACGTAGCCGCCCTCCGCGTAGATCCGCTGCTTGCGGAGGAGCCGGGGGACCGAGATGTCCGAGAAGTCGTGCCCGACCCACGCGTCGGGGACGTAGACTCCCCGCCAGCCGGCGGCGAGGGCCCGCCGGGCGATCTCCTGGTCCTCGCTCGCCGCGCGTCGGTAGAGCGTCGTGTCGAGCCGGCCCACCGTGCGGAACACCTCGGCCCGCCACGCGGAGTTCCCCATCGGGAGGGCGTGGGGGTTCGCCCGGGCGACCCGGTCGTAGAACCGGCGCAGGTAGCCGTCGTAGTACCGGGCGCCGACGGTCGTGAGCGACGCGGGGAGCGCGGGCGTCGGCCCGCCGGTGAACCCGACCCGCGGCTCGGCGAACGGTCCGACGAGGGCGCGGAGCCACCCCGGGGGTGCGATCTCGTCTGCGTCGAGGAAGGCGATGATCTCCCCCGCGGCGACCTCGAGGGCCCGGTTCCGGCTCTCGGGGATGTTCCCGGGGGCGTCGAGGTGCCGGACGCGGGGGTCCCGCGCGTGGAACTCCTCCGCGATCCGGCGGACCTCGCCCGTCCCGCCGCCGTCGTCGACGAGCACCTCGTCCGGCGGCCGGTCCTGCGCGAGCAGGCTCTCGAGGGTCCGCGCGACGCGAGGGTCGTTGAGGACCGTCACGACGACGGTGACGGTCCCCCGCGGCGACGGGGACGGGCCCCCGCCGGTCGGCGTCACGCGGCGGGACCGGCCGCGGGGAGGAGCGAGGCGATGGCGCGGTCCACCGCCTCCGCGGACGAAAGCCGGGGGGACCAGCCGAGCGCGCGGATCCGGTCGATGGCGAGGAACTGCTGGGGGACGTCCCCGGGCCACCCCCGGGGGCCGCCCGCATACTCGACCGTCGCCCGGCCGCCCATCGCCCGGACGACCCGGCCGGCGATCTCGGAGACGGAGATCCGGTCGACGGAGCCGAGATTGAAGACGTTCACGGGGTCGCGGGCCCCCGCCTCGGCGGCGCGCATCCCGCCGACGCAGTCGTCGACCCACAGGTAGCTCTTCGCCTGCCGGCCGTCGCCGAGCACCTCGAGCCGCGTCGGATTCCGGCGGAGCTTCTCGATGAAGTCGTAGATCACGCCGTGCGTCATCCGCGAGCCGATGATGTTCGCGAACCGGAAGACGTAGCCCCGGAGGCCGTACGTGTGCGCGTACGCGCTCACGAGCCCCTCGCTCGCGAGCTTCGACGCCCCGTAGAGCGACTCGGGCAAGAGGGGGCCGTAGGTCTCCGGGGTCGGGAAGACCGTGGGGAGCCCGTAGACGACGCTCGAGGACGAGAACAGGAACCGCTTCGCGTCGGCCCGGCGCGCGGCCTCGAGCGCGTGGAACGTCGCGATCGTGCCGTGCTCGAGGTCGGTCCGGGGTTCGGCGGTCCCGAGCCGGATATCCGGGTTGGCCGCGAGGTGCCAGACCGCCTCCGCGCCGCGGACGACGTCGAGGGGGATCGGCTCCCGAAGGTCCGCGACGGTGAGCTCGACGGGGGCGCCCGCGCGGGCCCCGGGCAGATGGTCGCGCCGGCCCGAGGAGAGGTTGTCGACGACGCGGACCGCGTAGCCGTCGCGCAGGAGCGACTCCACGAGCACGGAGCCGATGGCCCCCGCGCCCCCGGTCACGACGGCCGTCGGTCGGGAACTCCCCGCGCTCATGACGGCGACCGCCGCGGACCAATGGAAGAATATAAAAGCGGAGGCCCGCCTAAACGCCCGTGGCCTTCGGGTCACGGCTCCCCCGATGCGGACGTACGTTCGGACGATCTTCCACTCGGAGGGGGCCGACCCGCTCACCCTCCTCGAGGTGATGCGGGGCCTCGGGTTCGAGCAGTCGATGGGCCTCCACGACTTCGTGTACAGCTGGAAGGAGCGGGCGGGGCTCGACGACGTGCTGAAGCTCGTGAGCGAGATGCACCGGCGGATGAAGGGACTCGACGTACACTACGAGGTCACGACCGTCACGTAGGCCTTGCGCGGTCGGGGGCACGGATGGGCCACGAGAAGGTCGATCGGCTAGAGCGCTCCCTCCTCCTCCACCTCCTCGACCACCGGGGCCAGCAGGTCCGCTTCGAGGCGGACCAGTGGACGACCGAGTTCGGCATCCTCCGGCGGTTCGCGACGGAGGACGCGACGGCCGTGAAGCAGGCGCTCCGCGTGCTCGAGATGTCCCGGTGGATCTACCGACGCGTCCAGTACGTGATCGGCTACAGCGAGCCGAAGCTCGTCTACTCCCTCACGCCGAGCGGCCACCGCAAGGCGGTCGACCTCCGGCGCGACGAACACGGCGGCGGCACCGCCGACGAGCCGCTGTTCCGCTCGTTCGGCTCCGACGAGCCGCTCCCGGCCGAGTCGAACGCGCCGGCGCCGAGATCCGACGGCTGATCCCGCATGGCCGCCGATCCGCTCGCCGGGCCCCGGCTGCGGCTCCGGGCCCCGGCCGACGCCGACCTCCCGAAGCTCCACGCGTGGTACAACGATCCGGAGATCGTCGCCCCGTTCGACCGGTTCTCGACGGAGTCGTTCGACGAGTTCGTCCAGGCCGTCGCGGCGGCGCCGGGCGATCCCGCCTCCGTGAGCCCCCGGTTCGTCGTCGAGCGGACCGACCGCGCCGTCCCGGAGCCGATCGGGTTCGTGGGCCACTACCGCGCGCACCCGGTCCTCGAGCTCACGGAGGTCTGGTACGTCCTCGCCGCGACGGACGCGCGCGGCCAGGGGCTCGGGGTCGAGGCGGTCGGACTGCTCGTCGGCCACCTGTTCGGGACCACCGAGGTCGAGCGGGTCGGCGCCTCGTGCGACGTCGACAACGTCCCGTCGTACCGCCTGCTCGAGCGGCTCGGGTTCCGCCGGGAAGGGACGCTCAAGTCGGCGCTGTACCACCACGCCCGGTGGCACGACGTCCTCGTCTACGGGGTCACCCGGGCGGAGTGGACGGCGCGTCCGGCGCGAGGGTGAGGGTCACCCGGGCGCCCGCGGGGGGCGGCAGGCCGACCGGACCGATCTCGCCGGTCGAGCGGGCATGGGTCCCACCGCACGGGCACCGGTCGAATCCCTGGATCACGATGACGCGGACGGGGTCGACCCCCGCCGGCAGCGGGACCATCCCGCTCCGCGCCGCCGGGGCCCGCTCCCACTCCGCCCGGGGGACGAACTCGACGGCGACGGGCCGGGGCCGCTCGACGGCCTCCGCGACGCGGTCGATCACGTCGGACCAGGCCCGGTCGGCGGGCCAGGGGGACTCCAGATCGATCGTGCCCGCGCTCCCCGCGAGCGTCGCGTGCCGGGTCCGCAGGCCGGTCCGCTCGAAGACGACGGCGCTCACGAGGTGCTGGGCCGTGTGGAGCCGCATGTGCCGGTGCCGTCGGGCCCAATCGAGGACCCCCTCGACCTCCGCCCCGAGCCGAAGGCCCGCGGGCCGGTTCGTCCCGCGCGCGAGCCGGTGGACGACGCTCGGCCCGCTCTTCACGACGTCGACTATATCGAGGGGGTCGGCGCCGGCGACCCGGAGCGTCCCACGGTCGCACGGCTGCCCCCCGCCCGCCGGGTAGAAGAACGTCCGGTCGAGGACGACGGCGCCCGGCGGGAGGGCCCGGATGGTGGCGGAGAACCGCCGTTCGTAGGCGGCCGGCATGTCCGCGAGATAGGCGAGCTCGGTCACCGGGGCCGGCGAAGGCGCGGGGAGGAAAAGCGCTCCGCCCTCGGTAGCGGACGGCGTCGCGGCAACTATTTAGCGGGGTCGCGTGTAGGCGCGCCCCGAGGTTTCAGGATGTTCAAGGCGCGCATCCGCATGGAGGTGCTGCGCGAGCTCGTCGAGGTCATTTCGACGCTGGTGACCGAGGTGAAGCTCGCCGTCTCCAAGGACGGGATCGAGGTGAAGGCCGTCGACCCGTCGCACGTGGCGATGCTGGTGCTGAAGCTCGACAAGGCCGGCTTCGAGGAGTTCACGGGAGAGCCGACGGAGATCGGCGTCGACGTGGAGAAGATGAAGGAGGTCCTCCGGCTCTCGAAGCCGGGCGACCTCATCGACCTCCAGTACGACGGCGGCAAGAACCGGCTCGTCCTCAAGGTCGGCAAGGTGACCCGGCACATGGCCGTGGTCGACCCCGCGGGGATCACCGACCCCAAGGTGCCGAACGTCACCCCGCCGGGCGTCGTCGTCGTCCGGATGGAGGAGATCCGGCAGGGGATCCGCGCGAGCGAGAGCATCTCCGACCATGTCACGATCACCCTCGACGCCGAGGCGTTCTCGATGCACTCGGAGGGCGAGACCGACCGCGTCGACCTCACCCTCGCGAAGGACGGGCTGAAGCGGCTCGAGGTGAAGGAGACGGTGCGGAGCATGTACCCGCTCGACTTCTTCTCGAACATGATCAAGTCGATCACCTCGAGCGACGAGGTGACCCTCCACGTCGGGAACGAGTACCCGCTCAAGATCGAGTTCAAGGTCGCGGGGGGCCGGGGCGAGGGCCGGTTCCTGCTCGCCCCGCGCGTCGAGGAGGACTAGGTCCGCGCCCCGGGGCCTCGCCTTCCCCCGGGACCCGCCACCTCCGTCGGACCATGGCTCCCCCGCACCCCCCCCGGATCGCGGTCGTCGGCGCCGCGCGCACGCCGATCGGCAAGTTCGGCGGCGCCCTCCGGGCGACCCCGGCCGTCGCCCTCGGAACGCTCGCCGCCGCGGAGGCGGTCCGGCGCGCGGGGCTCCTCCCGACCGACGTCGGCGAGCTCCTGTTCGGCCACTGCATCCAGGCCGGCACGGGCCAGAACCCGGCCCGCCAGGTGCTCCTCGGCATGGGGGGCCGCGTCGAGACCGGGGCGGTCACGATCAACATGGTCTGCGGTTCGGGTCTCCAGGCGATCCGGGCGGCGATGGCGGCCCTGCGGGCCGGCGACGCCGACCTCGTCGTCGCCGGGGGGATGGAGAGCATGTCGTCGGCCCCGTTCCTGGTCCCCGCGGGCGCCCGGTGGGGGCTCAAGGCCGGGGCCCAGCCGCTCGACGACGCGGTGCTACGCGACGCGCTCCTCGACGCGTACGGCGAGCACGAGCACATGGGACTCACGGGCGAGCGGATTGCGCGCCGCTTGGGACTTGCGCGGGCGGAGGTCGACGCCTTCGCCCTCCGCAGCCATCGGCGGGCCGCGGCGGCCCGGGAGGACGGCACCTTCCGCGACGAGATCGTCCCGGTCCCCGCCGCCCTCACGCCGGGAGGGAACGGGCTCGCGGCCGACGAGGGACCGCGGGCGGATTCGACGCCCGAGCGGCTCGCCCGCCTTGCGCCGTCGTTCCTGCCCGACGGGCTGCTGACGCCCGGGAACTCCTCCCAGCTCTCCGACGGCGCGGCGGCCGTCGTCCTCGCCTCCGAGACGGCGGTGCGGGGCCGGGGCCTCACCCCGCTCGGGTACCTCGACAGCGCGGCCGTCGGCGGGGTCGACCCGTCGGACGTCATGGAGGCGCCGATCCCGACGGTGCGGCGGCATCTCGACCGCGCCGGGATCTCCCCGGCGGAGATCGACCGGGTCGAGCACAACGAGGCGTTCGCGAGCGCGTCGATCGCGGTCCAGCGGGCGTTCGACTTCCCCGACGCCGCGTTCAACCCGCACGGGGGCGCGATCGCCCTCGGCCACCCGATCGGGGCGAGCGGCGCCCGCATCGTCGTGACGCTCCTCCACGAGCTCAGGCGGAGCGGCGGGACGCGCGGGCTTGCGACCCTCTGCATGGGCGGCGGGAACGGGCTCTCGCTCCTCGTCTCCCGGGGCTCGGCGTAGCGGGGCCCGCCGGCCGGGCGCGGGGCGCCCTCAGACGAACCGGACGCCGAGGAGCCGCTCGAGGTCGGCGAGCGCCCGGCGGGCGCGCGGGCGCGCGCCGCGGGGCAACCGGCCCGACGGATGGCGTCCGATCCGGTCGGCCAGGGACCGGATCCGGTCCAGCGCCTCGTCGACGCGGAACCCGTCGGCGACGCGGCCCAGGACGACGCGGGCGAGGTCGCGGAACACCCCCTCGGGCAGCGAGCCACCGGCGCCGGGGCCGACCGCGCCCCGGAACCGGTCGGCGACGACGTGGAACTCCGTCCTCGCCCGTTCGAGGTCGACGGCCCGCCACGGCAGCGGCTGGTGGTACGCCGGCGTGAGGAGGTACCACTTGAGCGCGTCCGCGCCGACGTCGTCGAGGGCGAGGCGGAGCCGCACGAGGTTCCCGACCGACTTCGACATCTTCCGCCCGTTCCCGGTCACGAACGCCGTGTGGAGGAACGTCCGGGCGAACGGCGTCCCGTAGAACGTCTCCGCGAGCTGGTTCTCGGCGAAGTGGTGCGGGAAGACGAGGTCGAGCCCCCCGCCGTGGAGGTCGACGGGGAGGCCCAGGTGCCGCTCCGCCATCACGAAGCATTCGAGGTGCCACCCCGGCATGCCCCGGCCGAGAGGCCCCGGCCACGACGGGAGCGGCGGCGCCTGGGGCCGCCAGACGAGGAACTCGGGGGTCATCCGGTCGGCGCCCGGCGGCTCGACCCCCGGCTCGGCGACGGCGTGCCGCGCGAGGGTGAGCCCAAGGGCGAAGTTCCGCTCGCCGACCGGTAGCGTGTCCCCGCGGAAGTACCAGCCGTCGTCCCGACGCTCGAGGAGCCGGCGCCGGTCGAGCCGCCGGACGAGCGCCGCCATCGCCGGCACGAACGCGCTCGCCCGGGGCGCGACGTGGGGCGGCCGCAGGCCGAGCGCGTCCATCGCGTCGCTTTTCATGATGCTCCTTCCGCCGCTCACCGCGGAGGGCGCG
>DATJVB010000043.1:0-17742 GCA_035502055.1 Thermoplasmata archaeon | reverse complement strand
TCGGCCGGAGCGGTCGACCACAGGGTCGGCCCGAAGCAGCCGGCGAGGACGGCGATCCCCGTGAGCGTCGTCGCGAGGAACGCCCAGGCGAGGACGTACGGGCTCCCGCCCAGGGCGCCGTCCAGCGCGTAGCCGAGCGCGAGGCCGACGAACGGGTTGAGGGGAAGCAGCGTCGCCCCCACCCAGGTGCGGACCGCCGCGCCGCTCCTCCACCGCTCCGACGCCGTCTCGGACCCGTCGGGGGCGACGGCGCACCCGGCGAGGCTCGCGTGGTACAGCGCCCGCAGGCCTACGAAGGCGGTCGTGGCGACGAGGACGGCGAGCGCGGGCGCGTTCCCCGCCGCGGAGAGCGCCGACCCCGAGGACGGCGGACCGGCGTTGATCGCGACCGTGAGCGAGATGAGGACGACGAGTCCGGTCGCCCAGCTCGCGTACGCCGACAGGCTCGCGAACCGGACGCGCTCGTACCCCGGACCCGGTTCCGGGGCCGGTACAGCGGTCTCGAGGCGGGCCGGATCGAATCCTTCCGCCTGCGCCACCGCCCGGCGGCCGGAGAACAGGAACGCCCCGGCGAGGAGGCTACCGGTCACCGCTCCGAGCACGATGACGCCAGCAAACGCGGGGTAGAGCGTCGCGCCCGCCGGATCGAAGGAGAGCGCCGCGAGCGGGAGCCACGCGATCGCCCAGACGAGGAGCGAGGTTCGGTAGGAGCGGGCGAGCCGGGCCCGCGGGGTCGAGGGCGCCGCCGTGCGCGAAGTCTTCGTGCGGCGCGATGCGCGCGTCCGGCGACGCACGAACCACCCGAGCGCGAGGCCGGTCACCGCGAGAGCCCCTGCGACGACGAACGCGGCGTTCCGGGGGACGGTCGCGCCTGGGGCGTACGAGTACGCTGCGAGGCCCGCGACGGCGCTGCAGCCGGTGAGGCAGACGGACGTACCGACCGCCGAGCTCGCGCTCGCGGCGTAGCCGCCCGAAGGTGCGTAACCCCCTGGGCAGGCGCCGACGCACCCGGTCGGGTTGCCCGAGGCGCCGATCGCGATCCACCAGCCTCCGCCGTCGATGAGCGCGACGATCGGGAGCATCGCGTCCGCCGGCAGGAGGAACGAACCAAGCGGGACGTGGCACGACTGGGTGACGGCGAAGCTCGCAGGATCGATCTGCCAGCAGTCGACCCCGAGGTTGTCCGACGTCGTCGCGGCGACTTCGACGATCCCGCCGGAGGTCGGGACGAGGGAGACGACGCGCGGCAGGCTGCCGAGGCCGGCATCGCGCTGGAGCTCGTTGAACGGGATCGCCGTGTACGGGGGCGAGACGAGCGGAACGAGGTACGTCGGCGTGAGGAGGTACGCGGGCGTGCCGGGGTCCCCCTGAAGGGTCCAGCTGCCGGGGGCGGGGAGCGTCGTCACCGGGGCGAACCCGGCAGCGGCCGTGGGGGCGAAGGAGAAGATCGCGAGTTCGCTCGTCGTGGCGTTCGCGGGCGAGTACGGGAACGCGACGACGATCCCCGCCGTCGACGGGGCCATCTCGACGCCCGTGCCGTACGCGGAACCTCCCGTGTGGTTCGCGATGAACTGCGGCGGGGACCAGCGGACCCCGGCGTCGTCGCTGGTCACCGCGCCCACCTCGGCGGTGCCGTTGCAGGAGACCGGCTCGCCGAGCCACGCCACGGCCGTCCGGTTCCCCTCGAACGCCGCCTGGAGCGAGGCGACGGTGAGGTTCGTCTCCCACGTGGTGGTGGTCCAGCTGCGGCCGCCGTCGGGGCTCGAGGCGACGAGGATCGACGAGGGCGTCCCGCAGAGGGTCTGGTTCGCGGGGGCGAACGCGGAAGACGCGCCGGCCGGCGGCGGCCCGTTGTAGACCGGCGGATACCACGTCGCGGGGCCGAGGTAGCTCCCCGCGGTCGCGGCCGCCAGGACGAGGTGGGTCCCGTCGGCGGCGACCGCGGCGAGCGCCCACGGAGCCCCCCCGGCGACCGCCGAGTACGGGACGGGGCTCGCGGACCAGTCGGCCCCCCGGTCCAGGCTCTTCTCGAGGAGGACCGAGCCGCCGTTGTCCGAGGCGGTGTAGAGAATGTCGCCGGACTCGGCGAGAGCGAAGAACGAGCCCGACGTGGCGAGGGTGGACACGTGGTACGCCGGCTCGGCACCCGCGGCGATCGCGACGACGAGTCCCGCGAGGACGAGCGAGGCCGCGATGGCGAGCCCCGCGACCGACCGGGCGGATCGGCGGGCGCTGCGCGCCCCGGACCCGGAGACGGCGCTTCCCTCGACCGCGGTCATAGCATGTGCCCCAGCGGGTCGTCGACGGGAGGTCCGTTCGGCTCCGGCCGGTCGGGAACCGGCGGCGAGGGCGGGGCGAAGGGTTGGGACGTCGTGGACGTCAACCGGCCGCGTGAAGCGCGCTCGCGCGCGAGCCCGATCGCCACCACCAAGGCGACGAGCGCGACGAGCGCGAGCGCCACGATCGCCGGCGGAATCCCGACCGCGGAACTGCCGGCCGACGGCGCCCCCGCCCCCGCGTTGGCCCCGCCGGGAGCGGTGGACCAGTTCAGCGCGACGGTGACGGCGGCGCCCGCGACCGTGACCGAACCGTTGGCGTACCCCGGAAACGCCGCCATCGCGGAGTAGGCGGAGTACAGGTACGTCCCGTTCGGCTCCTCGATCGTGAGCGTGCCGTTCTCGGTCGACCACTGCCCGGACTGGATCGTGAGCGTCCAGTTCGCCCCGTCCGGGAGACCGTGCTCGACGAAAGTGACCGGGAACATCGCCCCGCGGACGGGGATCGAGGCGGGGGCCGCCGTCGCGGGCACGGCCGGCGACGGAGGCGCGATGTGCGACCCCACCGCCATCGCCCCCGCCGGGACGGCGAAGAGGAGGACCGATGCGAGACCCACGAGGAGCCGGGCGCGGCGTCCGAACATCGTCCGGGGAACGGTCCCCCGGGGCATCAACGAGTCGACAACGAATCGAAGGAAAGTTGTACGCCGTTCGCCCTCCCTCGGGAAGGGGCGGCGTGAAGGAGCTCTCGGAGGCCGAGTACCGCACCACCCTCGCCCTCCTCGCGAGCCCCGGCGGGTCGGACCGGGAGCGGATCGCGCTCGCCCGGGTGCCGAGCTCCACCTTCACGGCCGCGCGGCGTCGGCTGTTCGCCGAGGGCTGGGTACGCTCCGTCCACGTACCGGAGCCGGGTCCCGCGGGTCTCGCGCGCGTCGAGATCGCCCTCGCGCGACCCGCCCTCGCGGCGCGCGAACCGCTAATCCGGGCGTGGCATGCCGACCCGGACTGCGTGGTCCTGTGGGTCGGCGTGCACGCGGCGTTCGCCGTCTTCTTCCGATCCGACGCGGCGACGAGCGAGCCGACCGTCGCCGGGATCGACCTCACCCGGATCGCGGTGGACAGGGACGCTGGGTCGGTCCCTGTCTATTTCGACTACGCGGGCGCCTGGGCCCGGTTCGGCGGCGCGCCGATCCCCGACGCGTACCCGGTCGGTCTCGACTTCGCGACCGGCGCCGCGAGCGCACGCGCCCGGTCGGTCGCGCGGGAGATTCTCGACCCGTCGCGACCGACCGATCCGCCTCGCCGGGGGTGGATGAACCTCCTTCGAATGCCTCGCCCGCAGCAGCGGGCGTTCGAGGAGAAGGTCCTGCATCCGCGGACCCTCCTCGACCTCGCGACACTCCCGGCCTACGGAGGCCGACGGATCGGGGAGGTGCTCTGGGTCCGGGGGCGGCTGCGGTCCGGCCGGATCGCGCGCGACCTCCTGGGGGCGCTCCAGCGGGACTGCGGGGTCTACCCGTTCCTCCTCGCCGAGGACGGGACGTCCGTCGTCCTCGGAGGGTTGGGACAGGTGCGCGCCGGCGCCCCCGGACGGGTCCCCGTCCCCTCAGCCCGGCGGCCCGTGATGACCGAGCTGATCGCCTACCTCGACCCGGCCGACGTTCTGATCGAACCGGTCGAGTCGATCGGACGGACGATCGATCACCGGTATGCGGTTCCGCCCTCCGCGCGCCCGACCGAGACGCGAGAGCGCCCCGGCGCGGGCGTGCGAGGGACCGCGTGACGGAAATGCGCGGCTTGGGCCGCCGCGGCGCGCGCGGGGAGCGGCGCTTGGCCGGCGGGCACCGTTAAGTCCCGGCACGGGTCGTGGGGAGTCCGTCCCCGAGACGGAGGAAGAAGCACGATGCCCGGAGCACTCTCCAGCGCCCAACTCGCGACCCTGATGCCGATCCGGAACATGGACCGCGCGGTCAAGTTCTACACGAAGATGCTCGGCGCGCGGGTCCTCATGCGGGGGACCGGCGCCATGAAGAACTCGTGGGCGAGCGTGCGCGTCGCCGGGGCCGAGGTCTGGCTCATCACGCCCTCCAAGCGGGAGAAGCGGACCCTCGCGTACTCCACGTTCCTCGTCCGCAACATCCGCTCGGTCGTGAAGAAGCTCCAGGCAAACGGCGTCAAGTTCAGCCGCGCGGAGCGCTCGAGCAAGGAGACCCGGGTCGAGGGGCCGATCGCCTTCGAGCCGTGGGGCGCGGCGGCCTTCTTCTCCGACTCGGAAGGCAACGAGCTCATGCTCTGGCAGGAATCCACCCGAGCGTAACCGGGCGGTCCAGCGCCGTCAGGGCGCCCTCGCAAGCGAGATGTAACCGCCGTCCTTCGCCGGTCGGTCGGCCGCCCGGCCGCGCCCGGAAGCACCCTCGATGGCGGGACGGCCCGACGCCAGAACGGGAACGGCGCCGTCTCGTCGCCGGCCCATCCTTTCCCCGCGGCGACTCCCGCCCCGAGGGACGGTCGGTCTCGTGGTGCTCCTGCTCGGAGTTCCGGCGGTCGCAACCGGGCTCGTCCCGGGGCCGACGGGCCCCGCCGCCCCCGCGGGGCCCCCGGCCGCCGGCCCCTCCGGCGCAGGAGGGATCGGGCATGCGCCGGAACCCCTCGCCGGGAGGGCCCTACCGGGCGACCTCCCGCCCCGCCTTACCACCGTGCCGCTCACGTCCCCCGCCTGCTCGGCGCCGTCGTCCCCCCGGCCGGCGTGGCTCGCCGTCGATGCGGCGGACCAGACGATCTGGGTGGCGTCGCCCCCCGGGTGCGTCGAGGTCTTCGGGAACGAGGGCTGGTCCCCTAGCCTCGTCGCCGCCGTCGGCGTCGGGACCGACCCGTTCGACGTGGCGATCGACCCCGCCACCCAGGAGGCGTGGGTCACGAACACCGGATCCGACAATGTGTCGGTCGTGTCGACGCTTACGTACCGGGTCGTCGCGTCGGTCGCCGTCGGGTCGATGCCGTTCGGGGTCGCGTACGACCCGGCGTCGGGCGACGTCTTCGTCGCCGACGGGGCCGCGAACGACGTGACGGTCATCGGGGCGACCAACCACACGGCGTTCGACACCGTCCCGGTCGGCTCGGGACCGCTCGCCGTGGTCGCCGACGCCGCGTCGGGGCAAGTGTTCGTCACCGACCGGTGGTCGGGGACCGTCTCCATCCTCTCCGATACGACGGACCGGCTCGTCGCCACCGTGCCGACGGGCAGCGAGCCGTTCGGCGCGGCGGTCGACGACGCTTCCGACACCATCTACGTCGCGAATCAGGGGTCGGAAAACATGACGGTGATCGCCGCCGCGAACGATTCGATCGCGGCGACGATCCCCGTCGTCGCGCCGGCGGCGATGCTCCAGGGGGTTGCCTACGACCCCCACGACGGTCTCGTCTGGGTCGCCGCGGGCCTCCTCACCCTCGCGGCGATCAACGCGACGCGCGAAGCCGTCGATGCGATCCTGACCGACGACCCCGCGGGGATCGCGTTCGATCCATCGTCGGACCAGATCTGCCTCACCAACACGTACAACTTCACCGTGGGATGCCTCGCGCCCGACGAGCGCGAGCTGCACATCGCGGTGCCCCTCGAGGTGAACGAGACCGGGCTCCCCGACGGGACCGTCTGGCCGATCCGGGTGAACGGCAGCGGCTGGGTTCCGAACGCGACCGTCGCCGGCGCGGCGGCGCCGTCGTTCACCGTCTGGCTCGATCCCGCGGTCGCCGCGATCGGGGACTACCTTGTGTCGCCGCTCGGGACGCACGGATACGATCCGTCTCCGTCCTCCGCGTGGTACGCCCCCGTCCTCGGCGAGCCCCTCTACCTCAACGTCTCGTACGATCCGCCGCCGGGAGCGGTGGCCCTTTCGTTCGACGAATCGGGGCTCCCCGCCGGGACCGCGTGGGGGATCATCCTCGACGGAGCGCCGGGCGACTCGGTCGGCGCGACCGACGCGTTCGCCACCGCGAACGGCTCCCACGCGTTCCGGGTGGTCGCTCCGCCCGGCTTCGTCCCGGACCCGGCGAACGGATCCGTGCTCGTCGAGGGCGGGTCGGCGACCGTTCCGGTCACTTTCCTCCCGGCTCCCCCGGAGTACACCGTCACCTTCGAGGAAAACGGCCTCGCCTCCGGCACCACCTGGACGGTGGTGCTGAACGGCACGTCGCGGTCAGCGACCACGCCCGAGCTCTCCGTGGCCGTCCCCGCCGGGACGTACCCGTTCGCGGTCGAGGCGGTCCCCGGCTACGCGCTCGCTGGACCCGGTGGCGGCAGCCTCGTCGTGGACGGCGACGCGACCGTGCGGGTCACCTTCGCTCTCGCGCATACCGTCGAGTTCGCCGAATCCGGCCTCCCGGGCGAGACCGCCTGGACCGTGCGCTTCGGGAACGAGACGGGGACCACGACCGGCGACCTCCTCGCGTTCAGCGTGGTGAACGGCACGTACGACTTCTCCGTCTCGAACGTCTCCGGCTACGCGGCGGCGCCGCCGAACGGCTCGCTCACGGTCGACGCCGACCGGACGGTCCCGGTCACGTTCACGCCCCTCCCGCCGGGCGAGGGGACCCGGTACGCGGTCACCTTCCTCGGCCACGGACTCCCGACCGGAGTCGACTGGACCGTGGGCGTCGACGCGGCGGCGATCCCCGCGGCGGGAGCGAGCGTCACGACCCTCCTCCCGAACGGGTCGTACGCGTACGCCATCGCGGCGCCCGCCGGCTACGTCGCGGTGCCGGCGTCTGGGGTCGTCGACGTGGCCGGCGCCCCGGCCCAGGTCGTGATCGGGTTCTCGCCGGTGCCGGCGGCTGGGAGCGGCCTCTCGGGCGCGGCCCTCGCCGAGGTGGCGCTCTTGGGGGCGGCCGGCGGCGCGGCCGCCGGGGGCCTCATCGGCCTCCTCGTCCGTCGGCCCCAAGACCGCCCGCCGGCGCCGATCGGACGGTAGCTTACCCCAGGATTGCGGGTCGGCCCACGGCGCTCGGTCCACGCGCCGCCAATCGGTGCGGACGGCCGAACGACCTTCACCCCAGGGGGTCCGAGGCTCGACGGTGGAGCTCGCGGGATCGAACCCCCCAAAGTTCGGGAGGGCAGCTTGCCTCCCGTCCGCCCGGGATCCCCCGGTCCGCCGACAGTGGGAGAGGCGGACTACTCCAGGTTAGATTGAATGTACGAGGGTGAGGCCACCGGCTCCGACGAAATCCTCGGCGGTGTGGATCGGCAGGTCCGTTCGTTGGTTTCGACTCCGCTCCGGCGTGACTTCCCCTGCGGAACGTGGGGTCGGCCTAGATCCAGTCTACTCGGAATCCCCCGAGTCCGGTGAGAAGGCTGCCCGTGTGGGTCAGGAGCCCGGCGGTGCCTCCGGTCGTCATGTCGTAGGCAGTGGCGTTGGGTAGGCCACCAGACCCGATCGGGGAGTTGTTCTCGAAAAGCACCGAGCCGAAATCCGGCAGCGGGGCCGGCGTGCCGCCGTTGGACGGGCGCTCTACCAGAATGGCGGCGAGGCGGGGGGCCGTGGACTGTGTCGGGCCCGTAATGTAGTTGGTCCATGCGCCGGTGCTCTTGTCGACCAGTATCACCTGGCTCGCGTTGCTGACAACGTACCCCTGGACCACGTCCATGGGTGAGAAGGCGAGTGGAGCTCGGCGGACCGGGTGGGACCCGAACTGATACCACACGAAGTAGCTGACGCGTCCGGCACTACATTCAACGGCCGTACCCACCTGGGCGGTGAGGTAGGCCCCGGTGAGGTTCTCCGACTCTCCCACACCGAAGTACGCGATCTCGGTGGGCGCGGAGGACGAGCAGTTCCCCGCGAAACGTGGAACTTTCCACTGGGCGACCCAGGCACCGATGAAGGAACCGACGGCACCCGCGAAGGTGTAGCCGGCTCGAGACTTTGTCAAGGTGTGGTTCGAGCCGGTTACGGAGGGCCCGTGGGCGATCGCGAAGGTCGAGCGCGCCTCGCCGCTCGCCGACACTCTGGTCGAAACGGAGGGACCTACCGAGTCCGAGACCAATGCGGGAATGACCACGAGGAGGAGAACCACAATCACACTCCCCAGAACCACCCGCCCGCTCGACATGGTCTACGCGCTCGACATTGAGGAACCGGAGTTAACTGTTACGACACGGGCGGCTTCCATCCTTCCCTTCCAGTCTCATTCCACGTCCATCGATCGCCTGAGGATGACTGCTCCGGAGGCGGCCTCCCGGAGAGCGCGCCATGGGCATTGCACCATCCTCGATCGAGACTCCCGAGGGTCGATGAGGGTTCTCCAAGAGTGACTTGCTCCCGTTCAGACTGAATGTCTGTAACTGGTCACGTTTCTGGCTCGCCGGATCGACCTGATTCCTGTCGACCGTAAGGACTTTCCGGACCTCCGCGCCCTCGCTTGGCGAGGGCGAGCTTGCAGCTGCTCCTTGCCGAGTAGGAGATCCTTGACCCCGAGCGCGAGGGGGACCTTCCCCTTTCCCAAGGGGAGCGCAAGGCGCTCCTCGAGCGGCTCCGGAATGCCTACCGGGACGAGGAAGAGCTACGGGAGCTCCGCGCCAAGTATCGCCGGGCCCAGGAGGAGCTTCGTCGCTGCAAGGCCTGTGCACCCATCCTCGCCGCCTCGGAGCGCACCGCCGAGGCGTGGAGCATCCCCACGAGTCGTGTCGTCTACCGCCCGGCTCAGCGAAGCCCGAACCCCCGTCCGAGCGGCGGACAACCCGGCCACCTCGGCCGCGCCCGACCTCGGCCGATCCCCAACGCTCCACCGCTGACCCTCTCCCTCGAGAACTGCACCGAGTGCGGCACTCGACTCGGCGAGCCGTTCGAGGTTCGACGGCGCACCATCACCGATCTGCCGCCCCCGGACCCCCGCATCTTCGACGTGGAGATCCCCCGCTACAACTGCCCGGGCTGCCGAGCGCGAGTCGAGCCGAACTGTCCGTATCCGGCGAATCGACAGTGTGGGTTCCTTCGGACGGCCCGGGTCGTACACCTGCGGCTCCTCGGTCTCAGCGCGGCGAAGGTGGTGGACTTCCTCGACGAGGCGCTCGGGGATCTCTACGCGGTGCTGAAGGCGGAGGTCCGAAGGCGCCGGTGGTGGGAGCTGACGAGACCAAGTTCCGCATCGCGGGAGAGAACGGCTGGATGTGGGTGTTCACCCACCTCCACGCCGTCGTCTATCGGATCGCTCCGAGTCGTGGTCAGGACGTCGTAGAGGAGATCCTCGAGGGATCCCGAGGGATCCTCGTCCACGACGGGTGGGTTCCCTACGAGGTGATCACCACCGCGCAGCACCAGCTCGACCTCTGCCATGTGAATCGATGGCTGGAGCGGGGGAAGGTGCTCCACCGGGTGGAACCTAGACCGCTCCTGAAGGTGGTCGACGCGAAGTTGGTGGGGCCGGGGCATCCGCCCACCGAGTTCTTCGAGTTCGCCGACGGAGTTCGAAGCATCCTGAGAGGATCGATCGAGTGGTCCGACGACCACCCCGCTGCTCCGATGTCCGAGCGCATGGCGTTCTACCGCGGACTGAGGTGGGACATGGCGGACCATCTCCGAAGGGAATGGAAGGACCCCGACGCCCAGCGGATCGCCGGGGAGATGGGGAAGCGTCGGGACGTGTTGTTCACCTTCCTCATCGAGCCCGGGGTTCCCTGGCACAACAACGGCGCCGAGACGGAGATCCGGCAGGGCGTGCTCTACCGAAAGCTCAGCGGAGGCCGACGGTCGTGGACCGGCGCGTGGGTGCTCGAGCGCCTGCTCACGATCTATCGAACCTGTCGGAAGCGAGAGTTGGACTTTCTGAGCGTGGTTCGGGAAGCGATATCTGGGAACGGCTACCCGGCGTTCGGTCCGCCGTCAGGACCGGCCAGAAACCTAGGCTGATACCCCCCGGGGTCACCCCTCGCGCGATTGGACTCGCCATCGTCGCCTCCGACCATCGACCGATCTTGCCAAGGTGGCGGAGGCGGATTCAACGCAATGCAATGGCGCGCGGCCGAATGGAGATTCGCGCGTCCCGATTGGGTCCGCAGCTCTGCGCGCCGGGCGTCACGAGCGGTCCCATAACCGCGGGCATTACGCGACTGTCCCGAAAGTTACCTATGAGATAGTTTGGCGGCCGTACGCGCCGCGCACCTCCTCGGCGGTGGCCGTCCACACGAACGGCCGAAGCAGCTCACGGTCCCGCGAGAGGTGCCCCCGCAGGGCGTACTTGAGGCGGTGAGCGCTGGGGGAGGCACCGGGTCGATCTCGACGCTTGGAGAATCGGTCGATGAGGCGATCGATGAACCCGGCGCCCGCTCCGTCTTCGGGCAAGAAGTGCAGGTGCACCCGAGGGCGCCGGGCGAGCCAGCGCTCGACCTCAGGGGGCACCGGCGCGAGCCGACTGTCAACCAGGAGGTGGACATCGAGGTGGGGGGGCGTCTCGCGTTCCGTGACTTGCAGGAACGCCCGGAACTCCTCTCCGCGCGAATGTCGCCGCAACACCGATAGCGCCCGGCCCTCGAGGGGGGGCGGTCGGTTCGTTGAAAGACGCTCATCCGTCGAGAAGGCCACCGCGCGTTCCGGCGAGTGGAGGTAGAGGCCCACGAGATCGGTCACGCGGTCGAGAAAACCCATCTCGGTATCGGGCGGTGGGCGGGGGCGCCGGCCCGGCGCCGGAAGCTCATGGGCGGACCAGATCCGCTGGACCGACGACTTACTGACCCCGAACTCACGGGCCAGGCTTCGCGCAGACCATCGCTGTCCGTTCGGAGGAGCGCGCTCTCGAGTCGCCCGGACGACGGCGCGTACCGTCTGCGGGGTGATCACCGGTGGGCGGCCGGAGCGCGGAGCCTCGCGCTTGAGGCCGGCCACCCCGTGCGCGAGGAATCGCCGGCGCCACAAGGCGGCGGTCTCGGTCGAGACATTGAGCTCGGAGGAGATGGCCACATCGGTCGCGCCCTCGGAAGCCCGGAGCACAATTCGGGCTCGTCGACCGATGCGCGGTGCGACGTCCCGATCCTCGGCGAGCACGCGAAGCTGGCGCAGCTGTTCCCAGTGCAGTCGAACGACCGGGGCCCGGCGCATCACCGATGATAGATGCGGCGGGGGAGATAAACCGTGTCATTAATGGGCCAACGGCGTGGGCTTATCAAGCCCGGGCGCGGTCGATGGGCCACGCACGGGCGACCGATCGGCAGCGCTGGCCGGTCCTCCGTCGAGAATCGAAACCATGATCGCGGAAGAGTCCTCGAATGCCCCATCTTCGAACGCCGGCGCCGCCGCTCCACCGCGGATCCGGCGACGACAGAGCCGCTGGGGCCTCTATCTCGTCGTCGGGATCATCCTGCTCGCCGCCATCATCGGCGGGGTCGCTTACGAGGAGAAGTGGGTGGGCGGATCGAAGCCCGCCGCAGCCGGTGCATGCCCCACCGGCGAAACATTGCAGGGGAACGGGGCCGCCTTCATCGGGTCCCTGGCCGCGACGTGGGTGGCGAACTTCAACGGGGCGAGCGGCGACACGGTCAACTACGTTGCGGGCGGCTCGGGTACCGGGATCACCGATCTCACCGACAAGTCGGTCGATTTCGCCGCCACGGACGAACCGCTGACGAGCGCGCAGGTCAGCGCGATGCCGAGTCCGGTGCTGACCTTGCCCGTTACCGCGGGCGCACTCTCGATCATCTACAACGTTCCCGGTGTGCCGGCCGGCCTCAAGCTCAGCGGCCCCGTCCTGGCCGACATCTACCTCGGCACGATCACCAGCTGGAACGACCCGGCGATCGCGAACAACAACTCGGGCGTCTCGCTCCCCAGCGCGACGATCACCACGGTCCACCGCTCCGACGCCGCGGGCACGACCTTCGTCCTTACGGATTTCTTGAGCCAGGACTCGCCCACGTGGGCGAACACCGTGGGGAAGGGGACCTCGGTCAGCTTCCCGAAGGCGCCGACGCAGGTCGGCGAGAAGGGGAATTCCGCGCTCTTGACCTACGTACAGACGACGGCGGACACAATCGGGTACTCCGACCTGACCGACGTGCTGACGGCATCGACCGCGACGAACTACGCGGCCGTGCTCAACCCCACGGGCAACTACATCCTCCCCAACCTGACGAACACCGCCGCCGCGATTGCGGACAGGTCCGCCGTGACCACGTTCCCGTCGGCCCTGGGGAACTGGAGCCAGGTCAGCATGGTCAACGCGGCGGGCGCCCAGGACTACCCGCTCGCGACGTTCGCGTACTTCTTCGTGTATCAAGCCGCGGACCAGGGGTTCGCCCCCTCGCTCGCGAAGACGCAGGTGCTAGTCGACTGGCTGAACTGGGTCCTGACCGCTGGCCAGTCCGACGCCACAGGACTGTCCTACGTCCCCCTCGCGTCGGCGGTGGTACACATCAGCCAGGCCGGTGTCCAAACGATGACCTATGGCGGGGCCAACATCCCCTCGTGCGGTTGAGGGGAAGGTCGCGACCGGATCGGGAAATCCGGGTCCCCGCGCGGGGCGCGACCTGTCCGCGCGCATCCGCTGGCTGCACGCCCTCGGTGCCGCGTTCCACGGGGTAGCGCTCGGGGCCGCCCTCGTCTTTCTTGCCCTCGTGCTCGCCCTCGTCGGCGAGCTCATCAGCGGGGCCGGCCCCTCGATCCAGCGGTTCGGCTGGGGCTTCCTCAGCGGCTCGGCGTGGGATGGCGTCCATGACCTCTACGGAGCCTGGCCAGCGGTGGTCGGAACGCTGCTCACCAGCGCGCTCGCGTTGTTGTTCGCGGTCCCGGTCGCGCTGGGGGTCGCCGTCTTTCTGTCGGAGATCGCCCCAGTCTGGTTGCGTGAGCCACTGACGTACGTGGTGGACCTTTCCGCCGCAATCCCATCGGTCGTCTACGGGTTCTGGGCGTACATCGTTGTCGTGCCCTTCATGCGCGCCAACCTAGAACCGGGTCTCCAGCGCGCCTTCGGCACCGGCTTCCCATTCTCCGGCGTACCCCTCGGTCTGGACCTGCTGACCGCCTCGCTCGTCCTCGCGGCCATGATACTGCCGACCGTCGCCGCGGTCGCGCGTGAGGCGCTGCGGTCCGTCCCACGATTGCAGCGCGAGTCGGCGCTCAGCCTCGGCGCCACTCGCTGGGAGGCGACCCGGCTGGCCGTACTCGGGCCGGCACGCAGCGGGATCGCCGGCGGAGTCATCCTCGGCCTCGGTCGCGCGGTCGGGGAGACCATCGCCGTTACGATGGTCATCGGTAACATCTACTCCGTTCCGACCTCGCTCTTTTCCCCTTCGCAGACGATCGCGAGCCAGATCGCCAACAACTTCGGCGAGGTCGGCATCGGCCTGCAGCAGAGCGCCCTGATCGAACTCGGGTTGATCCTCCTTGCCGTTACGATCGCGGTGAACGTCGCCGCGCGTCTCCTGATCTGGGGCCTAGCCGGCTCTCCCCGGGCCAGCTCTCCGAAGGTTCGGGCCGGACACGCCGGCGGCACTAGACGGCACGCGCGGCTTACCGAACGCCTCGCGACGTTGCGGCGGGGCAGCGGCCCGGCCGACCTCCGCGCGGCGGGTCTGGGCTGGCGGGCCCGAGCCCTCGCGGCCGCCCCCCACCGCATCCGGCGCCGGCGCCAGGCGCAACTGGTGGTCATCGCCCTGACGATGGCTTGTGTCGCGGTCACCCTCTTCCCGCTCGCCAGCGTCCTGCTGACCGCCGTCAGCCGGGGCGGGGCGGCGGTCGTGCAGCCCTCCTTCTACACGGACGGTCCGCCGTTAGGTTGCAATCCGCGTCCGGGAGTGACGTGCTCGCTGGGCGGTATGGGACCGGCAATCGAGGGGACGCTGCTCATGTTGGGAATCGGGGCGCTCATCGCCCTCCCTATCGGCATCCTCGTGGGGATCTACCTCTCGGAGTACGGGCGGGGCTCCGCGCGCTGGTACGCTCGCACCTTGAGCTTTCTAGCCGACGTCATGACCGGGGTCCCCACGGTCCTGGTCGGGGTGTTCGTCTTCCTTCTGTTCCTGCGGTACGACCACGACGCGGCCACGAGTGCGCTCTCCGGAGGGGTCGCGCTGGCCGTCGTCATGGTGCCGATCGCCATCCGCGCGACCGAGGAATCGCTCCGGTTCGTGCCCCGGGGGGTGCGAGAAGCGGCCCTCGCCCTAGGCTTTCCTCGGCACCGGGTCGCGGCCCGCGTCGTCCTCGGGTCCGCCCGGGGCCCGATCGTCACCGGCCTGCTCCTTGCGCTTTCCCGCGCGGGCGGCGATACCGCCGCGTTGATCTTCACGGCCGGCAATAGCTCGTACTACGCCCAGAACCTGACGTCGCCGACGGCGGCGATCACGCCCTTCATCTGGTTCAACTTCTCGTCGGAGTACGCGAACCTTCAGGAGGATGCCTGGGGGGCGGCGCTCGTGCTGCTCGCGCTCATGCTCGTCATCAGCGTCGGCGCCCGGCTCGCGGTGCGCCGTGCCAACGCGGCCGGTGAGGGGGCGTGAGCGCCACGGGCGACCACAAGCTCGAGGTCGTCGGTCTCAACGCGTGGTACGGCCCCAAGCAGGTGCTCTACGATGTCGGATTGGCCATCCCGGTCTCCTCGGTGTACGCCATCATCGGACCGTCGGGCTGCGGCAAGTCGACCTTCCTGCGCTGCCTCAATCGCCTCCACGAGGAGCAGCCGGGGGCCCGCGTGGCCGGCGAAGTGCGGCTCGACGGGGAGGACCTGCGACGCAAGGACTTGGTCACGGTGCGCTCGCGCGTCGGGATGGTCTTCCAGAAGGCGACCCCGTTCCCCAACATGTCGATCTACGAGAACGTCGCGGCGGGCCTCCGTCTGTTAGGGGTGAGGGACCGCGACGAGCTGGACGAGGGCGTGGTCGACGCGCTCGACCACGCCGGACTCTGGGAGGAGGTCGAGGACATCCTCGACGCACCAGGAACCAGCCTCTCGGGAGGTCAGCAGCAGCGGCTGTGCATCGCCCGGGCGCTGGCCGTACGCCCGGAGGTCCTGCTAATGGACGAACCGTGTTCGGCCCTGGACCCGATCGCGACGAACAAGGTCGAGGGGCTCATCGCGAAGCTGAGGACCGAGTATACCGTCGTGATCGTCACTCACAATCTCGCCCAGGCGACGCGTGTGGCGGACCACACGGCCTTCTTCTACCTAGGCAAACTCGTCGAGGCCAGCGAAACCCGAGCACTGTTCGAGCGCCCGAGGGAGAAACTGACGGAGAACTATGTCACCGGAAGATTTGGGTAGGCATGGGGTGTCGGAGGCCGATCGCCTCGCGTCGGCGAGCGGGCCATGAAGCCCGCTCCCACGATCGTCGAGCGCCCGGGGTTCGTCGTCTGGCTCGAAGGGCTACCGGGAGCCGGCAAGACCACGCTCTCCCGGGCGCTCGGCGAGCGCCTCCGAAACGAAGGGCGGAAGGTCGAGGTTCTTGACGGCGACGAGGTCCGAAGGATGTTCTCGCCCGAACTCGGATTCAGCCGCAAGGACCGCGAGACCCACTCCCGACGCGTCAGCTACGTCGCGCACATGCTCGCGCGCAACGGCCTCGTCGCCGTCGTGGCGATGATCACCCCGTACGAGACCTCTCGCCAGGCCGCTCGGGCCGTGTTCGACGGACCGTTCGAGGAGGTGTGGCTGCGCTGCCCGATCGACATCTGTCGGCAGCGCGACACAAAGGGGGTCTATCGGCGGGGGGCGGCCGGTCAACTGGCAAGGGTAACGGGCCTTGACGACCCCTTCGAGGAGCCGCTCAACCCCGAGCTGATCGTCGATACCTCGCAGCACACCCCCGACCAGTCGCTGGAGCAGATTCTGGCCCACCTCGCGGCGCGCGGGCTGCGATAGGTGTGCTTCCGCTCGCGAAACTCTGACCGCGAGCCGCTCCCCCGAAACCCACTCCGATTCGGATGCCCCGCGTCGGCAGAAGGCGCGTGGCGGGAGCTACCGAGGAGGTGGCGCCCCCGGGCCTCTTGCGGTGGGGGCCACTTCGGGGGGCTGCTTCTTCCGACGTCGCCACACAACGAAAACGATCAGCATCGCGATGACGATCACGATGACGATCAGTGCGAGCCAATCGGTCGCCGAGAGCTCTCCCGGCTGGTTCGACGTCCCGGGTGCGGACGTGTTCACCGTGATGGCGATGGACGCGGACGCCCCATGTCCGGCGGAGTCCGTCGCGGTCAGGTACACCACGAACATTCCCACGGCGCTGAAGGCGTGCGTCGCGTTGCGTGTCGTCGCGAACTGGCTGCCGTTGAAGGTCCAGGCGTAGGTGTACGGAGCGGTCCCGCCCGAAGGATTGGAGACGAACGTTACCGTGGTCCCTGCCGTGGTTTACTGGGGCGAAGCCGAGATAGTCACGGAGATCGGGGGGGTAACCGTCACCGTCCGCGTCTTGACGACCGATGAGCCCTGCGTCGACGGGATACCCTCCAAATGTGCCGACGACCTGTGCCGGTGGGCTTGCTGGAGGGGACGTCCCCCCTTTCCTCAAAGGTCGGCACGTCGGCAAGGGCCGGCACACTCCGCCTACGAGAGCGTCGCGGGGGGGTCACCATCCGTTCGGATCGAGCGGAGGTCGTAGACGCGGACCTGGCGTCCCCCGCGTCGGGTCCGGTAGCTCCGTGCACCCAGCGTCCCGAGCGCCATCCCCAGACGCTGGGGGTCCACCACGTGCACGCCGTCCTGGCCCGCCGCCGCCACGAAATCGTCGGCCGTCGACTCCGTCGGGCCACGTCCTACTGACTCCTGCGCAAATTGGTTGATATCCGGGATAGCCTCTCCCCCGTTGCAGGGGGCGATGGGCCCAGCGCCGTCGTGACACCGCGACTCTCGAAGAACGTCGACTGAACGGCCTCACTCTGCTGAGCTCGGGGCTCTCCCAGACCGAGGTGGCCAGGCGCCTGGGTGTGACTCCTGTGGCCGTGTTCAAGTGGAAGACCGCAGCGGAAGAGGGAGGGGCGGAAGCTCTCCGTGCGATCCCTCGGCCCGGGCGACCGCCGCTGGTGGCGCGAGAACACTAAGCGGCGCTTCCATAGATCCTTCGCAAAGGAGCGCTCAGCTGCGGGTTCTCCACCGATCTGTGGACCGTTCCTCGCATCGTGAAGGTGGCCGAGGCCGAGTGGGGCGTGAGCTACTCCGAGACGACGATCTGGCGGATGGTCAAGCGCCAGGGCCCCTCGTGGCAGCGCCCGCGGCGTCAGGCACGCGAGAAGAACCTCATCGCCGTGAGGAACTGGCGGCAACGCTCGTGGCCTCGTTGTAAGAAGAAGCCCGACGGCGAAGGGCCGTCGTAGTGTTTGTCGACGAGAGCGGGTTCTCGCTCATTCCGTACGTCGGGAAGACCTGGGCGCCGGTGGGTCAGACTCCGGTGCTGGTCCACCAGGGCCGCTGGCCGAAGTTCTCTGCGATCAGCGGCGTGACACCGACGGGCCGTCTCTACTTCCGAGTCTACGAGAGCTCGATCCGCGGCCCG
>DATJVB010000042.1:0-12849 GCA_035502055.1 Thermoplasmata archaeon | reverse complement strand
CTCCCCCTCGAGCTTCTCGAGACGCTCCAAGCGCCGGAGGATCTCGCGCCGCTCCTCTCGGCCCAAGATGAGCGCGCGATCGCCGTCGTCCGCCAGCGCCCGCAACAGCAGCTGGTCCCGGGTGAGCATCGACGCCCGGGTCTGGAGAGTGGAATCTCCTCCGATTTGCGCTTTGGTACCGAGAGGAAGAGGCGCTCGGAGACGGCGGGGAGCCGAAAGGACTTCGGGCGAGTGACCAGTTACAAGCGTGGGAGAGCGGCCCGGTCTCGTCCATGCCCAGCACCCCCGGCGGGCTGAGTTTCTTGCGCGCGAGGCGACCGATCCTCTTCTTATCCTCGAACTTCGGGTCCTTGGACCCCTTCGAGGTCTTCATCGACGGGTGGCTGACGTCGGCTTCGTCGAACGGGACGCGAAGCCACTCGATCGAGATCGCATCGACCAGGCGGCGGTCAATCGCCTCCGCGGTCCGGGGGCGAGCGACTACCGGCCGCCAGGGAGTCCGAGCCCGCGCGGGCGACGGGTGGTCACCGCTGTCAGCTCGTTCTTCGGCTCGTTCGTGAACTTCCAGTTCGCTCCGGCCTTTCGATTCGCCTCGAGCGCCTTGAACCCATAGAGATCGAACCGCCGGATGAGCGGCCGGACCCGTTCGCGCGGACTATGTGAGCTCGACCCGCAAGGTTGGATCGTCAAGGGCCGTTTCCCGAACCCTCCATGTCGGGCTTATGCCGACCACCGCCTGTCGAATCTCGACACTCTCGACCATGGATAGAGAACCGCGTACGGAGACCGGCGAGCGCGACCAGAAGGTACTCGAATGGCTGCTTGAATCGGACCAACCGGCCGTCCGGTATCACACCCTGGTCAACCTTCTCGATCGTCGGCCCGACGACCCCGAGGTCAAGGCGGCCAAGTCAAGAATCGCCCGCGTCGGTTGGGCGGCCGAACAGCTTCGTCAACAGGGGCCGAAGGGATTCTGGGAACGTCGAGAACCGAGGAACGTTTCGGAGTACGTGGACTTTCTGTACTTCCCCCCGTACCTCACCACGAACTGGAGGGCTCTCGCGCTCGCCGAGTTCGGTCTCGATTCCGGCACGCCGCAGATCCGCCGAATCGCGGAGTTGATGTTCGAGTACAAGCTCAGCACCAGCTCTCCGTTCAACTTCTACCACGAGGAGGTCTGCATCTCTGCGAACTGCGCGCGAATGCTGACGCGCTTCGGATACGGCGACGATCGCCGGGTTCGGAGACTCTACGATTGGCTCCTCGAGGACCAGCGAGAAGACGGAGGTTGGAACTGTTCCTCCGGCACCCCCGGCACGCTCGATGCGTGGGAGGCGCTCGCGGCGTTCGCCACCCTCCCGAAGCGGTCCCGTTCGCCCCGGGTGAACCGGGCCATTGAAAGAGGAGCTGAGTTCTATCTCGAGCGCAAGCTGTTTCGCGAGGGAAAGAGGTACGATCCCTGGTTCCGGTTTCATTACCCGAATCACTACCTCTACGACATTCTCGTCGGTCTGGACGTCATCACTCAATTGGGGTACGGGGGCGATCGCCGCTTGGCGCCGGCTCTCGACATCCTCCGCAAGAAGCGACAGCGCGACGGGAGGTGGCTGCTCGACCAGCAACATCCCGACCTGGGCCCCGGGCTCAAGATCTATTCGGACATGAGCAAGGTCCGACCGCTGGTGATCGAGCCGACGGGGAAACCGAGCAAGTGGATCACGCTCAAGGCGCTGACCGTGCTGAAGAGGGTCGAAGCGGCCCGATAGGCCGTACAACAACCCCGCGGCGGTTTCGGTCGGCGAACGCCCCGAAAGTCATGGGGCGTGACCGTGTCCATGCCACGATATCCCGCACCGGGCACGGCCCTCGGGGGGACCGGATAAACGGCATTGCACTTGAAGAAGGACTGGAGGATGCACGACCCAGTGGAGGACTCTGGCGGCGTGCGCGCCGGGTGACCCCACTCCGTTGACGGTCTCGAGCCCGGGCGAGGAGACCCTTCTACGACGGGTCCGCGCCGGGGGAGGGAGGCGGCCGCTCCCGCGACGAGGCGCCGGCGGCGCCCTCCGACATCGGGCCGACCGATTGGGCTAGCGACCCGGCCCGCCCGGGAATCTGGCCCGTCAATCGGGTGTGGGACTACGGTCCGCGCAGTCGGCACGGCGCCGGGCATCGGGAGGGGCGTGTCGCCCGGGACGCGGGGTCGGGGGCCGCCAAGAACCCCGCCGCGGGGCCTCAAATACGGGCCCGCCGCTCCCGCCGCCCGATGCCCTCCGAGGGTACGTTCCGCCGGCGCGCCCGCCGGCTCCTCCCCCGGCTCCGGCGGTGGCGCGCCGCGCTGCACGCCGAGCCCGAGCTGTCGAACGAGGAGGTCCGGACGCAGGCGACGATCGTGGCCGCGCTGCGCGAGATGGGGATCGAGCCGGTCACGTTCCCGCGGTTCACCGGCGTCGTCGGGTGGGTGGACCGGGATCGACCGGGACCCGTGGTCGCCGCGCGCGCCGACATGGACGCGCTCCCGATCCAGGAGGCGACCGGGCTGCCGTTCGCCTCCCGCGTGGAGGGTCGGATGCACGCGTGCGGGCACGACGTGCACATGACATGCCTCCTCGGGCTCGCGGCCCTCGCGGCCACCGGCGCCGTCCCCCTCCGCGGACCGGTCGAACTCGTGTTCCAGCCCGCCGAGGAGGAAGGGCGTACGGGCGGCGCGAAGCCGTTCCTCGCCCGCGGGATCTTCGACCACCCGCCGGTCGACTTCGTCGTCGGGCAGCACGTAACGCCCGAACTCCCGGTCGGGACGATCGGCTGGCGGAAGGGACCCGTCTACGCCGCGGCCGACCGGTTCCGGATCACGGTGGATGGCGTTGGCGCCCACGCGGGGTACCCGCACCTCGGACGCGACGCGATCGTGTCGGCGAGCGAGATCGTCCTCGGCCTCCAGGCGCTCGTGAGCCGACGCCAGGACCCGTCCGACCCGGCGGTCGTGAGCGTCGGGATGATCCACGGCGGGACCCGACACAACGTGCTCCCGGACCGCGTCGTGCTCGAGGGGACGGTCCGGACCCTTCGGGCCGACACGCGCGCCCGGCTCGCGCGCGAGCTCAAGCGCCGGGTCCGCGGGATCGCCGCGAGCCTCGGCGCCCGGGCCCGCGTGGAGTGGGTCCCGGGGTATCCGCCGACGGTCAACGCCCCCGCCGCGACCGAGCTCGTGGTGGGCGCCCTCGCCGAGGAGTTCGGGGAGCGCGCGCTCGTGGAGCTCGATCACGCCGCGATGGGCGCGGAGGACTTCGCCTACTACTTGGAGCGCGTGCCGGGGACGTTCCTCAAGCTGGGCGCCGGCCGGCCGGGGCGGCGCGAGAGCCTTCATACGCCCCGGTTCGCTCCCCCCGACGAAACGCTCGTCGTCGGCACCGCGGCGCTCGCGGCGGCCGTCACGGCGCTGCAGCGGGGCGGGTGAGGGGCCGGGATGGAGCTGCGTCGCGCGCGCGCCCAGTTCCCCGCGCTCCGGGCGCGGCCCGGCCACCCGGTCCCCGCGTACCTCGACTCGGCGTGCATGTCCCTCGTGCCGACGCCGGTCCTCGACGCGATGGAGGGGTACTACCGCGACTATCCGGGATGCGGCGGTCGGAGCCTGCACCATTTCGCCGAGGAGGTCTCCCACCGGTTCGAGGCGGCGCGGGACGGTTTCGCCCGGTTCTTCCACGCGACGGACCGGCGCGGGATCATCTTCGTCCGGAACGCGACGGAGGCGATCAACCTCGTCGCGAACGGGTTCCCGTGGAGCCCGGGCGACAAGGTCCTCGTCACGGACCAGGAGCACAACTCGAACCTCATCGTCTGGCAGCGGCTCGCGAAGGAGCGGGGCATCGCCCTCAAGGTCCTCGCGCTCCCCGAGGACGGCTCGTTCGACGGGGAGGCGTTCGACGCCGCGGTGGCCGACAACGTCCGGCTCGTGAGCATGTTCCACACCTCGAACCTCGACGGACGGTCGCTCCCGGTCCGGGAGATCGTCGAGCGGGCCCATGCCCGGGGGGCGAAGGTGCTGATCGACGGCTGCCAGGCGGCGCCGCACGGCCCGGTCGACCTCGGCGCCCTCGGCGTCGACTACTACGCCCTCTCCGCCCACAAGATGATGGGACCGACCGGGACCGGGGTGCTCGCGGCGACGCTCCCCGCGCTCGGCGTCCTGCGCCCCCTCATCGTCGGCGGCGAGACCGTCGAATGGTCGACGCTCGAGGGGCACGAGCTTAGGCCCCCGCCCCACCGGTTCGAGGGGGGGCTCCAGAACTACGCCGGCGTGATCGGCGCGGGCGCCGCCCTCGACTTCCTGGCCGGATTCGACTGGGAGGAGCTCCGCGCGCACGACCGGGCCCTGAACACGCGGGTCACGCGGGCGTTCGAGGGCGAGCCCCGGCTCCACGTCCTCGGCCCCGACGATCCGGCGGACCGGCCGAGCCTCGTCGCGTTCCACGTCGACGGGGTCGACCCGAACGACGCCGCCCTGTTCCTCGACACGGGGCACGGGGTCCTCGTCCGGTCGGGACGCCACTGCGTCCACTCGTGGTACGAGCGCCGGGGCCTGGCGGGGAACGTCCGCGCGTCGTTCTACCTCTACAACACGCGGCGCGACGCCGACCGGCTGATCGCCGGCGTGAAGGACCTCCTCGCCCAGGTCCCCGCGGGACGCTCGGCTCCGGCCGGGCCGCCCGAAGGGACGGCGCCCGCCCCGGCCGGCTAGGCTCGGCCCGGTTACCGGTACATCGGGGTCGCCGGCGTCGCCGGACGGTCCGCGTGCCCGCGCTCCGCGGCGGTCCGCTGGATCGAGAGGAGCTGCTGCTCGATCCGCTCGGCCTCGTGGTAGAGCGGGACCGGGTCGAGCGGGGTCCTAAGGAGGATCCGGTTGATCGTCTCGATCACCCGCGCCGCCGCGCGCGCGTCCGGGTAGTCGGCCTGGGCCTCGGCGAGGAACGTGAGCACGTCGAACCCGCGGCGGCGGCCCTCGTTGAGGAGGACGCCGGCGATGCCGGTGATCACCCCCTCGGTGAACGGCAGCGTGTTGGGATCGATGTACAGGTCCCGGGCCTTCTGCGTGCTCGCGACGCCGAACACCTTCACGTCGGCGAGCCGGGGGCCCCGGCCGCGTCCCTCGGGAGGCCGGTCGACGACGAGCCCCTCGGGGGAGACGAGGAGGGCGCACCGCTGCTCGATCACCCACTCGATGATCGAGGTCGCGAGCGGGTGGATGATGTTCGGGGGCGGGTGGAACTCGGAGACGAAGGCGACGATCCGGTCCGCGACGCGTCCGACGCGGTCCGCGGGCGGGTGGCCCGCGTAGATCCGCACGGGGTGCTGCGGGTGGCCGTTCCGGACGAGCGAGACCGTCGGGAACGCCGGCGACTCGACGATGCCGATCTGCTCCATCTTGAGCGTGTCGATGAGGTAGTTCGCGACGATCGAGCTCACGAGGCCGACGGAGGGAAAGCCGTCGATGACGATGGCGCCCTCGACGTCGACGCGCTTCACCTCGTAGATGCGCACCTGGTCCGGCCCGAGACCGCTCATGGCTCGATCGACTTCTCCACGATCTGGCCGAGCTCGTGGCTGATGAGCTCGACGACGTCCTTCATGATCGCCGTGCGGATCTTCGGGGGCATCGCGGCGACGCCGAGGCGCGCCGTGACGGTCCCCATCCGCAGGAGCGCCGCGTACTCCATCGCGCGCGCCTCGAGCATTCCCTTGACCGCGTCGTGCAGGTCCCGGGCGAGCTTCGGGTCGTCCCGGAGCGTCTTCTCAAGGTGGGCCCGGATCTCCGCCTTCACGAGGTCGCGGGTCGCCTCCCGGACGATCTCCTCTGGTCGCAGGAGGTCCCGCGTGCTCCGCAGCAGCACGTCGATCGGCTCGCCGGCCGACGTCTCGTCGGGCATCGCCGGCGGGAGCCGGGCCGTGGGGATAACCGTTGTGTCAATCCGGCACGCCCGCCGGCCAAACCCTTAAGGGCGGGGCGGCGTCGGCGGGCCGTGGGCCGGTAGATCAGTCCGGAAGATCGCTACCTTGGCAAGGTAGAGGCCGCGAGTTCAAAGGGCCCGGGGGACCGTCCCCGGCCGGAGAGTCTCGCCCGGTCCACTCCCGATCCCCTTCGGGGGAATCGGCTCCTGTCGAACCCCCCGCACGTCATGCAGCCGCACCGCTTTATACCCCGACCAACTCGCTCGCGACGTGGAGGCCGAGCTCCGCGAGAAGATCGCGGGCGAGGTCGTCCTCTCGGCCCACCCGGGGCGCACGCTGCGGAAGTGGCGGGAGGATTTCGGCATCTCGCAGCGCGATCTCGCCCGGGCGCTCACCACCGTCCCGTCGGTGGTCAGCGACTACGAGGCCGAGCGGCGGGCGAGCCCCGGCGCCGGGTTCATCCGGCGGTACGTGGAGGCGCTGTTCGCGATCGACGAGCGGCAGGGGAGCCGGATCGGCCAGCGGCTCTCCGTCCGGCCGCACTCCGACGGGATCATCGGCATGCGGGAGTTCTCGATCGCGGTGCCGCTCAAGTCGCTCGCCGACGCGCTCGAGGCGAAGCCGGCGAGCCGCGTCGACCTCCACCGCGACATCCACGGGTTCACGCTCCTCGACGCCCCCCGGGCGATCCTCGCGATCGACGCGTCGCGGTTCGTGGAGGTGTACGGCTGGACGACGCAGCGCGCGCTCATCTTCGCGAACGTGCGGTACGGGCGGTCCCCGATGGTCGCCGTGCGCGCCCACCCGCTCAAGCCGGCCGCGGTCGTCTTCTCGAACCCCGGCCGCATCGACCCGCTCGCCGTCCGGCTGAGCGAGGTCGAGAACATCCCGCTCCTCTCCACCCCGCTCGGCCCGGCGGACGTGCTCGAGCGGCTCGAGGAGCTCTAGGGAGCCAGTCGATGAACGAAGCAGGGATCGTGAGCTACGGGGCGTACGTGCCCCGGTACCGGATCACGCCGGAGGAGATCGGCCGCGTCTGGGGGACCGACGGGGCGTCGATGGGGCAGAGCCTCAACGTCGTCCGGAAGAGCGTCCCCGCGCCCGACGAGGACACGATCACGATCAGCACCGAGGCGCTCCGGATCGCGCTCCTGCGCGGCCGGATCGACCCCCAGGAGCTCGGCGCGGTCTACGTGGGGAGCGAGTCGCACCCGTACGCGGTGAAGCCGACGGCGACCGTCGTCTCGCAGGCCGTCGGCGCGACGCCGAACCTCACCGCCGCCGACTTCGAGTTCGCGTGCAAGGCGGGCACGGCGGCGATCCAGACGTGCCTCGGTCTCGTCGCCTCGGGGATGGTCCGGTACGGCGTCGCGATCGGCTCCGACACGAGCCAGGGGGCGCCCGGCGACGCCCTCGAGTACTCCGCGAGCGCCGGCGGCGCCGCCTTCATCATCGGGCGGGAGAAGGTGATCGCCCGGATCCACCGGACCCTCTCGTACACGACCGACACCCCGGACTTCTGGCGCCGGGAGGGGCAGCGGTACCCGAGCCACAGCGGCCGGTTCACGGGCGAGCCCGCCTACTTCCGGCACGTGACCGAATGCGCGCATCGCATGATGGAGGCCGTCGGCACCTCCCCGAAGGAGTACGCCCACGTCGTCTTCCACCAGCCGAACGGCAAGTTCCCCCAGCGGGTCGGCCGGCAGCTCGGCTTCACCGACGCGCAGATGCGCTACGGGCTCGTCACGCCGTACATCGGCAACACCTACTCGGGCGCCGCGCTCATCGGGCTCGCGAACGTCCTCGACGTCGCCGAGCCCGGCCAGCGGGTCCTCGTCGTCGGGTACGGGAGCGGCGCCGGCTCCGACGCGTTCGACCTCGAGACGACGGACGAGCTTCGGACGTACGACCGGTCGTTCGGCCCCCGGATCCAGCAGTTCCTCGACGCCGGCATCGAGATCCCGTACGCGGTGTACGCGAAGTTCCGGGGCAAGATCCACATGGGGGGGTCGTAGCGTGCGCGACGTGGCGATCCTCGGCGTCGGCATGACCCGGTTCGGCGAGCTGTGGGACCGGTCGTTCCGCGAGATCGGCATCGAGGCCGGCTTCCAGGCGCTCGTCGACGCGAAGCTCTCCTCCCAGGACCTGAGCGCGTTCTACTTCGGCAACATGGCGAGCGGTTCGCTCATCGAGCAGGAGCACATCGCCCCGCTCATCGTCGACTACGCCGGCCTCGCGGGGCACCACCTCCCGGCGGTGCGCGTCGAGGCGGGCGGCGCCTCGGGCGCGCTCGCGCTGCACCAGGGGTACCTCGCCGTCGCGAGCGGGCTCTACGACTTCGTCGTCGTCGGGGGCGCCGAGAAGCTCACCGACGTGCCGGACACCGAGGGGAACCGCGTCACGAGCGGGACCGCCGACATGGAATGGGAGATCGTCTTCGGCGCGACGCTCCCGGCGCTCTGGGCGATGGTCGCCCGTCGGCACATGCACGACTTCGGCACCCGCCGGGAGGAGCTCGCCGCCGTGCCCGTCCACGCCCACGAGTTCGGCGCGAAGAACCCGAACGCGCACTTCCGCAACCGGCTCACCATCGACCAGGTCCTCGGCGCCTCGCCCGTCGCGGAGCCGCTCGGCATGCTCGACTGCGCCCCCCTCTCCGACGGGGCGGCCTCCGTCGTCCTCGGACCCCTCGAGCGGGCCCGGAAGTTCACCGACACGCCGATCCGCATCGCCGCGAGCCAGTCGGCGACCGACACGATGGCGCTCCACCACCGGCGGGACCTCACGTCGCTCGACTCGACCGTCGTCGCCGCGAAGCGGGCGTTCGGGATCGCGAAGCGGACGCCGCGCGACGTCGGCGTCGCCGAGGTCCACGACGCGTACTCGATCGCCGCGCTCGTCGCGCTCGAGGACCTCGGGCTCGCCCCGCGCGGGACCGCGGGCCGCGGGTTCGCCGAGGGCGCGTTCCGGGGCGGCGGACCGCTGACCGTGAACCCGTCCGGCGGGCTCAAGGCCCAGGGACGTCCGTTCGGGGCCGTCGGGATCGCCCAGGTCGTCGAGCTGGTCCGCCAGCTTCGGGGCGAGGCGGGCGACCGCCAGTCCGGCTCGCCGACGGTCGGCCTCGCGCACGACGTCGGCGGGACCGGTGCGACGAGCGTCGTCCATCTGTTGGAGCGGGTGAACTAGAGGGAGGAGGGAACGAACGATGTCGATCGCACGATTCTGGCGCGAGACCCCGCGACGGTACAACCTCGGCGGCGCCCGGTGCACCAACTGCCGGACCGTCTACTTCCCGCCCCGGGCGGTCTGCCCGTCGTGCGCGAAGCACCGGCAGTCGATCGGACGGCTCGAGCCGTTCCAGCTCTCCGGTGAAGGGGAGGTCGTCACCTTCACCGTCGTCCACGAGCCGTCGGAGGGGTTCGAGATGCAGGTGCCGTACGTCCTCGCGATCGTCCGGACGACGGAGGGCCCGCAGCTGACCGGCCAGATCGTCGACATCGACCCCGCGAGCGTCCGGATCGGCCTCAAGGTGCGGGCGACGTTCCGGAAGCTCCGCGAGGAGGGCCGGGCGGGCGTGATCCATTACGGCTACAAGTTCGCGGCCGCCGAGGAGGCGGCGGTCCGTCCCACCGCGCCGACGCGGCCGGAGGCGGTCCCAGCGCCCCCCGCGTCGGCGCCGGCCCGCGCGTGACGGACCCGGCGGGGACGGCGACCGGCCGCCCCCCGAGGGCGGCGGCCGACCAGGAGTACGCGGACGCGTACGCCGAGGGGTACGGCGAGGGGCTGCGCGAGGCGCTCCGCGAGATGCTCGAGCACGCGGCCCGGGGGCACACGGCGGCGGAGATCCGGCTCCTCGTCCAGAGCCGTCTCGCGCACCTCAAGGAGGACGTCGACCTCAAGCGTCGCAACCTCCTCGCCCCGCCGCCCCGGGCGGCGTACGCCCCGCTGTTCCGGCCGGCGGCCCGACCGGTCCCGGCGCCGGAGCCGGCGCCCGAGCTCGAGCCGGGTTGGTCGTACCTCGTGCTCGAGCCGCGACCGGAGCGCGGCCCGCGGCTCGTCCGCGGGGCCGTCGACCGGTTCCCCCGCCTCCTCGTCGTGACGTTCCATCCTCCCGACCTCGGCGCCGCGGCCGCCGCGAAGGCGGAGGTGCTCCTCGTCGACGTTCCGGGGATGGGCGCGCCGGGCGACGGCGCCCTCCCCTCCGACGTGATCGCGGGCCGGATCCGGGAGGCGACGGAGCGCCCGGGCGGGGCGCTCGTGTACGTCGACGCGCTCGAGGTGATGGCCTCGGGCGGGGCGACGGAGACGATGGTCAAGTTCGTCCAGTGGACCGCCCAGCAGGTCGCGCGGACCGGGTCCATCCTCGTCGCGTCCGTCGGCCCCGACAGCTTCGACGCCCGGGTCCGCGGGATCCTCGGGCGGTCGTTCGCCCGGGAGCTGTAGCGCCGTGGAGATCGCGTTCTTCACCGACAGCTTCCTCCCGACGCGCGACGGCGTCGCGATCGAGGTCGCGAGCCTGGCGCGCGCGGTCCGCTCGCTCGGCCACGACGTGACCGTCTTCGCCCCCGATCCGGGCGGTCCGCGAGCGGGGCGTCCGCCGGAGCCGGACGGTCTCGCGGTGGTCCGGACCCGGTCGGTGCCGGTCCCCCTCTACAGCGGCTACCGGTGGGCGGTGTTCCCGTTCGCGCGGCTCGCGCGCGGGGCCGGTCGGCGGTTCGACGTCGCCCACCTCCACACGCCCGGCCTCCTCGGCATGGCCGGCTTCCTCGCCGCGCGGGCGTGGCGGAAGCCGCTCGTGGGCACGTTCCACACGAACGTGGGCGCGATGCGCGACGCATTCCGAGAGCGATGGAGCGCCGACGTGTTCCTCCGGGTCGCGTGGATCTGGAGCCTCGGCACCTACTGGCGGTGCGACCTCACGACGGCCCCGACGCTCGCGGCCCGGCGCGCGCTCGAGACCCACGCTCGGAAGCCGTTCCGGCGGCCCATCGAGGTCGTGCCGAACGGCATCGAGGTCGACCGGTTCCACCCCGGCGTCCGCGTGCCCGACTGGCGGGCGCGGTGCGGGCTCCCCGACGGCCCGATCGTGACGTACCTCGGCCGGCTGACGCAGGACAAGGGCGTCCACCGGTTCCTCTCGGCGCTCGCCGAGGCCGGCGACCGGCCGTTCGCCGGGATCGTCGCCGGCGCCGGCCCCGAGGAGGCCGCCGTGCGGCACCGGCTCGCGACGGACCCCGCCCTCATGGGCCGAGTCCGGTTCGTGGGGCCGGTCACCGAGGAGGAGAAGCCGGCGCTGCTCGCCCAGACGGACGTCTTCGTCCTCCCGTCGACGTCGGACACCTCGTCGGTCGCCCTCCTCGAGGCGATGGCGTCGGGCGTGGCCTGCCTCGCGTCCGACGACGGCGGCCCGGCCGACCTCATCGACGACGGGTCCACGGGCCGGCTCGCGCCGGTTCGGACCGACGGCCCCCTCGGCCGGGCCCTCGGCGAGCTGCTCGACGACCCGGGCGGGCGGGCCCGGCTCGGGAGCGCCGCGCGCGCCCGGGTCGTCGCGACCGGGTCGATCGTCGCGACGGCCCGACGGTTTATCTCGCTCTACGAGCATCTTCTCGCCGGTGGGGGGGACGGTGCCGCCGGTCACGCTCGCTGAGGTCGAGTCGTTCGCCCGGGCGGTGGGCGGCGACGCCCACGACGCCGCCTCCGAGGCGGCGCTCGCCCGGGCGTACGAGGAGCATCGGGCCGGCCGTCGGGAGGCGATCGCGCGGTTCGAGATCCAGGTCGACGGGACCCGGTACGCGTCCGTCTACGCGGCGCTCGCGAACCCCGCGTCCGCCTTCGCCGAGGCCGAGCTCGCCCTCGTCGACCCGCCCCCCCCGGGGCCCGCGTGGGAGTGGTCGACGCCGATCGCCCGCGTCGCCTTCCAGCCCGACGGCGCCGCCGACGTGACGCCCCCCGGCGGACGACCGACGCGGATGGTCGCCCGGTGGCTCGCGCGGGACATCTACCCGATCCGGCGCGCGCGCGACGGCGGCCGGCGCGCCCTCGCCGGCGACGGCGGGGTGCCGCTCCTCGCGCTCGCCCCCACGGCCGAGGCGGTCCGCCGGGGCCGGATCGTGCCGTTCGGCGTCGCGCTCCTCCTCTACGGGACCGACGCGCGGTACCGGCTCGACCTCGACCTGGTCGAGGGGACCGTCGAGCGGGATCCCCGGGCGGGCCACCTGCCGATCGCCCGCCGCGTCCGCCGGACGAGCCGGATCTCGCACGAGGTCGACACGGCGCTCGCGCGGGGCGAGCTTTCCGTGCGCGTCGCCCGCGTCCTCGAGGTCCTCGTCGAGTCGCACGGCCTCACGCCGTTCGAGGTGTCGCAGATCTTCGGCGGCGTCCGGGAGTTCGGAAGTTCGGCGCTCAAGACCCTCGCGGCCCGCGGGCTCGCGACGCTGGACCGGCAGACGGGCGTGTACCGGCCCCGGTTCGAGGGGTTCCGCCCCGAGGTCGGGCGCGGCACCGCGGGGGCCGCGGAGGACGCGCCCCTCCCGAACCCCGCGCTCCGCACGAGCGTGATGGAGCTCCTCGCCGCCGCCGACTCGCGCGCGACGTGCCCGCTGTGCGGCGACCCGCTCCCGCCGGGACCCCGCGGGATGCTCTGCCCCCGTTGCCAGGCCGAGGTCGGCGCGGTCGGGGGCCGCCCCGCCTCGCCGTGACCCGGTCCCGGGACGCGCTGCGGGCGGGGACGGGGGAGGGTCGGGGTCGTCGGATGGCGAACCGGAGGATCCCCCGCCCCGATCCCGCGACGGCCGCCCGGTTCGCCGCGCTCGTGCCGGCGGGGCCGGGGACCGTCGTGCGGTCGCTGTTCGGCCAGCCGGCGGCGTTCCACCGGGGGAACCTGTTCCTCGGCGTGTTCGG
>DATJVB010000041.1:0-4059 GCA_035502055.1 Thermoplasmata archaeon | reverse complement strand
GAAGTGGTGCGGGAAGACGAGGTCGAGCCCCCCGCCGTGGAGGTCGACGGGGAGGCCCAGGTGCCGCTCCGCCATCACGAAGCATTCGAGGTGCCATCCCGGCATGCCCCGGCCGAGGGGCCCCGGCCACGACGGGAGCGGCGGCGACTGGGGCCGCCAGACGAGGAACTCGGGGGTCATCCGGTCGGCGCCCGGCGGCTCGACCCCCGGCTCGGCGACGGCGTGTCGCGCGAGGGTGAGCCCAAGGGCGAAGTTCCGCTCGCCGACCGGTAGCGTATCCCCGCGGAAGTACCAGCCGTCATCCCGACGCTCGAGGAGCCGGCGCCGGTCGAGCCGCCGGACGAGCGCCGCCATCGCCGGCACGAACGCGCTCGCCCGGGGCGCGACGTGGGGCGGCCGCAGGCCGAGCGCGTCCATGTCGCGCCGGAAGGCGACCATCTCCCGCCGGGCGAGGGTACGCCACGGGACGCCGAGCGCCGCGGCGCGGGCCGTGATCTTGTCCTCGAAGTCGGTGATGTTCTCGACGTGCCGCACCCGCCCGCCCATCGCCTCGAGCGCCCGCCGGGCGACGTCGAAGTAGAGGTAGGTCCGGGCGTGTCCCACGTGCGCCCGGTCGTACACCGTCGGGCCGCAGACGTACATCGTGGTCGGGCGGCCGCGAGTCGGGCCGACGGTCCGGAGACGGGCCGTGAGGGTGTCCCGGACCCGAAGCGGCATCGCGCTCCGCCTCGGCCGCCGGGGCCGCTTAACCTCTTTGCCGGTCCCGGGCACGACAGCCTTTAGAGCCGGTCGACCGTCCGTGGGACACCCGCGCGATGGAGACGCTCTACCTGCTCGTCGAGACCGCGGTGGGCGAGGTCGAGGAGGTCGCCCGGCGCGCCCGGGCGATCCCGCACGTCGTCGAGGTGGAGGGGGTCACCGGCCCGTTCGACCTTATCGTGAAGCTGCAGGCGCCGCACATCCACGAGGCGCTCGACGTGATCATGAACCGGATCCGCCGCATCCCCGGCATCAAGTCGACGGAGACGCTCGTCACCGTGAGCCGCCCGTAGCCCGCCGCCCCCGATTTATACCGGCCCCGGGTCGGGTGGGCATGCCGACCGTCGGCGAGTCCGCCCCGGAGTTCACCGCGCCCACCCAGACCGGCCAGCCGCTCTCCCTCGCCCAGCTGAAGGGGCATCCGGTCGTCCTGTACTTCTACCCCCAGGCCGACACGACCGGCTGCACGATCGAGGCGAAGGGGTTCCGCGACGCCTACGCCGACTTTCGGACGAAGGGCGTCCACGTGGTCGGCGTCAGCGTCGACCCCGTCGAGGACCAGGCGGCGTTCGCGGGCAAGTACGCCCTCCCGTTCCCGCTGATCGCCGACACCGAGAAGACCGTCGCCCGGGCGTACGGGGTGCTCAACCCGGCGGGGCGCGCCCGGCGGGTCACGTTCCTCATCGACGCGGGCGGCCGCATCGCGAAGGTCATCGAGTCGCGCGACGCGGCGGGCCACGTCGCCGACGCCCGCGCCGCGCTCCTCTAGGGGCTCCGGCCGTCACGGCGGCGGCGCGTCGCCGGCCCGCGGTGCCGGGCCTCCGGACCGCCGCCCGAGGAGCACGAGCGCCGCCGGCACGAGGTACGTCCGCACCACCGTCGCGTCCAGCACGATCGCGACGGCGACGCTGAACCCGATCGCCTGCAGGAGGAGGAAGTCGCCCGTCGCGAGGATCGCGAACGCGCTCGCGAGGATGACGGCGGCCGCCGAGATGATCCCCCCCGTCCGGCCGACGGCGTGGACCGTCGCGTCGACGGGCGGCCGGCCCCGAAGGCGCTCCTCGCGGACGCGCGTGAGGAGGAAGATGTTGTAGTCGATCCCGAGGCCGAGGATGAGGATGAACAGGACGGTGGGGACGAAGTAGAACAGCGGCCGGGCGAGGAGGTCGGCGACGACGAGGTTCGTGATCCCCCACGCCCATCCGATCGAGAGGCCGATCGTCGCGACGGCGAGGAGCGGCACGACGATCGACCGGAGGACCGCGAGGAGGACGAGGACGAGGCCGACGGCGACGAGGATCGCCATCCGCTCCGTCGCGGCCGCCGTCGACGCCTGGATGTCCGACGTCACGGCCGCTCCGCCGCCGAACGCCGTCGAGGCGATCGCCGGGTGGTCGGCCGCGAACGCGCCGACCTCCGACCGGAGCGTGCCGAGGAGGGCGACGGCGCTCCCCGAGAGGCCCGGGGCGCCCGGCTGGACCGTGAGGACGACCGTCCGGCCGTCGGACCCGACGAACGACCGGCCGGTCTCGTTGAGCTCGGCGCGCGTCGCCGGCGGGAGGGTGTCGAACGCGAGCCACGTCGCGAGCGGCGCCCCGGCCGGACCGATCGGCGAATCGACCGACGCGACCCCTGCCGTGCCGTTCAGGAGCGCGGTGAGCGCGTCGAGCGTCGCGAACTCGGTCGCGTTCGGGCCGGCGGCGGGGAGGACGGGGCCGTCGAAGGTGACGAGCAGCGTGAGGGGGAAGGCGAACCCCGGGCCGAACGTGGCGGCGAGCCGGGCGAGCCCGTCGGCCGCCGGATGGCCCGCGGGGAGCTGCGCGTAGAAGTCGTACGACGTCCCGGACGTCGCGGCGACCGCCACGAGGGGCGCCGAGACGAGGAGGATCACGCCGATCACCGCGACGGGGTGTCGGGCGACGCGTCGCCCGGCGCGGTAGAAGTACGTCCGCTCCTCAGCGACGCGCGCCGCGACCGTCGCCCCGTCGCGGGCGATCCGCTCCCGAGTCGCCGGCCAGAAGACGCGGGGCCCGAAGAGCGCGAGGAGGGCCGGCACGACGGTGAGCGCGACGAGGACCGCGATGAGGACGGCGAGCGACAGCACCATCCCCCATTGGGAGAGGAGCGCGACGCCCGAGAAGGCGAGCGCGAGGGTGGCGAGCACCGCCGTCGCGCCGCTCGTGGCGATCGACTGCCCGGCCCACGTGACGCTCGTGACGATCGCCTCCGAGGAGGAGGCGCCGCCGTGGAGCTCCTCCCGGTAGCGCGCCACGAGGAAGATCGCGTAGTCGGTCCCGACGCCGAGGACGAACGTGTTCTCGAGCGTGAGGCTCGTGGGATCGACGTGGGTCACCAGCGTCCCCAGGAGGACGACGCCGCCGAGGCCGAGGGCGAGGGCGAGGCCGAGGGCGGCGAAGGTGACGAGTGGGACGACCGGACTGCGGAAGTACAGCATCGAGATGAGCACGAGCACTCCGACCGTGAGCGGCAGCACGACGGCGAGGTCGCTCGACAGGTCCGACGCCTCCTCCGCGTCGAGCGCGGCCGGGCCGGTCTGCAGCACGCTTACCGTGCCCGACGGGTCGTGGGCCGCCACCACCGGCGGGACGAGCCCGTTGAGCGCCGCGACCTCGTCGTGGACGGGCGTCGCCCCGTCGGCCGTGGTGAACCCCGACGGCTCGGTGAAGTCGACGACGACGAGGGTCGCGTCGTCGGCGGCGTCGACGTACGGCGACCGGATCGCCTCCGGGGCCGGGAGCGGCCACGAGGCGACCGGCGTCCCCGTCGAGATCGCCCCGGCCCACGCCGCGACCGCTTGGACCGTCGCGACGTGCGTCGGGAACGCGTCGCCGACGGTCCCGAGCCACGCGGCGGGGAGCCCCGACTCGTCCGCGAGCACGTCGTCGACGGCCGCCGCCTCCGCGGCCGGGTCGGTGAAGTTGAGCACCCCGAGGTCGGCGAGCGCCCCGGCCGCGACCGGCGCTTCCGCCGGCGGGACCGCCGACGCGAGGACGGCGGGGAGGGTCGCCCGGGCGGCCGCGTCGGCGCAGGCCGTCACGTTCGCCGGGTCCGACGCGCAGTCGTCGGTCCCGTTGAACCCCGGCGCCCCCGGGGCCCCGTAGAACGCGTCGAGGACCGCGAGGGCCGTCGAGTCGTTCGCGAACCCCGCCTGCGTCGTGGCGAGGGCGGCCGGATTGGCGCTCGCCGGATCGGACCCGGGGTGCGCGGCCACGGCCGCGCTCCAGTTCGCGAGGAACGCGGCGACGGGACCCCACTCGAGCGCGG
This sequence comes from Thermoplasmata archaeon, assembly GCA_035502055.1. GTDB lineage: Archaea > Thermoplasmatota > Thermoplasmata > Lutacidiplasmatales > UBA184 > Lutacidiplasma. The sequence goes on along the minus strand of DATJVB010000041.1, from coordinate 15 downwards.
CGGCGGTCGCGAGCC